>PMIH01000176.1:1529-24015 GCA_003158255.1 Rhodocyclaceae bacterium
AAATGTTCCCAGGCGTTCTCGCCGTCGAGGATGACGCTGACCACCGGGCTCTCGCCGTCCGGCGCGCCGGCCAGGATAGCTTCAAGCTGGTTGACGAAATGCTGGGCGGCATCGCGACCGTGCCATTTGGCATACTCGAAGCCGATCAGATCCGAGAGGCGTTCGTCGCGGAAGAACAGCGTGATGCCGGGCGCCTCCGGCAGCGTCCAGGGTCGGTAGGCGGCACGCGGGGTGTTGCCGCCGTGCTGGTTCAGCGTGTTCCGCAGCACACCTTCGCCGCTGGCGAGCCAGGCGCAGTCATGGGCCGCGAACTGTTGGACGACGCTGGCCGAAATGGCGCCTTCGGCCGGCCACATGCCGGTGGGCACGGCGCCAAAACGGCGGGTGTGCGAGGTGCGCGCCGCTTCGATATGCGCGATCACGCGCTCGCGGCCACCCGGGTAGCTCCTGGCCACCGGTAGTGCCGACTCGGGCAGGCTTTCCCGGGCGGTGTTGAAGTCGATCAGTAGCGGCGCCAGCGGGTGGGTATCGGGCGTTGCCGACAGTTCGATCTGGCCGCGCGCCTGCAAGGCGCGGTAACGCGGCACCAGCCCGCGCAGGATGTCGCCGATCACCTTCAGGAGCGCCTGACGGTCGGCAAGGCGATAACCCTCGCCCTGGCTCATCAGTTCGGCGATCAGCGGCTGGCGCCGTCGCTCCGATTCGCCCGTCCACGCCAGGTGATACCAGGTGACGAGGTCGGCAAAGTAGTCGCCGGAAAGATAGGCCAGCGCGCGTTCACCCTCGTCGGCAAGGCCTTCGTAGAGGTCGTGCAGGCGCTTGTAGCGCGGGAACGGCGCCAGCATCGTGTGATGGTTGCTGCGAAAGCAGGCATTCAGCAGCAAACCCCGGTCGGCGACCGAAATCTGCGCCAGATCGGGTGCTGCCAGCAGACGCAGCAGGGGATCGCGAAATTCACCGGAGTCCGCCTGCCGGCAATAGTCTTCGATCTGGTCGAGCAATATCGGGACGAAATTGACCACGGCGCGAATGCCCGGATGGCGTTCGAGGTGATCCGCCATGTCGGTGTAATCCTTGATGGCGTGCAGGTATACCCACGGCAAGACATGCTTGCCGCTGGCGTGGTCGCGGTAATCCGGCTGGTGCATGTGCCAGAGAAAGACCAGGTCGAGTTGCTTCTGGGGCATCGTCGAATCGCTCAGCGAATTTGGTGGATGCGCTGGCCGAGCATCTCCGGTGTGATCAGCGTAATGCCCTTGGCGCTGACATGAAAGCGCTTCGCATCCTCGTGCGGGTCGAAGCCGATCTTCATGCCGGCCGGGATCCGGCAGTGCTTGTCCGCCACGACGCGATTCAATTCGGCACCCTCGCCGACGTCGGTGCCCGGCAGGATCACCGAGTCCTCGACCACTGCCTTGCTATGGACATGGACGTTCGAGAACAGCAGCGAACGGCGCACCAATGCGCCGCTGATGACGTTGCCGCCGGATACCAGCGAGTCGACGGCCATACCGCGCCGGTCCGGATCGTCGAAGACGAACTTGGCCGGCGGCAACTGTTCCTGATAGGTCCAGATGGGCCACTCCCTGTCGTACATATTGAGTTCGGGCGTCACCTTGGTCAGTTCGATGTTGGCTTCCCAATAGGCATCGATGGTGCCGACGTCGCGCCAGTAGGGCGTGCCGCTGGCGGTCACGCCGACGCAGCTGTCGGCGAAGTTGTGGGCGCAGCAGCGATAGCGCGAGACGCATTTCGGAATGATATCTTTACCGAAATCGTGCGAGGATTTCGGATCGTCGGCATCGCGCACCAGCTGCTCATAGAGGAAATCGGCGTTGAAGACGTAGATGCCCATGCTCGCCAGGGCGCGATCCGGTCTGCCCGGCATCGGCGGCGGGTCTTTCGGCTTTTCGAGGAAGCTGGTGACGCGCTTCTGGGCGTCCACAGCCATGACGCCGAAGGCGGAAGCCTCGTCGAGCGGCACGTCCATGCAACCCACGCTCATGTCGGCCTCGGTCTGGACATGTTCGGCCAGCAGGCGACCGTAGTCCATCTTGTAAATATGGTCGCCGGAAAGGATCAGCACGTACTTCGGTCCGCGCCGGCGGATGAGGTCGAGGTTCTGGAATACGGCGTCGGCCGTGCCCTGATACCAGTTCTCGGTGATCTGCTGCTGCGCCGGCAAGAGGTCGATGAATTCGTCGAAGCGGCCATCGAGGAAACTCCAGCCGCGTTGCAGATGCATGATCAGGCTCTGCGCCTTGTACTGCGTGGCGACGCCGATGCGGCGGATGCCCGAATTGACACAATTCGAGAGCGTGAAGTCGATAATGCGAAATTTGCCGCCGAATGGCACGGCCGGCTTCGACCGCCAGTCGGTGAGCTGCATCAGCCGGCTGCCGCGACCGCCGGCGAGAACCATCGCGAAGGTGCTGCGTGTCAGATGACTGACGAAACGGCCGTGGCCGTCATGCGGATCGTTGAGTGTCAGTTCTTGCTGCATGGCGTATCCTCCCCTCTAGAGCCTAATTATCACCAATAGCGAACAGAATGCCTGACAAATCGTTCAATGCACTCATTGAGGGTCGCGAGCACGACCCGTTCCGCATTCTCGGCGCGCACCGCGATGGCGAGGGCTCGCGCGTGAATGTGTTCCGCCCGCATGCCACCGCGGTTTCGGTGGCAACGGCGGCCGGCTGGCAACCCTTGTTGCGCAAGGGGCATACCGACATCTTCCAGTTGCGATGCAACACGCCGCTGCCGTCGCCTCATCGCCTGAAGGTGGTCGAAGACGGCGTCGAGCGGATATTCCACGATCCATATGCCTTCCCGCCCGGCGACACCAGCCGCGATTTCTACCTGTTCAACCAGGGCACCAACGTTCAGGCCTATCGCCTGCTCGGTGCGCTGCCGCAAACGCGTGGCGATGTGGCGGGGGTCTGTTTCCGCGTTTGGGCGCCGAACGCCGAGCGTGTCTCCGTCGTCGGCGATTTCAACCGCTGGGACGGTCGCATCCATCCGATGTGCTCGCTCGGGGCCTCCGGCGCCTGGGAATTGTTCATTCCTGATTTGCCCGCCGGCAGCTTGTACAAATTCGAGATTCGCAACCGTCAGAACAGGGCGGTGATGGTGAAGGCGGATCCGTATGCCCGCGCCTTCGAGAAGCGGCCGGCAACGGCGGCAATGGCGCTGCCACTTTCGGCCTATGTCTGGCGGGATGGCGACTGGCTTGATCGCCGCGGCAAGCGCGACTGGCTGCATGCGCCGATGTCGATCTACGAGATGCATGTCGGCTCGTGGATGCGCCATCCGGACAACCGCTTCTACAGCTACGCCGAACTGGCCGAGCGCCTGCCTGCCTATCTTGCCGACATGGGTTACACCCACGTCGAATTCCTGCCGTTGATGGAGCATCCGCTCGACGAATCCTGGGGTTACCAGTGCACCGGTTTCTTCGCGCCCACCGCGCGCTTCGGCACGCCGGACGAGCTCAAGGCACTCATCGACGCGCTGCACGCCGCCGACATCGGCGTCCTGCTCGACTGGGTGCCCGGGCACTTTCCCGCCGATGAATGGGCGCTCGCCTACTTCGACGGCACGGCGCTCTACGAGCACGAAGATCCGCGGCTGGGCAAGCACGAAGAGTGGGGCACGCATATCTTCAACTACGGCCGCAGCGAGATCCGTTCTTTCCTGCTCTCGTCCGCCCACTGCTGGCTGTCGGAATTCCACATCGACGGCCTGCGCGTCGATGCCGTTGCCTCGATGCTCTACCTCGACTACTCGCGCAAGGCCGGCGAATGGCTGCCCAACAAATTTGGCGGTCGCGAGAACCTGGAAGCCATCGAATTCCTGCGTGCGCTGAATGAAATGGTGCACGGCGAATTCCCCGGTGCGCTGACCATGGCCGAGGAATCGACCGCCTGGCCGATGGTGTCGCGCCCCGTCTATCTTGGCGGCCTCGGTTTCTCGATGAAGTGGAACATGGGCTGGATGAACGACACCCTCGACTACATGTCGAAGGATCCGATCCATCGCCGCTTCCATCACGAGCGGCTTACCTTCGGCCAGCTTTACGCGTACTCGGAAAATTTCGTCCTGCCGCTGTCGCACGACGAAGTGGTGCATGGCAAGAGTTCGCTGCTCGGCAAGATGCCCGGCGACGAGTGGCAGCGCTTTGCCAACCTGCGCACGCTGCTGACTTACCAGATGACGACGCCGGGCAAGAAGCTGCTGTTCATGGGCTGCGAGCTCGGCCAGGGCAACGAGTGGCGCGACCGCGAGGAACTGCCCTGGCATCTGCTGCAATGGCCCCATCATCAGGGCGTGCAGCAACTGGTGCGCGACCTTAATCACCTCTATGTCGGCCTCCCTGCGTTGCATGACCAGGACTTCTCCGCCGATGGTTTTTCATGGATCGATTGCCGCGATGCCGACCAGTCGGTGATCAGCTGGCTGCGCTGGGCACGTGACGGCAGTTGCGCCGTGGTCATCCTGAATCTCACGCCGGTGCCGCGCAGTGGCTACCGCATCGGCGTGCCGACGACGGGCGAATACCGGGAACTTTTCAACAGCGACTCACGCCATTACGGGGGCAGCGATCTCGGCAACGCCGGTGTGCTGATTGCCGGCGACCAGACCTGGATGGGCCGGCCGGCCTCGCTGGTGCTGACGCTGCCGCCGCTCGCCGGCCTGGTGCTGACACCCGTCACGAACCGGTAAGCTTGCCTTCCTTGAGCAGACGGTCGATTTCGGCCTCTGCGGCGAGCCAGTCTTCCGCCTCCCTGCCGCCTGTGAAGCCGTGCCGTTCCGCGATGTAATAGGCCGCCACCTCGACAAAGGCGCTGCGCTGCTCGTTGCTGACACGGGGTAATTTGACCTTGCTGGGTGCCGACGGCTTGCGAGTCGGCGCGGTGATGGCAGCGTCCTTGGTCGGCGCCTTCGGTACGGCGGCGCGGCTCGCCGGCTTTGCTTTCGTCACTGCCCTTGCCGCCGTCTTGGCGGTGGTCTTCTTCTTCGAGGGAGTTGCTGCGCTGCTCCTGGCTGTGGTCGCCATCGGTGTCTCCTGTGCTTATACCGTTAAATAGTTACCCATTCAGATTACAAGCGTATTGCGAACGGCATGCCACTGTCAATATGTCGGTGTAATTAGGCAGGCAGCGCCACGCAAACCGAGCGCCGGATCGGTGACGACCGCAACGGGCATGCGCCGCACCAGGCCGGCATGTTCGGCCTTGGCGTTGAAGGCGATCAGAAAAGGGCTCGCTGGCAGAATTGGCAGCAGTTTGGCGGCGATGCCGCCTGCCAGATAGACCCCGCCGCGCGCCATCACCGCCATGGCCATGTCGCCGGCAAAGGCGCCATAGGCGGAAAGAAACACGTCGAGCGAATCGAGTGCGGCAGCGTCGGCTTCGAGCAAGGCGCGGCGGGTGATTTCGGCCGGATCGAGGTTCGCACCGGCAAGGATGCGGTGAATCGCCGCCAGTCCCGGGCCGGAAATTACGCGTTCGGCGGTGACGCGGCCGTGCTCGGCGCGCAGCGCATGCAGGATGCGATCCTGATCTTCGTCGAGTGGCGCGAAAGCGACGTGGCCACCTTCGCCCGCCAAGACTCGCCAAGCGTCGCCATGTCGTACAAGCGTCGCCATACCCAAGCCAGTGCCGGCGCCGATGACCAGCTTCGGTGCCTGGCCGAGCGGCTCGCCGTCCTGAAGTGGCACCAGCGTTTCCGCCGGGGCAACGGTGACGCCGATCGCGGCGGCCGCGAAATCGTTGGCCAGCGTCAGATGGCCGAGATCGAAACGCGCGGCGAGCGCATCGACGTCGATGGTCCAGGGCAGGTTGGTGAGCTTCGCGCTGCGGCCGTCGTCGCCGATCGGGCCGGCAACGGCGAGACAGCCGGCGGTGATCGTTGCCTTGGTTTCTGCCAGGAACGCCGCGACCACAGACTCGAAATCGCCAAAGTCAGCCGTGGCGTAACGCCGTTCGGCGATAGGATCGGTCGTCCCCGGCGCGGCCAGTGCAAGTCGCGCGTTGGTACCGCCGATGTCGCCGACGAGGATCATCTCAGACGGCCACCGGCGCCGCGATATGCGGCGCCGGGTCGTAGCCTTCGAGCGTGAAGTCCTCCAGGCGGAAGGCGAAGATGTCAGCGACATCGGGATTGATGCGCATGCTCGGCAGCGACTTCGGCGTGCGGGAAAGTTGCAGACGCGTCTGGTCGAGGTGGTTGCTGTAGAGGTGCGCGTCGCCGAGCGTGTGTACGAAATCGCCTGGCTTGAGGCCAACCACCTGCGCGACCATCATCGTCAGCAGCGCGTAGGAGGCGATGTTGAACGGCACGCCGAGGAAGATGTCGGCGCTGCGCTGGTAGAGCTGGCAACTTAGCTTGCCGTCGGCGACGTAGAACTGGAACAGCGCGTGGCAGGGCGGCAGCTTCATCTTCGGCACGTCGGCCGGATTCCAGGCGGAAACGATGTGGCGGCGCGAATCCGGATTCTTCTTCAGGCCTTCGATGAGCTCGGCGATCTGGTCGACTTCGCCGCCGTCCGCTTTGGGCCAGTGCCGCCACTGGTGCCCATACACCGGGCCGAGGTCGCCATTCGCGTCGGCCCATTCGTTCCAGATCGAGACCTTGTTTTCCTGGAGCCAGGCGATGTTGGTTTCGCCGCGCAGGAACCAGAGCAGTTCGATGATGATGGAGCGCAAGTGCAGCTTCTTGGTAGTCAGCACCGGGAAGCCGGCAGCAAGATCGAAGCGCATCTGCCAGCCAAACACGGAGCGCGTGCCGGTGCCGGTGCGGTCGGCTTTGACGTGCCCGTGGTCGAGCACGTGGCGCATGAGATCCAGATACTGTTGCATGGCGAATGGGCGTGTGAAGCGTGTCTATAATCGTCCAGTCATTCTAAAGGATTGCCCCGTGTCCCCTTCACCGCTTGCCAAACTGATTGTTGGCCTGGACGCCGCCGCGTCGCATCTGCTGTTCGTGCTGCCCATCGCCAAGACGCTGCCGCGCGATTTGCCGGAACGGGCGCGCTGGCTGGCGGTGCTGAAGCGTCGCGACCTGAAGGTCGACGAACTGGCCAAATCGCCGCTGGCCATCGATCTTGAGGATGGCTGTCGCGCCGCCTGTGTGATGGTCGATGCCAGCAAGCCGCGTTTCGAGCGCCTGACGGCCTTGCGCAAGGCGGCGCGGCTGCTGCTCGACGAGACGCCGGACGAGATCGCCATCGTGCCGATCGAGGTGCCGGACGAGGCGGTTTTCGACGCCGCTTATGTGACGCTCGTCAATGCCGTACCGCTGCCGGCAAAGAAAAAGAAGCCGACGAAGGCGCTGAAGACTCTGCGAGTCGTAGCTCGGCGTCCCGCCACGGCTGACTTTGCGCAGGTCGTCGCGCTCGCCGAGGCCAACGTGCTGGCGCGCCAGCTTACTGCGCTGCCGCCCAACGAGTTGCCGCCCGCGGCTTATCGCAAGCGCATCGGCCAACTGGCGAAGGATCGCGGCTGGGGCATCGAGGAGTTCGATTTCCGCAAGCTGAAGAAAATGGGCGCGGGCGCTTTCTGTGCCGTCGCACAGGGCTCGGACCATGAAGATGCCGCCATCGTCCATCTGACCTGGAAGCCGCGCAACGCGAAGCAACACGTCGCCCTGGTCGGCAAGGGCATCTGCTTCGACACCGGGGGCCACAACCTGAAACCCGCCAAGTACATGGCCGGCATGCATGAGGACATGAATGGTTCGGCGGTGGCGCTGGCGATCTTGCAGGCGGCGCAGGCCCTGAAGTTGCCGGTTGCGCTCGACGTCTGGCTCGCCATCGCCCACAACCATTTGTCGCCCGATGCCTACAAGCAGGGCGACGTGGTGACGGCGCTCGACGGCACCACCATCGAGGTCGTCCATACCGACGCCGAAGGCCGCATGGTGCTGGCCGATACGCTGGTGCTGGCAGCACGCAAGAAACCGGATCTCACCATCGATTTCGCCACCCTCACGGGCAGCATGGTTTCCGCGCTCGGCAATCGTTATTCGGGCGTCTTCGCTTCCGACGACGCGCTGGCCCGGCGGGCGGTGCAGGCGGGGGTGGACTCCGGCGAGCGCGTCTGCGTGTTTCCGCTGGACGAGGACTACGAGCCGGCGCTCGACTCGAAAGTGGCCGACATCAAGCAATGCACGCTGGCGGGCGATGCCGACCACATCCTGGCCGCCCGTTTCCTGCGCCGCTTCATCGGCGAGCGGCCGTGGCTGCATGTGGATCTTTCCGCGTCGAGTTGCGAAGACGGCCTCGGCGCCATCGGCACCAATCTGACCGGCTTTGGCGTTGCCTGGGCGCTGACGCTGCTTGCAGCCCCGGACAGGGGATGAGACCATAGGCTCAGTCGGGCTATTTCAATATTTTGACGTCATCATTCACCATGCTGAAAGCTATGTTTGGCACCAAGGTCGACCATCCGCTGGCCGACAACAACGAAGTCCAGCGCGTCCTGAAGGATTTGCCGGCGCAGGAGGCCTCGGCGGCGCTCGATAGCGCTGGCGCCTGGTTCGAATCGCTGATGATGACGGCGGAATTCCGCCCGGAGCGGCGACTTGACCTGATATTCCAGATCGACGAGGCGGTGATGCCGCATACGCGGCGCCTGGCGCGCGATTACCTGGTTGCGCCGCGGCAGACCCGGGCCCATGAATTCAGACTCTGGCAGGCCAATCACGGCTACTGGACCCGCCTGGTCGCCGCCTACGAAGATACGCTGCAGCGTTGCCACGACGACGAGAAGACCGCGGCCGCGATCAAGCCGCAGATGGCGCTGTTGTGCGCGCGCCAGTTCAACGCCTGTAGTGGTCGCCTCAAGTGGCAGCAGTTCCGCTACGGCCCGATTGACGGCAACCTCTGGAGCCGTGCCGGCGAGGCCTATCTGGCGGCGGTGCGCGCCCAGGTCGCCGACATGAAAGTGAGCCTCTATGGCAGCGCCGGCACGACGACGCCGGCCGCCGAATACCTCCGGATCCTGATTCTGTCCTCGTCTTCGCCGGACAACTTGCTGCCGGTCGAGATCGAGATCGCCGAACGCCTGATCGCACATCTGCTGCCGAATTTTTCCCTGACCGACCTGGCGCGGCCCGACAACGTCTATTGGGTCGACGCCGCCAAGCCGTTGCCGCCGACGCGTCTGGCCCGCATTCCGGAGATCACCCCGACCCTGCGCTTCTATGGCACCGGCTCGGCGCTGGCGGCGCTCGGCAAGCTGCGTGCGGCCATCGAGGCGCGCGGCGCCCTGCCCGGCGAGATCAATTTCGGTGGCCAGTATTCGCCGCGCCTGGTGTTGCAGGTGATCGATCACCTGGCGGTCTGCTGGTCGCCGCAGCCGCCGATGCGCCATCACGAGCGGCGGGCGTTCAAGTCGCGCATGACCGTCGTTGGCCGGCTGGACACCATCTGCCTCCAGTTACTCGGCAACGCCGACGATGGCGACCGTGCCGAAAGCTGGGTGGTCGAGAATGTCAGCCAGGGCGGCATCGGCGCCCAGGTATCTCTGATTGGCAAAGACTGGCTGCGGGTCGGCTCGCTGGTGGCCATGCAGCCGGATGGTGGCAACAACTGGCTGGTCGGCATCGTCCGCCGGTTCGCCCGCGAATCGGAATCGATCGGCGTCGTCGGCATCGAAACCTTGTCGAAGACTCCGAGCGGCCATATCGCCGACAGCCAGGGCTTGCCGACACCGGTGATCCTGCTCGACCCGCCGCTGGACGGCGGCGACGTGCGCGTGGCGTTGTCGGTGGCCGCGTGGGAAGAGCAGAAGCCGCTGTTGGTCGAGGTGGGCAGCCAGTTCTGGCGATTGTCGCCGACCACGCTGCTGGAAACCGGCGCCGGCCATGTCATCGGCGGCTACCGGGCGAAACCCGCGACTTAGGCCCTTGGCGGCCGCTGTGCCGACTTCGGCCGGAAAGCCTTGACGATGGCTTCGTTCGTCTCGACATACGGGCCGCCGATCAAATCCAGGCAGTAGGGCACGGCGGCGAAGACGCCGTCGAGCGTTTCCTTGATCGCCTTCGGTTGGCCGGGCAGGTTGAGGATCAGGGATCTGCCACGGATCACGCCGACCTGCCGCGACAGGATCGCGGTCGGCACGTACTTCAGGCTCACCTGCCGCATCTGCTCGCCGAAGCCCGGCATCACCTTGTGGGCGACCGCCAGCGTCGCTTCCGGCGTCACGTCGCGCGGCGCCGGGCCGGTGCCGCCGGTGGTGAGGACGAGATGGCAGCCGACGCGGTCGCAGAGTTCGATCAGCGTTGCTTCGATGATTGGCTGTTCGTCGGGAATCAGGCGCGTTTCGATCTGCCACGGGCTCGTGAGCGCCGCGCCGAACCATTCCCGTAACGCCGGAATACCCTTGTCTTCATAGACGCCGCTCGCCGCGCGGTCGGAAATCGAGACGAGGCCGACCAGCAGCGCGTCAGTCATTGGCCCGTTCTTCCAGTTCGCGCAGCACGCGGTACAGTTCTCGGAAGGCGCGCGGCGGCTTGCCTTCCGCCTTCTCCTTGAGCGCATTGCGGCGCAGTTGGCGCAGGTGCTGAAAGTCAGTCGTGGTGGTACGCCGAGCTATTTCGTTCAGCACACTCTCGTCCTCCAGCAGACGTTCGCGCAGGCGCTCGAGGGCGTGCATGCGGGCATTGGCGGCGGCCGAGACGCCGTCGATTTCGTCCAGCGCAGCCTGGATCGGTGCCGGATCGATGCTGCGCATCAGCTTGCCGATGTACTGTAGCTGCCGTCGCAGCGCGCCATGCTGCGTAATGCGCTTGGCTTCGCGCACGGCTTCGCGCAGATTATCGGGCATGTCGATCTTCTTCAGCTGGTCGGTGCCGAGGTCGACCAGGCGCGCGCCCATGTCCTGCAGCGCATCCATGTCGCGCTTGAGCTGCGATTTGCTCGGGCGGCCGGATTCTTCCGTGTTGTCTTCGTCGTTGGGTTCCACGGGTATCATTCTATCTTTAACTGCCCATTTCCCCTTTTCATGTCCGGACAGGAATTCAGCTACAGCCGCGAACGCNNGAGACCGATGTCTCCGAAGGCTTCGGCCAGTCGGTGAGCGTGCGCCGCCAGCAGGTCGAGACCATCGAATACAACCGCGACAAGGGCATCGACGTCATCGTCTATATCGGCCAGCGTTCCGGCCACGCGGCCACCACGGACTTTTCCGACGAAGCCGTGCACAGCACCGTCGCCGCGGCGCATTCCATCGCGCGCTTCACGGCCGAAGATTCCTGTGCCGGTCTGCCGGAAGAGAAGCTGCTGGCGCGCAAGGTCAAGGATCCCGGCCTGTACTACCCGTGGGATCTTTCGGTCGAAGCAGCGATCGACATCGCCCGCCGCTGCGAGCAGGCCGCGCTCGACGTCAGTCCCATGATCACCAACACCGAAGGCGCCAGCGTTTCGGTGCACCAGTCGCACTTCATCTCCGCCAATAGCCTCGGCTTCATGGGCGGCTACGCCACCTCGCGCCACTATGTTTCCTGTTCCGCGATTGCGGGCGAGGGCGACGACATGCAGCGCGACGACTGGTATTCCGGCCAACGCGATCCGCTCGACATCGCGGCGCCCGAGGCGATCGGCGACTATGCCGCCCGCCGCACCCTGGCACGCCTGTCCGCGCGCAAGCTGAAGACGCGCAAAGTGCCGGTGCTGCTGGAAGCGCCGCTCGCGGCGGGACTCATNNATCAGCGAGCGGCCGTACCTCCCGAAGGGGCTCGCCTCCAGCCCGTTCGACGATGACGGCGTGACCACGCGCGACCGCGAGGTCGTCGAGGGTGGCGTGCTGCAAGGGTATTTTCTTTCCACCTACTCCGCCCGCAAGCTCGGTATGGCGACCACGGCAAATTCGGGCGGCAGCCACAACCTGCTGGTCGCCCCGGGGCCACTCGATTTCGCTGGCATGCTGAAGAAGCTTGGGACAGGTCTTCTTGTCACCGAAGTGCTTGGCCATGGGATCAACTACATCAACGGCGACTACTCGCGCGGTGCTGCGGGGTTCTGGGTCGAGGGTGGCGAGATCGCTTACCCGGTGCACGAGATCACCATCGCCGGCAATCTCAAGGACATGTTCCGCGGTATCGTCGCCATCGGCAACGATACCGTCGTGCGTGGCTCCAAGCAGTGCGGGTCGATCCTGATCGACCGCATGATGGTGGCCGGACAGTGAAGCCGGCGCCTTGTTTGGGCCAATGCGCTAAAACTCGTCGCCACCTAGCGCAAAAGGCGTACATTGGGTGTACTGCGATCTTGACCACCGATAGCCGATCATCCTGCCGCGCATAGCGGTTCGGTTCGGTCATGCGCGACCAATGAATGGGAGTGTCCCGAATGGACGGAATTCTGCAATACCTACAGCATCATGGGCAGCGACTCGACTCGGAAATCGCCGCGGCTATGGGTATGGAAATTGAAAAGGTACGCGTAGCGATCTCGGATTTGTCTGCGGATGGCGACGTGCTGGTCTGCCGCTCCATACAGTTCAAGGAAGGCAAGCCGGTCGAGGCGATGCTTTGCCGTGTTTCGGGCTATATCCCGCCGGCCAGCCCCGGCAGGAAGCCCAAGCAATGACGTCGGGTTAGAGGCAGCACAGGATCGGCCTTTGCCCGGTGCCAGATAACGATCCAGCGGAGGTCAGAATGATTGTTAGACGCCGAACTTGGCTGTACCGATTGTCCGGGCAGGTTTTTGCGCAACAAATCGCGTTCGAAAGACCGGTCACCGCCGCCATCGCCAGGAAAGCCCTCCGGCAGACTGTCGGCGAACCCAAGGAATTGTGGGGGCGTGGGCTGATCGACTCCGCCGTCAGCCTGAGCCACTGATTGCGTCGTCGCCGACACTACGCATAGCGGTTTACCACAGCAATCATTTGACTTGGCGGGTGTAGTATTTCGGCTCGCGACGGCGAAGCTGTCGCCCATCCATCGGAATTGACAAGGAGACGAGTATGGAACGACGCAAGTTTCTGCAAAATGCCGGTATGGCCGGCATCTTGGCCGCTGGTGTGGCGCCCGCAGTGCGCGCCGACACTCCCAACATCAAGTGGCGTTTGACCTCCAGTTTTCCCAAGAGCCTGGACACGATCTACGGCGGCGCCGAAGTGCTGTCGAAACGGGTCGCGGCGATCACGAGTGGCAAGTTCCAGGTTCAGGTTTTCGCTCCACCGGAAATCGCGCCGGGCGGACAGGCGCTTGACGTCGTCCAGAACGGCACGGTCGAATGTTGCCATACCTGTTCCTACTACTTCGTCGGCAAGGATAGAACCTTCGCTTTCGGCACCGCGATTCCGTTCGGCATGAACTGTCGTCAGATGAACGCCTGGATCTACTACGGCGGCGGCCAGAAGTTGCTCGACGATTTCTACAGTAACTACAACGTCGTCTCGTTTGCCGGTGGCAATACCGGCGTGCAGATGGGCGGCTGGTTCCGCAAGGAGATCAATACCGTCGCCGACTGCAAGGGCGTCAAGATGCGCATCGCCGGCCTTGGCGGTGCAGTGTGGACGCCGCTCGGCATGGTGACGCAACAGATTCCGGGTTCCGATATCTACCCGGCGCTGGAGAAGGGCACCATCGACGCGGCCGAGTGGGTCGGCCCCTACGACGACGAGAAGCTGGGCTTCCACAAGGTGGCCAAGAACTACTACTTCCCGGGTTGGTGGGAGCCGGGTCCCGTCATCCATTTCTTTGTGAACAAGGAAGCCTGGGCCAAGCTGCCGGCGGACTACAAGGCCGCCTTCGAAGCCGCCGCGTATGAAGCCAACGTGACCATGATGGCGGAGTACGATCACAAGAACCCGATCGCGCTGCGTAGTCTGGTTCAGCAGGGTGTCAAGCTGAAGAGCTTCTCCCCCGAGATCATGGACGCTGCCTACAAGTCGGCGCTCCAGCTCTACAGCGACGAGTCGGCCAAGAATCCGGCGTTCAAGAAGATCTACGACGACTACCTGAAGTATCAGAAGACGCAGAACCAATGGTTCAGCGTCGCCGAACTGCGCATGGATAGCTTCCTGCAACAGCACATCAAGTAGCGTTCATTTCCAAAGACAAAGGCCCTGCGGCATGCCGCAGGGCCTTTGTCTTTGGTGCGCGCAAACTACTTGGGCTTGTTGGCTTCCTGAATAGCCTTGTTGAGCGCGTCGTCATCCTGACTCCGCGTGGGCGGCGTCAGGTCACCGCTTGCCTTGCCGGCGTCCTCCTGGATCATCTGCAAGATGTCGATTTCGGGACCCTGGCCGGCGCCGTCGACGGGTTTGTCGTAGGCGACGATCTGCGGGAAAACGATGATCAGCGCAACCATGATGATCTGGATCAGCACGAAAGGAACGGCGCCCCAGTAGATCTGGCCCGTGGTGACCGGCTGCGTCACCTGGCCCGAGTGCGCGTCCTTGTAGGGTGAGCTTGGCGCGACCGAACGCAGGTAGAAGAGCGCGAAGCCGAACGGCGGGTGCATGAACGAGGTTTGCATGTTCACCGCCAGCAGTACGCCGAACCAGATCAGATCGATGCCCAGCTTGTCGGCCACCGGCCCCAGCAGCGGCACGACAATGAACGACAACTCGAAGAAATCCAGGAAGAACGCGAGCACGAAGACCAGGATGTTCACCACGATCAGGAACCCCGTCTGGCCGCCAGGCAGATCGGTAAGCAGGTGTTCGACCCACTTGTGGCCGTCGACGCCGTAGAAGGTGAGACTGAATATCCGCGCGCCGACGAGGATGAAGACGACGAAGGTGGTGAGCTTGGCCGTGCTGTCCATAGCCTGCTTGAGTAGCGACCAGCTCAGGCGCTGTCTCGCCAGTGCCATCAGCAATGCGCCCGTGGCGCCCATGGCACCGCCCTCGGTCGGGGTGGCAACACCGAGAAAAATGGTGCCAAGGACGAGAAAGATCAGCCCAAGCGGCGGAATGAGGACGAAGGTGACCCGCGTCGCCATGGCCGAGAGCATGTTCATGCGGAGAAGCTTGTTGACTACGGCGAGCGCGAAGGCGACGCCGACGCCGATCAGGGAGCAGACGACGATGGTTTCATCGAGCGGGTTATCGGCGGGCAGCCGGAACTTGGCGTAGGAAACTGCGGCGCCCACCGATATGGCCGTCAGAATCAGGAGCGAGACGGCGCCGCTCTTGCCGTTCTGTTCGCGGATGCCGCGCGCCGCCAGCGGCAGCGCGGGTGCCCATTGCGGTTTGAACAGCGTGACGCCGAGCACATAGAGCACATAGAGGCCGGCCAGGATGAAGCCTGGGACGAAGGCGCCTTTGTACATGTCGCCAACCGATTTGCCCAACTGGTCGGCCATGATGATCAACACCAGCGAGGGCGGAATGATCTGCGCCAGCGTGCCCGAGGCGGCGATGACGCCCGAAGCCAATCGGCGGTCATAGCCGTAGCGCAACATGATGGGTAGCGAGATCAGGCCCATCGAAATCACCGAGGCCGCGACGACACCGGTAGTGGCGGCGAGCATTGCGCCGACGAAAATCACCGCATAGGCAAGGCCGCCGCGCACGGGGCCAAACAGTTGACCGATGGTGTCGAGCAGATCCTCCGCCATGCCGGATCGTTCGAGGATCAGGCCCATGAAGGTGAAGAAGGGAATGGCCATGAGCGTGTCGTTGCTCATGATGCCGCCGAAGATGCGCTCCGGCAGTGCCTGGAAGAAACTCGGGTGGAACAGCCCGAGCCAGATGCCGAGCGCGCCGAAGATGATGCCGTTGGCGGCGAGCGAGAAGGCGACCGGGAAACCGAGCAGCAGGAAAACCACCAGCGAGCCGAAAATGATCGGCGCCATATT
This sequence comes from Rhodocyclaceae bacterium, assembly GCA_003158255.1. Classification (GTDB taxonomy): domain Bacteria; phylum Pseudomonadota; class Gammaproteobacteria; order Burkholderiales; family Rhodocyclaceae; genus Fen-999. The sequence goes on from PMIH01000176.1 coordinate 17,344, forward strand.
GGCGATCAGGAACGCGGTCATTTGTCGCTCCCTTCATGGGGCTTTTCGACCATGCCGCGGTTCATTTCCACGATGTCGGCGACCTCGGGTGCGACCTGGTGCTTCTTGATTGCTTCGGCCAGTTCTTCTTCCGCGGTAGGCCCGGTCGTCGTGTCGAGCGGATCGGGACCGCGGCCGGCAAGGAAGGCGACGCGCTTGATCAACTCGGAGATGCCTTGCGCCGTCAGCAACAGAAAACCGACAGGCATCAGGAGCCGCACCGGCCAGCGGATCAATCCGCCCGGATTGGGCGAGGTCTCGCTCGTCAGCCAGGCATTCATGAACACCGGCCATGATAGATACAGGACGATGCCCGCCATCGGCAACAGGAAGACGAGAATGCCGAAAACGTCGATCCAGTTCTGTGCGCGCGGCGAGAGCCGCCCGGCGATGACGTCGATGCGGATGTGCTCGTTCTTGAGCAACACGTAGCCGGCGCTGAGCAGGAAGATGGCGGAGAACAGGTACCACTGGATTTCCAGCAGGCCGTTGGAACTCCAGTCGATGGTGTAGCGCATGACGGCGTTGCCGGCGCTGATGACGACGACCAGCAACACCAGCCATGTGGCGGCTTTGCCGACACGATGGTTGATGCCGTCGATGGCGCCGGACAGTTTCAATAGTCCTTGCATGCGGCGATCTCCTCCTCTTGCATGAGCGTGGGTAGAATCCCACTTCCCACTATTGCTCTGGTTTCTACGTGGCGTAGCTTAATCGGTATCGCCCGTGACTGGCTAGGCGGATGTGGAAATCCACAACGCCGGACGCGTCCTTCAAGGTTTTATGACTGCCACCCGCATCTGCATGGTTCGCCACGGCGAGACCGACTGGAACGTCGAGCAACGCATCCAGGGCCACATCGACGTTGCCCTGAATGCCACGGGCGTCGCCCAGGCCGCCGCCACGGCTGCCGGGCTCACCGCACATCGCTTTAGTGCCGCGTATAGCAGCGATTTGGGGCGAGCGTGGCAGACGGCACAAGCGATCGGCAGTGGGCTCGGGCTGGCAGTGCAGCGCGCGCCCGGCCTGCGCGAGCGCCATTACGGCATATTGCAGGGCCTGACGACGGCGGAAGTCGCGGTGCGCTACCCGGATACCTACGCCCGCTATCTGGCGCGCGATCCTGATCACAATTTCAGGACCGGCGAGAGCCTGACGGCGTTTTCCGCACGCATCGTCAGCGTCGTCGAAGCGATGGCCGCGGACCATCGCGGCCAGACCCTGCTGCTGGTCTCACACGGTGGCGTCCTCGATGTCTGCTACCGACGGGCGACCGGCCGCGAATTGTCGGCTCCCCGCAATTTCGGCATCCCCAACGCGGCTCTCAACTGGTTCGAGGTCGGCCCGGACGGCTGGCGCCTGCTGGCCTGGGCGGATCGGGGGCATCTGGAGCGGTCACTGGACGAATCGGCCGAATAGTCGGCCACTATCTGGCGTACTCCCACGGGGATTCCCTCCGGTCACACCACGGCTGACTTTCGGCCGAACAACGGGTTGTCAGTCGGGTTCAGCCGGGCCGCCGGACTGCGCTAAAATCCCGGCTTTCCCAATCCGAAAGCCGCCGCCATGTTTTCCAAGCAGAACACCCTCGCCAAGGTCGACGCCGAACTCTGGACTGCCATCCAGTCCGAGAACCGTCGCCAGGAAGATCACATCGAGCTGATCGCCTCCGAGAACTATGTGTCATGGGCGGTAATGGAAGCTCAGGGTTCGCAACTCACCAACAAGTATGCCGAGGGCTATCCGGGCAAGCGCTACTACGGCGGCTGCGAGTACGTCGACGTGGTCGAGCAACTTGCCATCGATCGCGCCAAGAAATTGTTCGGCGCCGATTGTGCCAACGTGCAGCCGAACTCCGGTTCCCAGGCCAACCAGGCGGTGTTCCTGGCCTTCCTCAAGCCCGGCGACACCGTGCTGGGAATGAATCTCGCCGCCGGCGGCCACCTGACGCACGGCATGGCGCTCAACATGTCCGGCAAATGGTTCAACATCGTTCCCTACGGTCTCGACGCCAACGAGGACATCGACTACGTCGAAATGGAAAAGCTGGCGCATGAACACAAACCGAAGCTGATCATTGCCGGCGCGTCGGCTTTCGCACTCAAGATCGATTTCCAGCGCTTCGCCAAGGTGGCCAAGTCGGTCGGTGCCATCTTCATGGTCGATATGGCCCACTACGCCGGTCTGGTCGCCGCCGGTTTCTACCCGAACCCGGTGCCACACGCCGACGTCGTCACCTCGACCACGCACAAGACGCTGCGTGGTCCACGCGGCGGCCTGATCCTGATGAAGGCCGAGCACGAGAAGGCGATCAACTCCGCCATCTTTCCCGGCTTGCAGGGCGGCCCGCTCGAACACGTGATCGCCGGCAAGGCCGTCGCCTTCAAGGAGGCCATGACCAAGGAATTCAAGGCCTACCAGGAGCAAGTGATCGACAATGCCCAGGTGATGGCCAAGGTACTGAAGAACCGCGGCCTGCGCATCGTCTCCGGCCGTACCGAATCGCACGTGTTCCTGGTCGATCTGCAAGCCAAGAGCATCACCGGCAAGGATGCCGAGGCCGTGTTGGGCCAGGCGCACATCACGGTGAACAAGAACTCGATTCCCAACGATCCGCAGAAGCCGTTCGTCACTTCCGGCATTCGCATCGGTGCGCCGGCCATGACAACGCGCGGGTTTACCGAGATCGAAGCCGAGCAGGTGGCCCATCTCATCGCCGATGTGCTCGATGCGCCCAACGACGAGGCGGTGATCACGCGCGTGCGCGGCGAAGTGGCGGCCCTGTGCAAGAAGTTCCCGGTGTACCTGCGGCGGCGGCGCCAGAGCGATGAAGTGCCCGTACTGCGCTGATCCCAACACGCAGGTAGTCGATACCCGCGAGAACGAGGACGGCGACACCGTTCGCCGTCGTCGGCGCTGCCTGGCTTGCGACAAGCGCTTCACCACCTACGAGCGCGTTGAACTGCAACTGCCGCTGGTGGTGAAGAAGAACGGCAGCCGGGTCGATTACGATCGCGAAAAGCTCAACGCCAGCATGACGCTGGCGTTGCGCAAGCGGCCGGTGACGACCGAGAGCCTGGACGCCGCCATCGATCGCATCGAGGAGCGGCTGGTAACGCTCGGCGAGCGCGAAGTCGCCTCGGACCGCGTCGGCGAACTGGTGATGCGCGAGCTGAAGAAGCTCGACAAGATCGCCTACATTCGTTTCGCGTCGGTCTATCGCAACTTCGAGGATCTCGACGAGTTCTCTGATGCCATCCGCGAAGTCAAAAAGCCGCGCGTGCGGCGACCGCGGACGACATGACGTTTTCCGCCGCCGACCAGGAGTACATGGTTCGCGCCCTCCGGCTGGCGGCGCAGGGACTCAACACCACGACACCGAATCCGCGCGTTGGCTGCGTGCTGGTCAAGGATGGCGTCGTCGTCGGCGAAGGCTGGCACGAGCGAGCCGGCGAACCGCATGCGGAGATCAATGCGCTACGGCGTGCGGGTGATGCGGCGCGCGGTGCCATCGCCTATGTGACGCTGGAACCATGCTCGCATCACGGCCGGACGCCGCCGTGTACCGAGGCGTTGGTCGAAGCGGGCATCGTGCGCGTGGTGGCGGCGATGCGCGATCCGAATCCACTGGTGGCCGGCGAGGGTTTCGCCCAGTTGATGCTGGCCGGCGTCGACGTCGAAAGCGGCCTGATGGAAGATGACGCGCGCAAACTCAACGTCGGTTTCGTTTCGCGCATGACGCGCGGCCGGCCATGGATCCGCCTGAAGGTGGCCGCCAGTCTCGATGGCAAGACGGCGCTCATGAACGGCCGGTCGCAATGGATCACTGGCCCCGAGGCGCGTCGCCATGCCCACGGCTGGCGCGCACGCTCATGCGCCATCATGACCGGCAGCGGTACCGTGGTGGACGACGATCCGAGCCTGACCGTGCGAGAAGTACCCTGTGCGCGCCAGCCGCTGCGCGTCATCGTCGACGGTCGCTTGCAAACGCCGCCGATGGCCAAGGTGCTGGCTGGCGGCGGCACCCTCGTCTTCTCGGCGATGGATGGAACTTTGCCGGGCGCGGACCTGGTCGTCATGCCGACAAGTTCCGGCAAGGTCGATCTGCTCGGCGTCGTCTCCGAACTCGCCCGGCGCGGCATCAACGAACTGCTGGTCGAAGGCGGCGCGCGACTCAATGGCGCCCTCATGCGCGCGGGGCTGGTCGACGAACTGCTGATCTATCAGGCGCCGATGCTGCTCGGCGATCAGGCCCGCGGCATGTTCGACCTGCCTGAACTTGTCGACCTCGAGCAGGCGCGTCGGCTCGAAGTCGTCGAGCGGCGCGCGCTGGGCCCCGACATCTTCCTGCGCGCCCGCTTTCGCTAGCGAAAGTGCCGCCCTTCGGGCGTCCAACCCGTTTGGCTTCGCATGTTCGCCATGCCGACTAGCGTCGGCCCGTTGTCAGTCGTCGCGGTACGCCGAACTACTGGCGGCCAGCGCCGACCATCTCGCTTGGCCGCACCCAGCGGTCGAAGTCCGCCGCCGTGACATTGCCCAGCGCCAGCGCCGCTTCGCGCAGCGTGGTGCCGTCGTGGTGCGCTTTCTTGGCGATTTCCGCCGCGCGGTCATAGCCGATGTGCGGCGCGAGTGCCGTCACCAGCATCAGCGAACGTTCCAGCAGTTCGGCGATGTGCTCGCGCCTGGCGTCGATACCGCGTACGCAATGAGTGTCGAAGCTGACCATGCCATCGGCCAGCAAGCGCACGCTTTGCAGCAGATTGTGCGCGATGAGCGGCTTGTAGACGTTGAGTTCGAAGTTGCCGGCCGCCGCGCCGATGCCGATGGCGACGTCATTGCCCATGACCTGGGCGCACAGCATCGTCATCGCCTCGCACTGGGTCGGGTTNNTTGCCCGGCATGATCGAACTGCCCGGCTCGTTCTCGGGAATCGAGATCTCGCCGATGCCGCAGCGCGGCCCGGAAGCCAGCCAGCGGATGTCGTTGGCGATCTTCGTCAGCGCGACCGCGAGCGTCTTGAGGGCGCCGTGAGCGGCAACCAGGCCATCGTGCGCCGCCAGGGCGGCAAACTTGTTGGCGGCGCCGACAAAGGGCAGCCCGATGCTGCGGGCAAGCTCGGCCGCCACGCGGTCGCCGAATTCCGGATGGGTGTTGAGGCCGGTGCCGACGGCGGTGCCGCCGATGGCGAGCGGGTAGAGCGACGGTAAGGCGGCGTTGATGACGGCTGTGGCATGATCGAGCTGCGCCACGTAGCCGGAGAACTCCTGGCCCAGGGTCACCGGTGTTGCGTCCTGCAAATGGGTGCGGCCGATCTTGACGATGTCGGCGAAAGCGCCGGACTTCTCGTTCAGCGTCGCGCGCAAATGCGCCAGTGCCGGCAGCAGTGTGCGGATGATGCCGAGCACGGCGGCAACATGCATTGCCGTCGGGAAGACGTCGTTCGAGGATTGACCGAGATTGACGTCGTCATTGGGGTGCACGCGGCGCTTCGGGCCGCGCTCGCCACCGAGCAGTTCCGAGGCGCGATTGGCCAGCACCTCGTTCATGTTCATGTTGGTCTGCGTACCTGATCCCGTCTGCCAGACGGAAAGAGGGAACTCGTGGTCGTGGCGGCCAAACAGCACTTCTTCCGCCGCGGCGATGATGGCGCTGGTCTTGTCCGCCGCCAGCAAGCCGAGGTCGCGATTGACGTGGGCGCAGGCCGATTTCACGGTGGCGAGCGCGAGCACCAGCTCCTCGGGCATGCGTTCGCCGGATATCGCGAAGTGTTCGAGCGAGCGCTGCGTCTGCGCACCCCAGAGTCGATCGGCCGGTACCTCGATGGCGCCGAAGGAATCGTGTTCCGTTCGTGTTGCCGTCATCGCGTATTTCGCGACGATGTCATTACTTGCATTGCAGTCATGGTCGAGCCCTTTCTATTGTAGGCTCGCATCATAGGCGGAATCCTGGCCGCCATTCGTGGTCTGAGGTAATAAGTGTCACTGGTGGAGGCCATCATGCCAAACGATTCATTCGGCGCCTTGCAGGAATTCCGGCTCGCCTCCGGAAAGTCGGGCCGCTACTACGCGCTCGCCGCGCTCGAAACGGCCGGGCTTGGCAACGTGGCGCGGTTGCCGGTGTCCATCCGCATCGTGCTCGAATCGGTCCTGCGCCATTGCAACGGCCGCGAGATCACGGTCGATCATGTCCGCCAGCTCGCTGCCTGGCAGCCGACGGCGCCGCGCAGCGCCGAGATTCCCTTCGTGGTCGCACGCATCGTGTTGCAGGACTTCACCGGCGTGCCCCTGTTGTGCGATCTGGCCGCCATGCGCGGCGCCGCGCAACGTCTTGGCGCGAACCCGAAGATCATCGAACCGCTGGTGCCGGTCGATCTCGTCGTCGACCATTCGGTGCAGGTCGATCACTACCAGGTGGCCAATGCGCTCGACCTCAATATGCGGCTGGAATTCAAGCGCAACGCCGAACGCTACCGGTTCATCAAGTGGGGCATGCAGGCCTTCGACACTTTCCGCGTGGTGCCGCCCGGCATTGGCATCGTCCATCAGGTGAACCTCGAATACCTGGCGCGTGGCGTGCTACAGAAGGATGGCATCACGTTTCCAGACACGTTGGTCGGCACCGATTCGCACACGA
>PMIH01000292.1:0-6463 GCA_003158255.1 Rhodocyclaceae bacterium
TCACGGTCGCGGAGGCCGCGATGCTCGCCGGTCTCCCCAAGGCACCATCGAGCTACAACCCGGTCGCCAATCCGAAGCGCGCCCGCGTGCGCCAGCTTTACGTACTGCGACGCATGAGGGAGCTCGGCTTCATCTCGCCGGACGAACTCGAAGCCGCCCACAACGAAACACTGCACGTCAAGCGCGACATCAACGACTTTGGTACTCATGCCGAGCACGTGGCCGAAATGGCAAGGCAGATTGCCTACGATCGCTTCCAGGAAGACGCCTACTCGATGGGGCTGCGGGTGTTCACCACTATCGTCAAGGCTGATCAGGATGCCGCCTATGCAGCTGTGCAACGCGGCGTATTCGAGTATGACCGCCGGCACGGCTATCGGGGTGCCGAAGCCTACGTTGACCTCAGTGGCCCCGACGCCGACCGCGACGAGAACCTTGAGGAACTACTTCAGGATTTCGACGAGTCGAATGGCCTCAAGCCCGCCCTGGTCCTGGCTGCCGACGACAAACTGGTGCGCGCATTCCTGCGCGGCGGCGAGACCATCACACTCGGCGGCGATGCCATCAAGTTCGCAGCCCGCATGATCGACAACAAGGCACCTGCGAACAAACGCATCCGCCGCGGCGCCATTATCCGGGTAATGAAGGACAGCAAGAGCGCCTGGCAAATCGCCCAGCTACCGGAAGTCGAGGCGGCTCTGGTGGCGGTCAACCCCAGCGATGGCACCATTCGGGCACTGATCGGCGGCGTCGACTTCAATCGCAACAAGTTCAACCATGTCACGCAGGCCTGGCGGCAGCCTGGCTCCAGCTTCAAGCCCTTCATCTACTCCGCCGCACTTGAAAAGAACTATTCGCCGGCATCGATCTTTCCGGACGAACCGATTTCCGTCACCGCCGAGGAAACCGGCTCCCAAGCCTGGGAGCCCAAGAACTACGACGGCAAGTACGAAGGCCCCATGACCCTGCGCACCGCGCTGGCCAAGTCCAAGAACATGGTGTCGATCCGCCTGCTACAGGCGATTGGAACCCACTACGCGCAGGACTATGTCACGCGCTTCGGCTTCGACGCCGATAAACATCCGCCCTACCTGACCCTGGCCCTGGGCGCCGGCGCGGTGACTCCCTGGCAGCAGGTGGCCGCCTACTCCGTATTCGCCAACGGCGGCTACAAGATCGAGCCCTACATCATCAAGAAGATCGTCGACAGCAAGGGCGATGTCCTTGCCGCCACCCAGCCCGTGACCGCCGGCACCGACAATCTGCGGGTCATCGACGCCAGAAATGCCTACATCATGGACAGCATGCTGCACGACGTCGTTCGCCGCGGCACCGCCACCCGAGCCGCCGCCGTACTGAAGCGCAATGATCTCGCCGGCAAGACCGGCACCACGAACGATTATGTCGATGCCTGGTTCTGCGGCTACCAGCCGACGCTGGTCGCCGTAACCTGGATCGGCTTCGACCAACCAAAGCGACTGGGCAATGGCGAGACCGGCGGCGCTGCCGCGCTCCCCATGTGGATCAGCTACATGGAGCAAGCGCTCAAGGGTGTGCCGGAAAGCTCAATGACGAAACCTGATGGCCTCACCGCGATCACGGCCACCGATCCATCGAGCAACCGGGAGGTGCAGGAGTTCATCTATCAGGAACACTTGCCGGCTATTGTCGAAGAGAAACCCGGCCCGAATCCCAGTTTTCCCCTGGGCGGGCCGGGTACGCCTTAGTTCTTGAGCTCGCGCCAGGACACGCGGCGGGCCTTGTTGCCGTAAACGGGCGTGTCGCCGCCGACCGTAACCGCGCTCCCGGAAGTCGTCGTGACGACCGTCACATGTCTGCCGCTTTCGAGTGTCAGATTGGTCGCTCCGGCGGACAGGCTGGAGGCGCCGAGGACGGAAACCACCGAATTCGTCGGGCTGGGATAAGTCTTGGCCGGCTGGGTATCCAGGAAGTACACCCAGCTCGAGCCGCCGCTCGAGCAGACGTCGCCGCCGGGAATGTTGGTCACCACCGTGATGTTCTTCTGATCGCCATAGAGTTGCGGATTGACGGTGACACGTTCGTTAGGAGTCGCGAAATCCATGTACCAGCCGTACTGATTCGAGGTAACCGGGTAGTACTTCACCGATCCTACCGACGTATCGAACTTCTGCGCCCCGCTGGCTCTGAACAACCCGGCCCCGCCGACATTCGCTTTCGTACCATCGTCCCTGATCGCATAAAACGATTGCGTCGCCGATTGGGGTACCGTCGGTCCCGGTGTTGTAGTGCATGGGGTGGCGGTGTCGAAACAGCCAAGATACTTGCCTGTACCGATGTAGACCACGCGCTTCGTAACGTCGCCGTTGAAATCGCCCAAGGCCGGACGGGTCGTTACCGGCTCGTCGCCAGCGACGGCATTTCCGAGCTGGGTAAGCAGCGTCGCCGAATTCGCCGCGATATTGAAACGCCAGACGCTACCGAACAGATCCCCGCCATAGACATGCTTGACCGAATTGTCATGCATCCCGTCGTCCGTCCAGCCGTTGACCCAGGTCAGCCCTGTTTCAGTGGGATCGGTCCGGCCATCGGTGGTCAGAATCTCGGAAATTTTGGCTCCAGTGGCGACGTCCACCACATAAAGCCGCGACTTGCCGTCGCCCGCCAGCAGTGGCGGCGAAGAAGGCGGCGTCGGGCTCGCCGGCAGGTTGTAGTAGCCGGAGCCGAAGAACGCCACCCATTGCCCGCCATTCAGCTTGGCGATCGGCGCGTTGCCGTAGGTGTAGCCAAGATCCTGGTCGCAGGTCGTCCCGGTCGTGCCCACACACACGCCTCCGGTAGTCTGGGCCGAAAACTCCCAGAGCAGCTTCGGAGTGGCGGGGGTGGTGATATCCAACGCAAAGAACGCGCGCCCGCCGCCACCGAGGCCCGAAATCAACACGGTATGCCAGTTACCGCCAAAATAGGCATCACCGACGGTAATCGGCCCGTTGACGAAATACCGGTGGGCGGCGGCATAGCCCTTGTCGGCGAGCTTGTACAGGTACGGCAGAACCGCCGTCGGCACGAACGCCCATTGCTCCACGCCCGTGGAGGCATCGAAGGCGTGCAGCATGCCGTCGTTGGCGCCGGCATAGACCATGGCTTGCCGACCGGCAGTACTAGTCTTGTACGCGGAATAAGCTGTGTCCGTGTAGTCAAAGGGTGCCGACTGCACATAGGCCGGCGAGCTGCCGACGATGTCGCCAAGGGCGTGTTTGCGCCCGCGGAAGATCTTGCTGCTGTTGGCTTCCGTGAGGTTGTTAGCCGCATCCTCGAATCCCGTCTGCCCCCGCAGGTAGGCGATCATGTTTAAGCCTCGTGCAGCCGGCGGCGACGTCGGCACGTTGGCCTGTTGCGGAGTTGAGAAGAACGCATACTGCGAGAGCGCTCCGTTCGGGTTGGTAGCGCCGGCATCGAACCACCCGTTGGCAATCGCCGCCGTCAGGTTCGACTGGAGGAATGGGCCCAAGGCCGCCGAACCCGTTGCCATGTAAATGGTACGGCTATCAGAAGTGGGGGTAACCTGGGTATCGAGTTGCGCTTGTGCCGACCACGCGGGTGTCGCGGTCTTCGGATCCGGCACACTGCCGTCTTTCGGGTCGATCGCAAACTCCCGTACGTCGCCGGACGACTCGCCAGTTTGCGCATCGATATTGAAGGAGCCGAAATAGATGCTGTTGTTGCCGGCCGACGGCGCCAGGTTGCCCGTGGCCGCTGCACCGCCGCCGCCCGGCTGCCCGGCTTCGGCGAAGGCCTTGACTAGTCCGTTAACCAGCGAGCTTACCGAGCTCGCCCGATAGTAGGTGCCCCGTCCATTGACGGCGGCGTGCCACAGGTCGTCGATGTGCGTCGCATCGCCCGACGTGTTGGTCGTTATGGGTACCTCCCATGCCTTCGTTCCCGCCTTGATGGCATCGTAATCAGGGCAAGTGCCGGACGTCTCATAACCATCCACATAGTGATATATCCCATCGGCTCCCAATCCGAGCGTATAGGTATTCACGTGCGACCAAGTTGCCGAGTCCTTGGCGGTCGGCGAGATGACGTTGCTGCTGGCCCAGAGGCCGCTGTGGGTGATAGGGGTATGCCAGAAATACTCCGCAATGTCGGCTAACGTATCCGAAGCACCCAACGTGTCCTTGTAGGGCAGCACTTCACCTCCTGGACCTCCTACGTCTGTGTCGCCAACGGTAGCGGTTCCAGCCTGAGAGCTACCATACTTGAACTTGAATGGAGCATTGGTGCTGGGAGCAATGTTCCAGAAACCGTCGGTAGACAAAATTACCGAATTTCGTTGGCAGTGATACTGGGTAATATCCGTAGCACTCGTTGCCTGTATCGTAGAAGTACCCGAACCCGTCAATAGTCCCTGGTACATCAGTCCGGCAGCATAAAGCGCCTCCCGCGTCGGCGTATTGCCACTTGCACTCAGGCCATTCAATGTGTTGAAAAAACTGGTTCTCTGCGTACAACCGGGCGAGGCAGAACAAAAAGGGGCAATTTTCAGCATCGTGCTGGAGGACGTGAAGTAGATGTCCGAAAACCCGATGCGCAACCTGTCCGGATTGGCCAATTGGTTGATCGCAATGCTCGCCACGGTTTTCATCGTCTGCATGCGAGTGCGGTAGTAGGTATACCAGTTCGCGAAGCTCTGCTGCTGCGCGGCACTCTGTGAGGACATGGCGATCTGCGTCCATGTGTGCGTGGCAGCCGTTCCCACTCCGTTCGTCGTACTATCGTTCGTGCGGACATTGCACTCGGTATAGAAGGGCGTGGACTTATCCGTCGTTCCATCAGCCGAATTGACCGTGTAGCTCATCGGCGACTGCTTGGTGCCGCCTGTGCCATGTGCGCCGTTGTATTGATAGTAAAAATTGTTCGGCAACGAAGCCGACCAAGTGGCGGGGGAATTGGAAGTGCCGTCCGCCTTCATCGAAGGTGCATAGGTCTGCGTCGGGTCAAAGTAAACGCCGTTGCACTGGCTTGAATAGTATCCGACTGGATAGTATCCGTTACTATCCTTCGAATGAGGATCATCGTCCGGCAGGTAGTCGTCACCCATCGATCCAGAGCTGTCGAACAGCCACATGACGTTCGGCTTAACGACAGAGGAGTCGATGCCACTGCCCATGGGTTGCTGCGTCAGGAAGCTTGTGATCGGTGTCGCCGAGTTTGCAGGAAAGCCAACGGCGGCGGCCGATGCCAAGACCAGTGCTCGCAAATGGAGATTTTTCACGACATTGCTCCTCAATAATCCAGGGTAACCATGGTTTCAACGAAACTCACGGTGTTTCTCGGCCCCGCTACACGGGTCACGACGCGGTAGTAGGGCGACACACCCGCTGCGACGCGGCCGGATTCCGCACCACTCAGGCCGCGGTTGTCGTAGGTTGATGTTTCGTGGAACCGCCCCGCACCCGCCACGCCGACGCAACTGTTGATGGTGGTCGTGGAACCCGGGCAATAGCCGGTAGACGAGCCGTCGCAGAAACACATCCGGGTGATGATGTACGACGCCGTGTAGCCGGCCGGCATACCGGCGGAAACCGCGACCGCCTGCCCTACCTTTGTGCCGCCATTCACGCGATCGACGCAGTTGTTGCCCCCGCTACCGGTCCAGCCGACATCGTCGGAATTGTCGGTGGGTGTCCGGTTTCCTGTGAAATCGCATCCCGACATCCAATTGGCGAAGTAGCCGTTGCTCGCGACGCTGGTGTTGACGACGTCGGGCTGCGAAGCCACTTGATTGACCAGCCAGGTAACGGCAACGTCTGTGGCGACATCGGCTGCCGTGGTGGCGGACTCCTTGAACGCCATGTTGCCGGCAATCTCCAGACCCGTTCCGGCCGAGCGCACGAGAGCGATGGTCGCCAGCGTAATGGCGACCAGTGCCATTAGCGCGACAATCAATGCGATGCCCGACTGGCGGCCGAGCCGCCCGGCGGAGGGTTGTGCGGTCGGAGGAAGGTCGCTGACCAAGAGAAGTGACTTCATCACAGTTTGCCCCAAATCACGGTCTTGATCGGTACGACCGTCGTGAAAACCTTGTAGCGATACTGCTGGTCAGGCACGGCGAAGACCGGGGCAGCATCGGCACCTGCAAATCCGGTGGTGTCCCACAAGGTGATGCTCGCCGGACTGACAGAGCTTTTTTCGTACTGCGGGCTGCGGGCAACGACCGCGATGCGGACGGCCTTGATGAGCGCGATATTCGCCGCACTCAGGGGAGAGGCCCAGGCACCCTGCGCGTTGTGCCAGGCGACAACATCCTGCGACCCGGCGGCGGCGGCCACGCCATATTGCGCCTTGAGATAGACAATCTCGTCGACCAGCGGTGAGGTGTTGGTGCAGGCTGGCGTTGCCGTCATCTGGGACGGATCGGACGCAGCCAGCTTGCCGCATTGCACGCCATACTGCCGATAGACAAAACCGGCCCGATTGA
>PMIH01000292.1:6483-10052 GCA_003158255.1 Rhodocyclaceae bacterium
TACTCCGGTCTATCCCCGAAACCTGGAGCAGGGTGCACGCATAATTAATGTTATCGCCGGACTTGGGGTTGGGGATCAGAAGAACCACCGGGGACGGGAACAACGCGGTGTCGTTGTACGTCAGGCTATTGATCGCGCCACTAGTAATCCGGGAATCGGTCCAGGCGTCCACGGTGACGGACGGCGGCGACGCCGTGAAATCGGACTTGCGCACGTTCGTGGCCAATTGACCGAACTCGGCGTCACTGCGCACAACCGTGATGGAATCCGACGCCGTGCCGCCGTCGATGATGCGAACTGGTGCCAAGATATTACTGCTACCGTTGATAGTGATGCCGAGGGGGCACATCAGGGTGCCACCCGCCGTGCCCAACCCGGGTGTCACGAGTCCGGTGCCGGCCATGGTCATCTCGTGCGTCAGAGTGGACAAGGCGACCATGCCGTTGGTCTGGGCATCGCCGCCGCCGGTACTGGCTCTTTTCTGGCCTTCGAACGTGGCGGTCACCTGGCCGATTACCAGGATNNGCCGTTCTTCATTGCGCGCTTGCTCATGAGTCGTCCCGCTTTCTAGTGGGGATACACGCTGGAAACCGCAGTGAACGTATGCGCGGTGCCATTGGGCGGGTGCCATGTGATCGTCACGTTGGCCGCGTAACCAGCGGGTGTCGCAGACACACCCAGAGGATCCGCGATCGCCGTCAACGTCAGGGCACAGGCACCGCTCGGTAATGCGCTGGCCGAGCACGAGGGGCTGCCTGCCGCAAGCGTGCTTTGGGCCGCCCACAGCGAACCGAACACCTGGTTGGCGACCTCACTGGCATCGACCCGATACTTGGCATCCGCAACATTGGCGATGGCAGCAGCCTGTAGGCCGATCACCGCCAGAATGCCGACGGCGAAGATCAGCGTCGCAACCAGGACTTCGATCAACACGACACCGCGCTGACTCACCGGGATAGGGGTTCTCTTGGACATGATCGCGTTTCTCACGGCGAGCTACAGATGGGGTTGCCGGTCAGGACAACAGCTTCACACACCCGGGTATCCGTCGAGCTGGACACCTTGGGATCGCACATGCGCACCGTTCCGCCCATGCCGATATCCAGTTCCAGGTCGCGGGTCTTGGACGCGGACATGACGCTCGAGTCCAAATCAACGCAGATGGTGGTCAGCCCATTGCTGCCGCTACGCCGGCCCATGCCGTCGAATGTCACGATGGTAGCGGCGCTCGGAACCGTGGTCAGCACCACCTTGGGTGTTCCCTCCGAGGAAGGTCGCGCGGCCAGCGTCGCGCCGCCGGGCAACCGGATCTCCCAGCCCGAGGCGGTGTCGGTAAGGTGAAACTCGACGGCCGCATTCCTGCGCACCGCCTCGTTGCGCGCCTGTTGCAGTCCGCTCTCCAGCGACTCGGACGCGGTTCTGATCTGGGCGTTCAGAAGCCAGTCGCCGAATACCGGCATGGCCAGCGCCAGGACGATGGCCAGAATGGCGATCGAAATCATCACCTCGACCAGCGTAAACCCCGCCTGCGCCATGCCTGGCCGTCTGCTGCCCGATCCGCTGGAGAAAATGTTCAGCATAGTCCGGCGCCCACCGGTCCGCCCGGCTTGGTAACCCAGCATGTTGCGTTAGTGTTCCATGGCGATGCCGTGGTGGCCTTCGCCCCTGTCTGATCAATGGTATAGGTGAATCCGGTCATGCTACCTGCGCCAGTTGCCGTGATCGTGTAGGTCGAGGCTGCGAGGGCGCAGCCAATCGCAAAGTTCGTGGTGCTTGATGGGCAGGTCGCTCCAACGTAGGTCCGGTTGTCCTGGAACCACTGTTCCATCGTCACGCGGCCATTGCTCAACGCGGATGTCGCATCCGGGATCTTGCCGCGCTTGACGTAGTCGCTGTAGCTTGGCAAAGCAATCGCCGCCAGGATCGCCACAATGGCGACCGTAACCATCAACTCAATGAGTGTGAAACCCCTGTGCCCCGAAGTCTTGCCGATCATGACGACCTCCTGTCCGATAGTTGGCAATTAAATCAATCTGGCCGCCTGAAGCAAGTTTCGCCCGATCAACGGCTCGTTCCGACCGACGAGAGTCATCAATCCAGCCGGATTGGCATCCCCGCCTGCTCCGACATGCAGCGCCCNNTGCCGAGCCAGCGGCCGTCCTGCGGGCGGAAGTGGTAGCCGCCCGAGCGGGCGGCCAGCCAGATCTCGCGCGCGGCGGTGTGGCGGTTGATGATGATCTTGCTGCCGTCGGCGAACTCCAGTTCGATGACACCACCCGGTTTCACTTCCAGGTCGACATCCGCACCGCAGGCCTCGACTGCGTCCTCGATGCGCCGCAAGGTGGCGTCGGCCAAAGCATTGAACTCGCGCTCGTCCATGGTTACCCCGTGTTAACATTGCAGACCGGTCTTCGGATTCCAATCCAGTCATGCGTGTCATATTGCTTATCGTCAGCGCCCTGTTCGTGCTTGCTGCCTGCGGCACCCGGGGAGCGCTAACCCTGCCGCCACCTGCAACCCTCGCCGATCATAGCAGCAACGCCAGCGAGGCCGGCCGATGAGCCCTTTTGCCAGCCACGACGGCCGCTTGCATGCCGAAGGCGTACCGCTCGACGAGATTGCCGAAACTTACGGTACGCCCTGCTACGTCTATTCGCGTGCCGCGCTGGTGACAGCGTTCCAGGACTATCGCCAAGCGCTGACCGCGCACGGCGTCGCCGATCGCGCCCTGGTCTGCTATGCGGTCAAGGCCAATTCCAACCTCGCCATCCTTGAACTGTTCGCCTCGCTGGGCGCCGGGTTCGACATCGTTTCCGGCGGCGAACTATTCCGCGTGCTTCAGGCCGGCGGGGACCCGTCGAAGNNGACATCGTTTCCGGCGGCGAACTGGCGCGCGTACTGGCTGCGGGCGGCGACGCCGGCAAGATATTGTTTTCGGGCGTCGGCAAGAGCCGCCTGGAAATGGCGGACGGGCTGGAGGTCGGCATCCGCTGCTTCAACGTCGAATCGGCCTCCGAGCTGGAAAAGCTGAACGAGGTCGCCCGCGCCCATGGCGTGCGGGCGCCGATTTCGCTGCGCGTCAATCCGAACGTCGATCCGAAGACCCATCCTTACATTTCCACCGGGCTCAAGACCGCCAAGTTCGGCGTACCGATCGAGGATGCACCGACACTTTACCGGCGCGCCGCCGACCTGCCGGGGCTGAAGGTCGTTGGCATCGACTGCCATATCGGTTCGCAACTGATCGATCCGGCGCCGGCGGCGGAAGCGGCAGCCAAGGTCGCCGAACTCGCGGACCAGCTTGCGCGCGACGGCATCGCCCTCGACCATCTCGACCTTGGCGGTGGCAAGGGCATCAGCTATCGCGACGAGCCAGCGCTGTCGGCAACCGACTACCTGGCGCCCATGCTCAAGGTACTGGCCGGCCGGAAAGAGGAACTCATTTTCGAACCGGGCCGTTCGCTGGTCGGCAATGCCGGCCTGCTGCTGACTCGCGTCGAATTTCTCAAGCACGGCACGGACAAGAATTTCGCGGTGGTCGACGCCGCCATGAACGACCTCATGCGGCC
>PMIH01000120.1:0-16663 GCA_003158255.1 Rhodocyclaceae bacterium
GACGAGATTCAGTATCTCGCGGCACTTCTCCAGGTAACCAGCGCCGGCGGACGTCAGGCTGAGCCGACGCGTACTGCGTGCGATCAGCTTGACGCCCAATTGCGCCTCCAGCCCGGCCACCTTGCGCGTCACCACGGAGCGGGCGACGCCCAACTGCTGCGCCACGGCGGCGAAACTGCCCTGCTCCGCCACGCGAACGAACAGCCGCATATTTTCCAGTTGGTCCATTGTTGCTCAGTATGCAACAAATAATTCCACATTGCCGGCTATTTCAGAGCAAACTAGTCGACTAATATTCAATTTCCATAGCCAGCGCAGTGTCTGCCATCCAACCCATGTTGCCATCCCTTTTTGTCCCTCACGGCGCGCCCACCTTCGCCCTGCAACCAGGCGAGGCGGGCATAAGTTTGGCGCAAACCGCGGCCGGGCTTCCGCGCAAGCCAAGAGCCATCGTCGTCGCCAGCGCCCATTGGAACACGGCTGCTCCGACCGTCGGGGCGGCCGTTCGGCCGGAAACGATCCACGATTTCTCGGGATTCCCCGCGCCACTGTACGACCTTGACTACCCGACTGCCGGGGCGCCGGAGGTTGCCCACGAAATCGCACGCCTCCTTGGCGCCGCCGGCCTCGCCGCCACCATCGATGCGAGTCGCGGCCTCGATCACGCGGTCTGGATTCCGTTGCGGCTGATGTTCCCGCACGCCGATGTCCCTGTGGTTCCGCTGTCGATCCAAAGCCGCCTCGGCCCCGAACACCACTACCGGCTCGGCCAAGCGCTGGCGCCACTGCTGCGACAGGACGTGCTCGTCGTCGGCTCGGGCAACCTGACGCACAATCTGCGCGACTTCCAATTCGGCGCCGGGAACGGCGATGGCACACCGGCCTATGTGCGGGAATTTGCCGACTGGATCTGGCAACGCATCGAGGCCGACGAAATCGGCGCGCTCCTCGACTACCGCGTCCAGGCGCCCAACGCGCAGCGCGCCCATCCGACCGAGGACCATCTGTTGCCGCTCTTTGTCGCGCTCGGCGCCGCAGGNNATCGCACTGCACTGGCTGATGGCCGCACTGATCCTCGGCACCTTCTCCGTCGGCCTTTACATGCATGACCTGCCGCTGTCGCCAATGAAACTGAAGATATTTTCCTGGCACAAGTGGGCCGGTGTCACTGCCTTCCTGCTTGTTTGGGCCCGACTGGCATGGCGTGCAACGCACCGACCGCCACTGATGCCGGCCACTATGCCGCGCTGGCAGCAGCTCGCCGCGCATGCCGGCCACGCCCTGCTCTATGTGCTGATGGTCGCCATTCCCGTGTCCGGCTGGCTGATGAGTTCGGCGAAAGGATTCCAGACCGTCTATTTCGGTGTGCTGCCGATTCCCGATCTACTCGCCAAGAACAAGGAACTCGGGGACACGCTCAGAGAAGTTCACGAGGCACTCAACTACCTGATGATCGCACTGGTCGCCGGCCACGTTGGGGCGGCGCTCTGGCACCACTTCATCGACCGCGACGACGTCCTGATTCGGATGGCACCGCAGCACAGCCAACATAAGGAACTCACACCATGAAATCGGCACACTTCGCGTTGATGCTCCTTGTCATCGCCGCCACGGCGCAGGCCGAGGAATTCAATATCGTTCACGCCGACAAGAGCACGCTCGGCTTTGTCTTCAAGCAGATGGGCGTGTCCGTCGAGGGCCACTTCGGGAAATTCTCGGCGCAACTGAAATTCGATCCCGCCAAGCCTGCGGCGGCCAGCGCCGCCATCGACATCGACCTCGCCAGCATCGATGCCGGCTCGCCCGAAGCCAACGATGAAGTCGCCGGCAAGCAGTGGTTCAGCACGAAGGTATTTCCGAATGCGCGCTTCGTCGCCAGCGCCATCCGCCCGCTCGGCGGCAACCGTTACGAAGCCGTCGGCAAGATGACTATCAAGGGGAAAACGCAGGCCATCACCGCCCCCTTCACTTTCACCGCGCAGGGCCGCACCGGCACCGCGGAAGGCGCGGTGGTCATCAAGCGGGCCGATTTCGGCATCGGCGAAGGTCCGTGGGCCGACTTCGACACCGTCGCCAACGAAGTACAGATCCGGTTCCGCCTCCAGGCAGAAGCCGGGCCAGCACACAAATAACCCCCACCCCACCAAGGAGCTCCACCATGAAACACTTGTCCCTGTTGTCCGCCATCCCGCTCGCCCTGTCGCTGTCGGCGCAAGCGGCGCCCGTGACCTTTGCGCTCGACGCCAATCACACTTTCCCGTCCTTCTCCTACAACCACCTCGGCTTCTCGACGCAGACCAGCAAGTTCAACAAGGCCACGGGCACCATCGTGCTCGACGCGACCGCGAAAACGGGCTCGGCCGACATCGCGATCGACATGAAGTCGGTCGATACGGGCAGCGCGCTTTTCAACGAGCATATCCAGGGTGAAGATTACCTGGACACGGCGAAATATCCGGTTGCCACATTCAAGTCAACGGCCGTGCGCTTCGCCGGCGACGAGCCGGTGGCGATGGACGGCAACCTGACCATCAAGGGCGTCACCCAGCCGGTCACGCTGAAGATCACCGGCTTCAAGCATGCGATTCACCCGATGATGAAAAAGGACGCCATCGGCGCCAACGCCGTCACCGTCGTCAAACGTTCGGCCTTCAATGCCGGCAAGAACGCGCCCTTCGTCGGCGACGACGTGACGATCAACATCACCGTCGAGGCGCAGCAGCAATAGCGTTTCAGAGCAGCGGGATTTCCGCCGCGCGCCGCTTGAGTTCGGCGCGCGCCGAACGCCAGTCCGGATAGAGGCTTGCCACCACGGCCCAGAAGCGCGGGCTATGGTTCATCTCGGCCAGATGTGCGAGTTCGTGGGCGATGACGTAGTCGGCGAACTGCGGCGGCAGATGCACCAGCCGCCAGTTGATGCGGATGCCGGTCTTCGTCGAGCAACTACCCCAGCGACTACGCGCCGAGGAAAGTCCGAACGCCGGCACGGCTCGCCCCATGATGCCGGCGAAATGGCCAAGCCGAAGCGCGAAGTGCTCGAGCGCGCGTCGTTGCAGGCCGCGGCGCGCAAGCGCGTCGAGGTCAGCATCCGGCCGTGCCGCGAGCACCAGCGCGTCGCCCTGCCAGAGTACCCGGTTGGCCCCGGTCAACACCCGCACCTCGACATCGGCACCCAGGACCGGCAAGCGCGCGCCGTCACAAATGCGCAGGTGCCGATGCGTATGCCGAACCGCGAACTCGTCGAGCTTCGCCAGCACCCAGTCGCCGTGCCCGCGCACGAAGGTCTCGATCTCCGCGAAAGTCAGCCGTGGTGGTGCGCCGATACGCAGCCCGCGTTCGTCGATGGTGATGGCAAGGCGCCGGCCGGCACCCTGGCGCAACTCATAGGGAACGATGCGGGCGCCGATCTGGATATGGCGCGTCTTGACGGCGGGCGTGGCGGGCGGCAGATGAAACAGCGGCAGTTGCTCAGGCAGGTTCATGCCAGCGCAAAGAGATCGCGCGTCGCCTCGACGCGCGGCAGGCCGGCGACAGCGCGCTCGACCACATGAACGATAATTTCAAGTGGCTGTTCGATCAAGCGCCAATGAAAACGCAAGCCGCCGTCATCCGCCTGCGCCCAACTGCCGCGCGCGGAAAACGACAACAGCACTTTCGGTGCCGGCCGGTCCAGCCCGCGAGCCGCCATGATGACCTGGGCGGCAATCACGCGCACCGCGCACGCACGCAGCCAGCTCTCGGCCGCGTCCTGAATCTGGCGCGGCGTTGCCTGCGGCGGCAAGGGCAGATGCAGTTCGCCGTCGGCGAGCAGCGCTTCCTTGCAATGGGTGTCGAGCTTCAGGACGACGGACTCGCCGAGATACGCCAGCAGCGTACCGTCGCGCCAGCGCGCCGTCGCTGCGGGCGCCTCGGCGTCAAGCCGGAGAGCGAGCTGGGGCTGGTGTTTCCGCGTTGCCATAAAGGTGGGGGCTGATGCGACGCATCTCGTTTTCCATCCATGTCTCGGCGCGAGCGTTCACATCTTCCGCCGACAGCCCGGTCGGGTCAATGGCCGGACCGATGCTCACTGTGACCACGCCTGGCCGCTTGATGAAAGCCTTGCGCCGCCAGAACTCGCCCGAGTTGAGCGCCACCGGCACCGCCAGCGCACCTGCCTGCGCGGCGAGGTAAGCGCCGCCGATCTTGTAGCGCTTCTTGCTGCCTGGCGCCACGCGCGTGCCTTCCGGGAAGATGATCACCGAGTAGCCATCGGCCAGACGCTCCTTGCCGCGCAGCGCCACTTGCACCAGTGCATCCTTGCCGGCGCCGCGGTCGATGCCGACGAAGGGCATGAAATACAGGCCCCAGCCGAAGAAGGGCAGCCAGTGCAGCTCCTTCTTGTAGACGAACACCGGCCAATTAAAGATTCGCTGGAGGACGATGGTCTCCCACGCCGACTGGTGCTTGCTGAAAATCACGCACGGCACCTTGGGAATGTTTTCGGCGCCGATAACGCGATAGTCGATGCGCAGCAGATGTTTGATCAGCCAGATGGCGAAATCGACCCAGATCATCGAGAAACGACGCAGTTGCCGTTTCGGCAGCCATGTCAGCAACAGCAGCACGATGATGAAGGGCGGCGTGAACAACACCAGCGTCACCATGAACAGCAAGGAGCGCAAGAACGTCATGGCGTCATGTACGCCACGGCGGCAGCCAGGTCCGGAAAGACGAGCGTGCCTACCGGCAAGCCAGGATCCGTCTGGGTCTTCTTGCCCTTGCCGGTCAGCACCAGTATCGGCTGCGCGCCCACCGCCTCGGCCGCCAGGAGATCGCGCAGGGAATCGCCAATCGCCGGCACACCCTCCAGTTCCGCGTTGTAGCGCGCCGCGATTTCTTCCAGCATGCCCGGTTTCGGCTTGCGGCAACTGCACTTGTCGGCATTCGTGTGCGGGCAGAAGAACACCGCGTCGATGCGCCCACCCACCTGCGCCGCCGCCTTGATCATCTTGTCGTGGATGGCGTTCAGCGTGTCCATCACGAACAGGCCACGGCCGATGCCCGACTGATTGGTCGCCACGATCACGCGATAGCCCCACTGGTTCAGGCGCGCGATGGCGTCCATGCTGCCCGGAATCGGCCGCCACTCGTCCGGCGACTTGATGTACAAGTCCGAGTCGTAATTGATGACGCCGTCGCGGTCGAGGATGATGAGCTTCATGCGGACAGTTTAGACAGATCGGCGACGCGGTTCATCGCCTGGTGCAAGATGGCGAGCAGGCCGAGGCGATTGGCACGCAACGCCGCGTCCTCGGCATTCACCATCACGTTGTCGAAGAAAGCATCGACCGGATCTTTCAGCGCCGCCAGCGCTTGCAGCGACGCTGTGTAGTCGCCCTTATCGAACGCCGCATCGGCTTTCGGCTTCACCTCGGCGAGTGCCGCGTTGAGCGCGATCTCGGCCGGTTCCTTGAGCAGCGCAGCGTCGACAGTCGGCGTACCGCCACCACTGACTTTCTTCAGGATGTTGCCGACGCGCTTGTTGGCGGCAGCGAGACTCGCCGCTTCCGGCAGCGCCGCGAAGGCGCGTACCGCCGCGAGCCGCTTCGGAATATCACCGAGGCGTTGCGGGCGCAGGCTGACCACGGCATCGACTTCCAGCGCCGAGTAGTCCTGCTCGCGCAGGCTGCCGGCGAGGCGTTCGTAGATGAAGTCGGCGAGCTTCTCCAGCCTGGACCCACCGTCAAGATGGCCAGTGAGCCTCGGCTCCAGCGCATGGTAAGCACAGCCCTCGAGCCACTCCAGACTCAGTGGCAGGTCACGTTCGATCAATAGCCGAATCACGCCCAGCGCATGGCGGCGCAATGCAAACGGGTCCTTGTCGCCGGTGGGCAATTGTCCAATCCAAAACATGCCGACCAGCGTCTCCAGCTTGTCGGCCAGCGCAACGCATACACCCACTTGCCCGCGCGGCAGCGTGTCGCCAGCGAACTTCGGTTTGTAGTGGTCCTCGATGGCGTTGGCGATCTCGACCGGCAGACCGTCGTGCAGCGCGTAGTAGCGGCCCATGGTGCCTTGCAGCTCGGGGAACTCGCCCACCATGTCGGTGAGCAAGTCGGCCTTTGACAACAGTGCGGCCTGGTCGGCCTGCTGCGCCAGCGTCTCGCCGTCGAGCCGTTCGCCGATGGCGCTGGCGATCGCGGCGACGCTTTGTGCGCGTTCGCCCTGCGTGCCGAGCTTGTTGTGATAAACGACTTTCGCGAGGCCGGGAATGCGGTCGGCCAACGACTTCTTGCGGTCCTGATCGAAGAAAAACTTCGCATCGGCCAGACGCGGACGCACCACGCGCTCGTTGCCGCCGATCACCGCGCTGGCATCGGTCGGGCTGATGTTGCTGACGACGAGGAACTTGTTGGTGAGTTTCCCGGCAGCATCCAGGAGCGGGAAGTACTTCTGGTTCGCCTTCATCGTCAGGATCAGGCATTCCTGCGGCACGTCGAGGAATTCCTTCTCGAACTGGCAGGTCAGCACGTTCGGCCGCTCGACCAGCGCCGTCACTTCGTCGAGCAACGCTTCGTCTTCGATGGGCTTGAGATTCTCCTTCGCGGCGGCCGCATTCAACTGCCGCACGATCTCGGCACGGCGCTCGGCGAAGCTGGCGATCACCGCGCCTTCCGTCTTCATCTGCTCGGCGTAGCTGTCGGCGTCGCGAATCGACACCACCGGCTTGGCGGCCTCGAAGCGATGGCCCTGCGTTTCGCGGCCGGCGTTCAGACCCAGCACCGAGATCGGCACCACATCGGCACCATGCAGCGCGATCAGCTTGTGCGCCGGACGAACGAACTTCACGCTGTCCCAACCGTCGGCGAGTTGATAGGTCATCACCTTCGGAATCGGCAAGCCAGCGAGCGCCGCTTCCAGCGCCGTCTGCAAGCCAGCGGCAAGCGTTGCACCGGGCACGACGCTGTCGAGGAACAGGGCTTCGGCCTTGCCGTCCATCTGGCGCTTGAGCGTCGGTACCACCGATGCATCCGCACCCAGCGCGGCAAGTTTCTTTAACAGCGCGGGCGTGGCGTTGCCACTCGCGTCGAGCGCGACGGCAACGGGCATCAGCTTCTGTTGCACCGCTTTGTCGGCAGCTTTGTCGGCGACGGCCGTGACATGCACAGCCAGACGACGCGGCGACGCGAAGGAAGTCACCACCGACTGATCAGCCAAGCCCTGCGATTTCAGGCTCGCCGCCAGTGTGGCCGCGAAAGACTCGCCAAGTTTCTTCAGCGCCTTGGGCGGCAGTTCTTCGACGAACAGTTCGACCAACAGATTCTTCGCGCTCATCATGCGGCCTTCTTCGCAAGTTGCGCGAGGACTTCGTCGGCCCAGGCTTTCGGCGCCATCGGGAAGCCACGACGGGCGCGACTGTCGAGATAGGCTTGCGCCACGGCACGCGCGAGGTTGCGGATGCGGCCGATGTAGGCGGCGCGTTCGGTGACCGAGATGGCGCCGCGCGCGTCGAGGAGATTGAAGGTGTGCGCGGCCTTGAGCACTTGTTCGTAGGCCGGCAGCGCAAGCTGCTGTTCCATCAGGTGCTTGGCGTTGCCTTCGTGCGCCCCGAAAGCGGTAAGCAGGAATTCGACGTTGCTGTGTTCGAAGTTGTACGCGCTCTGCTCCACCTCGTTCTGGTGGAACACATCGCCGTACTTGAGGCCGGGGGCATAGACGAGGTCGAAGACGTTCTCGACGCCCTGTAGGTACATCGCCAGCCGCTCCAGGCCGTAGGTGATTTCGCCGGTGATCGGCTTGCAGTCGATGCCGCCGACCTGCTGGAAGTAGGTGAACTGCGTGACTTCCATGCCGTTCAGCCACACTTCCCAGCCGAGGCCCCAGGCACCCAGCGTCGGGTTTTCCCAGTCGTCCTCGACGAAGCGGACGTCGTTCTTCTTGAGGTCGAAGCCGAGGGCTTCGAGCGAGCCGAGATAGAGCTCGAGGATGTTCGCCGGCGCGGGCTTCAATACCACCTGGTACTGGTAGTAGTGCTGCATGCGATTGGGGTTCTCGCCGTAGCGGCCGTCCTTGGGGCGGCGCGAAGGCTGGACGTAGGCGGCTTTCCACGGCTCCGGGCCGAGGGCGCGCAGAAACGTGGCGGTGTGGCTGGTGCCGGCGCCGACTTCCATGTCGTAGGGTTGCAGGAGCGCGCAGCCCTGCTTGTTCCAGAAGTCCTGCAAACGCAGGATGATTTCCTGGAACGTTGGTTTGGTGGTCATCAAGGAAATCCGCTCAATCGCAAAAGGACGATTTTACAGGCTTCCGTAGTGCCCAAGCGGCTATCATCGCCGCCATCACAGCCCATTGGAAGCCGGCATGGAATCACCTTTGAACGAACGCGTAACCGAACTTGAGGTCAAGTCGGCCTTTGCCGAAGACATGCTCGATGCGCTGAACGCCACCGTGTATCGGCAACAGCAGCAAATCGACCGTCTGCTGCGGGAAGTACGGGAACTGCGCGAGCAGTCGATGGCCGCCGCGCCTGCGGAAAGTGGCAGCCTGCGCGACGAAATTCCGCCGCATTATTAGCGAAAGTCAGTCGTGGTGGTACGCCGAGTGAACCGGCCGTCCACCCGTCAGCCGGAAGAGCCGTAAAGCAACGACGCCGATGACGCCCAGCCCGAAGGCGGCCGCCAGTTCACCCGGCGGCAAGGGCGCAAAGCGAAACATGTCGGCCAGGAATGGCTGGTAGAGCGACAGCGCGAGAAATCCCAGGGTTGCGGTGGTCACGATCCACAGGATCGGATTCGGTGCGCTGAGCGCCGCAAGCAGCGTGCGCGAGCGGTTGGAAAAGATCAGCGCCAGATTGGCGATCACCAGGGTGGTGAAGGCGAAGGCGCGGGCCTCGGGCTCATCCAGCCGGTAATTCGCCCAGGCATAGGCGCCCATCACCACGGCGAGCACGCCGAGGCCCTGCAGCAGCGCCAGCCACAGCGTGGCGCCGCCAAACAGCTGCGCCTCCGTATCGCGCGGCGGGCGTTGCATCACGTCCGCTTCCGCCGCTTCGTTCTCGAACACCAGCGAGCAGGCCGGGTCGATGACGAGTTCGAGGAAGGCGATGTGCATGGGAAACAGCATGGCCGGGAAGCCCAGCAGCACAGGGAATAGCGCCATGCCGGCGATGGGCACGTGCACCGCCAGGATGTAGGACATGGACTTCTGCATGTTGTCGAAGATGCGCCGCCCCAGGCGCACGGCGCGCACGATGGAAGCGAAGTTGTCGTCCAGCAGCACCAGCGAGGCGGCTTCGCGCGCGACGTCGGTACCGCGTCCGCCCATCGCAATGCCGACGTGGGCGGCCTTCAGTGCGGGAGCATCGTTGACGCCGTCGCCGGTCATGGCGGTGATCTCGCCGTCGGCTTTCAGTGCCTGGACGATGCGCAGTTTCTGTTCCGGCGCGATGCGGGCGCAGACGCTCACCGTCTTCATGCGCGCCTGCAATTCGCTGTCGCTCATCGTCGCCAGCGTGTCGCCCGAGACGACTTCGTCGGCGGCCAGCCCTGCCTGGCGAGCGATGGTGGCAGCCGTGGCCGGGTAGTCGCCGGTGATCATGACGACGCGAATGCCGGCCGCGCGGCACTCGCGCACGGCGTCGGGAATTTCCGCGCGCAACGGGTCGGCCAGCCCCAGCAGACCGACAAATTCGAACTGGAAATCGTGTTCGATGGCAGGGAAATCCGCGCCGGCAAATTGTGCTCGCGCCACCGCCAGTACGCGCAAGCCCTCGGCCGCCATGGCGTCCACCGCGAAGGTGACGTTGGCTTGTGCGGTGGCATCGAGATGGCACAGATCGACGATCGCCTCCGGCGCGCCCTTGGCGGCGACCACGTAGGCGGCGCTGTCCACCGCCTGCCAGACCTGGGACATGGCGCGTAGCTCGGGCGTCAGGCCGTACTCGCGCGCCAGCGTCCAGTCGCGGTGCAAGTGTTCGGTATCTTTCAGGAAGTGCTCGCCGAGGCGCGCAAACGCTTGCTCCATCGGATCGAACGGATCGGTCTTGCTGGCCAGGATGGAAAACTCCACCAGCGCATGGAAAGTTTCCGGCAGTTCGTCCGCTGCCGCCGCATTGACCGTGAAGCTGTCGCCGGCGGCGAACAATCGCGCGACCGTCATCCGGTTCTCGGTCAGTGTGCCGGTCTTGTCGACACACAACACCGAGGTCGCGCCGAGCGTTTCGATGGCATTGACCCGACGCGTCAGCACTTTTTCCTTCGCCAGTCGCCAGGCGCCCAGCGCCGGGAAGACGGTGAGCACCACCGGGTATTCTTCCGGCAGCATGGCCATGGCCAGGGCGATGCCGGCCAACAACGCTTGCAACCAGTCGCCGCGCAGCAGGCCATAAACGACGACCAATACCAGACTCATGCCGAGCGCCAGCAGCGCGAGGGTGCGAATCAATTTCGCCGTCTGTTTCTGTAGCGGCGACCGTTCCGCTGCCAGCGTGCCCAGGGCCGTGCCGATGCGGCCGATTTCGCTGCGCGCGCCGGTGGCCGTGACGCGCACCGTGCCCTGACCCGC
Source organism: Rhodocyclaceae bacterium (assembly GCA_003158255.1). Classification (GTDB taxonomy): domain Bacteria; phylum Pseudomonadota; class Gammaproteobacteria; order Burkholderiales; family Rhodocyclaceae; genus Fen-999. Next base: position 10,540 of record PMIH01000120.1, read on the forward strand.
CACCACCAGCGTGCCGGAATAGACAAACGGCAGATCGTCGCCACCTGGCCGTGCCGGCGGCGGTTCGGCCGTCGCCGTGATCTTTGTTACCGGCACCGGCTCGCCGGTGAGCAGCGACTCGTCCACCTGCAAATTGCTGCTGGCGACCACGATGCCGTCGGCCGGTACGCGGTCGCCCTCCGCCAGCATCACGCGGTCGTCGCGCACCACGTCACGCCCGGCGATGCGCTGCTGCCTGCCATCGCGAATCACCAGCGCGCGCGGACTGGTGAGGTCGCGCAGCGCCTCGATCGCGCGTTCGGTCCGGCCTTCCTGGTAGAGCGTGAGGCCCAGCGTGACCAGTACGAAGCCGAACAGGATCAGTCCTTCCTGCAATTCGCCGAAGACGAGATAGAGCGTGCCGGCGGCGAGCAGCAGCAGGAACATGGGCTCGCGCGCAGTCTCCCAAACGATGGTCAGCCAGGTACGGCGCTGTCCGCCGGGCAGCGCGTTGGGGCCTTCGTCACGCAGGCGTTGCGCCGCCTCGACTGCACTCAATCCGTTATCTGTTCCCGCGTTCACTCGAATCTCCGGCAGAACGAACGCTAATTTTCGCACCTGGGGGATCAGCGTCTCCGTGCGATAACGAACACACTGACGGACTCCGCCGTCATCGGCGCACTTTTCGTATCTGGCGTCGCGGTCGGACGTGGCAGATAGCGCCTGGATTCACAGCACCGCGTTGAACACGTAGCCGACCAGCAGGATGCCGGTCGCGACGACACCCGCAAAGGTGGCGATAAGCTGCGGCTTCAGCACCTTGCGCAGGATGATCATCTCGGGCGCCGAAAGCGCGATCACGCTCATCATGAAGGCCAGCACGGTGCCCAGCGCCGCGCCCTTGCCGATCAGCGCCTCGACGATGGGAATGATGCCGGCCGCGTTGGTGTACATCGGCACGCCGATCAGCACCGCCGCCGGAACCGACCACCAAGGCGCATCCTTGCCCATGATCGAGGCCATGAAGTCCTCCGGCACATAGCCGTGAATGGCGGCGCCGAGCCCGATGCCGGCCATGACATACGGCCAGACCTTGCCGACGATTTCCTTCACATGCCGGCCACCGGCTTCGAAGCGCTCGACCCAGTTCATGCCGGTACCGTCGGCCGCTTGTGATTCGCCCATCTGAATGGCGCGCACCCAGTCTTCCAGGTAACGCTCCATCTTCAGTTCGCCGATGACATAGCCGGCGACGATGGCGACCAGCAGGCCCATGCCCAGGTACAGCGCGGCGACCTTCCAGCCGAACATGCCGAACAGCAACACCAGCGCCACTTCATTGACCATCGGCGCCGAGATGAGGAAAGAGAAAGTCACACCCATCGGCACGCCGGCCGACAGGAAACCGATGAACAGCGGCACCGCCGAGCACGAGCAGAACGGTGTGACGATGCCGAGCGTCGCCGCCAGTACGTTGCCAACGCCGAGCCGCTTGCCCGAGAGCAGCGCGCGCGTCCGTTCGGGCGAGAAGAACGTCTGGATAATGCCCATCACGAAGACGATGCCGGTCAGCAACAGCAACACCTTGGGCGTGTCGTAGAAAAAGAAATGCACGGCCTCGGCGAAGTGCGTACCGCGTTCCAGACCGACGCCCGCGACGATGGCGTCGGCGAAATCGGTGAGATAGGCGTAGGCCACCCCCCACGCGACGACCGCGACGGCAAGCGCCGCGATCCAGCGTGCGAAAGTCAGTCGTGGTGGTACGCCGCTAACAGTGGCTTCGCTCATGTCGACATCACCGGTTCAGGCCAGCCAGCCGTCGATCTTGTCGCGACCGGGAATGCCGCCAGCGTGCACCACCTTGCCGTCGATGACTACGCCCGGCGTACCCATGACGCCGTAGCTCATGATGTCCTGGATGTCCTCGACCTTCTCGAGCTGCACGGCGACGCCCTTGGCGGCAGCGGCTTCCTCGATGAGCTTGAGCGTGGTCTTGCAGTTTGCACAACCGGTGCCGAGGACTTTGATGTTCTTCATGGAAATAGGCTCCGAAGTTATTGTGAATGCGTGACAGCCGAGGCGCTCAGCAGCAGGCGTTACCCTTGGCAGTTGGTGTGCAGCCGCAACCAGCGACCGACTCCGCGTCGGGTAGTGCGCCAACGGGCTTTGCTTCTTCATCGAACGCGGCATCCAGCATCTGTCCAGCCTCTTCGCGCAGATGTCGGGCGATGTCGACCACCATGTCGATCTGCTCGTCAGTCACGCCATAGCCGCGCAGCCGTTCAATCTGGCACAGCCCCTTCTTGGGGTGGTTGGCGGCGATGTTCGCCGCGAGCGAAACCATGGCCACGATAGAGGGATGCAAGGGGGAATCGGTCATGAACATCTCCTTGAATCAGCGTCCCGGGTCTGCAACACCAGCGCATCGCTATCGTCATACCGCTCGATTCGCACCAGCGCCAGATCGCCGATCTTTTCGGTGGACACTTGAAGGGCACGGTATCCCGATGCCCCGGCTTTCCTTACCGGCAACGTAGCGGCCGCCTCGTGCGGCACTCCGGTAGTAAACGTATCGACGATGGCGCCCTTGATCGCACAGTGCTCGCAATTGGCGTCCATGCCACAGCCGGCTGCCGAGAACGAATGTTCGCAGTCGAAGACTTCGCCGCCCCGATGACCTTCGACCTGCCGCAGATCCTTGCCGAACAGGTTGAGCGCTCGCCGGTTCGCCGTAAGCACCTGCCTTGGATTCCCCTGCATGAGGAGAACCGGCACCTCGATGCCATCAAGGAGTCGACTGTGGTTGGACGACTCCTTCGAATTGGCACGGCAATCGTCGGTGTCGGCGGCCGGAACGGCGCCGTCGGCCAGCCCGGCGACATGGCGGTCCATCTTGAGCCCCGCACCGCGGCGAACCTGTTTCCCCACTTCGATGGCGGCAAGAATCTCCCCACCGCCGGCTCCCTGCGCTCGGGCCTCGGCGGTGTGATAGTCGAGACAGGGTTGGCAATTGGCGGTGATCGACGCCCCGATGGCAATGAGTTCCGTGGTCTTTTCGTCAAGCATGATGGCGCTCCTGGTGATGTACCGGATCGGTACCGCCATTAGACGAACGAGACGCCGATATGGATACCGTCATGCCCGATTCGGCTTCGGCGCGCAGCAGAGCACGCCGGCCTCCCGGTGGTGGAATTCGCAGTTAGTTTCGAGCGCCTTCTTCATCGCCTGGCGAGCCCGATGCAGGCGGATCTTGGCGTTGCCGACGCTGATCCCTGCGTCGCGAGCGATCTCGGCCGTGGTGCGCTCAAGCATGTCCGCCTGGACCAGCACTTGCCGCTGGGACGCGGGAAGCGTATCGAGCAGCTCCCGCACGCAGCGGCTCATTTGCCTGCCTTCCACCGGATCGGGGTTCGCGGGGGCCGCGGTTTCCTCAGGCAGGGACGGCTTGCCCACGTCGCGCATCCGCTGCCGAAGCCGGTCATGCGCCAGGTTGACGGCAATGCGACGCAACCAGGTGCCCAACGCTGCATCGCCGCGAAAGCCGCCAACGGACGACATCGCGCGCAGCAGCGTTTCGTTGGCCAGGTCTTCGGCTTCCGTGGAACCCACAAACCGGCAAAGGGTCGCCACCAAGTTGACTCGGTGGGACGAAAAGGCCGTCAGGAGTTCGTCACGCGTCATGGCTGCTTTCGATTCAGGTTGTTCGCTCATACCAGCCCTTGCTCTCATTGACCACTTTGACGACCAGCAACATCACCGGCACTTCGATCAGCACGCCGACCACGGTGGCAAGCGCCGCGCCGGACTCGAAGCCGAACAGACTGATGGCGGCCGCTACCGCGAGCTCGAAGAAGTTGGAAGCGCCGATCAGCGCCGAGGGACAGGCGATGTTGTGCTTTTCACCGACTTGCCGGTTGAGCCAGTAGGCCAGGCTGGAATTGAAGAAGACCTGGATGAGGATGGGCACCGCGAGTAGCGCGATGATGAGCGGCTGCTCGATGATGGCGCGGCCCTGAAAGGCGAACAACAGCACCAGCGTGGCGAGCAGCGCCGTGATCGACCACGGGCCGAGCTTCGCCATCGTCGCATTGAAGTGTGCCTGGCCTTTCGAGAGCAGCGACTTGCGCCAGACCTGTGCCAGCGCCAGCGGGATGACGATGTAGAGCACGACCGAAGTGAACAGCGTGGCCCACGGCACGGTGATCGCCGAGATGCCGAGCAGCAGGCCGACGATGGGCGCGAAGGCGAAGATCATGATCGTGTCGTTGAGCGCGACTTGCGAGAGCGTGAACAGCGGGTCGCCATTGGTCAGGCGGCTCCAGACGAACACCATCGCCGTGCAAGGCGCAGCGGCGAGCAGGATCAGGCCGGCGATGTAGCTGTCGATCTGGTCGGCCGGCAAATACGGCGCAAAGATATTGCGAATGAACAGCCAGCCGAGGAAGGCCATGGAGAATGGCTTCACCAGCCAGTTCACGAACAGCGTCACGCCGATGCCGCGCACGTGCTGCCGTACTTCGTGCAGCGCACCGAAATCGACCTTGACCAGCATCGGAATGATCATCACCCAGATCAGCAAACCGACGGGCAGATTCACCTGCGCGACTTCCATGCGGCCGAGCGCCTGGACCGGCGCCGGCAAGAACTGCCCGAGGGCGATGCCGATGACGATGCAGAGGAACACCCATAGCGTCAGCCAGCGCTCGAAGACGCTCATCGGCGCACCGGCGGCGACCTTGGCGGTGATTTCGCATTGCGCGCTCATGCCTACTCTCCTTTGTCGCGCAAACGCCCGATCTGGTCGAGCTCGCGTTTGGTTGCCATGGCGTCCAGTTTGGCCAAAGGCAGACTGGTGAACAAGGAAATCCTGCGGTTCAGTTCGACGAACGCTTTGGAAAATGCCTTGCGCTTGTGCTCGTCACTGCCTTCGACGGCAGCCGGATCCTCGATGCCCCAATGGGCCGTCATCGGCTTGCCCGGCCAGACCGGGCAGACCTCGCCGGCAGCGTTGTCACAGACCGTGAAGACAAAATCGATATGGGGCGTGCCAGGGGCGGCAAACTCGTCCCAGTTCTTGCTGCGCAAATCGGCCACAGCCAAACCCTGGGTGGCCAGCAACTCAATGGCGAAAGGATTGACTTTGCCGCCGGGATGGCTGCCCGCGCTGAATGCATGGAAGCGGCCCTTGCCCGAGTGATTGAGAATCGCCTCGGCCAGAATCGAGCGGGCAGAATTGCCGGTGCAGAGAAACAGCACGTTATATATCCGGTCAGACATGAAGATCTCCCATGATCAAGATGACTTACTGGTTTGGCGCCGTATGGCGGTACTTGCGACCTTCTGCGTCTTCGGCAGACATTGCTTGCCCTGGCAGCAGTTGTCGGTAAGGAAGGCGATCAGGTCGTCCATCGCCGGATAGTTGGCCGAGTAGTAGATGAAACGGCTTTCCTGGCGCGACCCAACCAGCCCGGCCCGCGCCAGCTGGGCGATATGGAAGGAGAGCGTGGCGGCGGGAATGCCGACGGCTTCGGCGATGGCGCCGGCGTTCAGGCCCTCGGGACCGGCCTCGACGAGCAGACGAAAGATGGCGAGACGCGTTTCCTGCGCCAGCGCGGCGAGCGATTGGGTAGCGGTGTTTATTTCCATATTTCCATTATCATGAAAATATGGACTGCCCGCAAGGGGCGATGCTGCAAACGGCGCTGGATCAGTCCCGGTTTCTGTGCCCCGGACCGCGATCGTCGTCGCGGCGATCGTGCTGCTGGCCGGCATCGCGGCCATGGTCATGGCCGCCACGAGCCTCCGGCGCTGGCGCGGCGGGCGCGACAGTTTGCGGCTGCGGTGACGGCTCGCGCCGGAACTGCGGCTCGACCCGCGGTTCGGGTCGCGGCTGCATGGCGGGACCCGGCTGCGGCGACGGCTCGCGCCGGAACTGCGGTTCGGGTCGCGCTTGCATGGCGGGAGCCGCCTGTTGCGGTGCCGGTTCGCGACGATATTGGGGCTGCGACATCGGCGCGCCCATCTGCGGGGAAGGGCCACGACCGAACGGTTGCCCCATCGGTACCCCCGCTTGCACTGGGGAGTCGTGACGGAAACCGGGTTGCGACATGGCGGGACGGCCGGGCTGCGCCGGGCCGGGCATTTG
>PMIH01000120.1:16701-20155 GCA_003158255.1 Rhodocyclaceae bacterium
CGGAAGCCCGGCCGGCCCCACCACGGCAAGAGCGGCTCGCCCCAGCCCAGTGCAACCCAGCCGACGCTGCCTTCGCCGCCATAGAACGCCACCAGGGCCGGCGCATAGGTGGCCCGCGCGCCGCGCGGGCCCGGCGCCCAGGCCCAACGGCCGCCGACATCGACCCAACGGCCATAGTGGCTGGTCGTCCAGCCCCAGGGGGCGACGTCGACCCACGTCCAGCCATACACTGGATCCCACTGCCAACTGCCCGTGCTGTAAGGCGCCCAGTCGGAAGAGACCGCCGGCACCCAAACCCAGCCGTAAGTGCCTTCTTCGCGCCAGCTGCCGTGTTGGTCGAGGTCGGCCGCGCCATAGACATCGGTGGGTACGTAACGGTTGCTGGTCGCCGCCGTGACGTAGTCGGAACGGGCGTCGTTCCAGCGATCCCAGCTATCGAGCGGCGGCACGGGCGTGCTATCGACACGAACCACGTCATCGCCCTGGACGATGACCTCTTCGCCGGCGCGGATGCCTCGACTGCTGCCATCGGCGAAGTTGAGCGTCGCCTGGCCACCTTTTCGCACGGCAACCCGGGTTTCGCCTTCGCGAACGAACACGCGGTAATAGCCCTTGCCGCCGACCACGACGACCGCGTTCGGCGTATCGATTTCGACCAGTTGCGCCGACCGGGGACCGCGCAGATCGAACGACGCCAGACCGCCATCAAGGCGGAATTGCATCATGCCGGCATCGTGGCCAGCCAGAGTCAGCGTGGTGTTCGCGGTGATGCGCACGAAATCGCGCGGGCCAATCTGCGCTTCGACTGTCCCGCCGCCGCCGGTCGCGATCGCATCGCCCTCGGCCAGCGCAGCATTCAACTGCGCCGGCACCCAACTGTCGGCGCCGGGCCGAAAGAACTGCACCGAACCTTCCACCACGGCCAAGCGTGGCGGCGCGACCATGTCGGGCGGCAAATCGGTGATGGTCTGCGCCCGGGCGGTGCCTAGCGCGCTGCACAGACCTGCCAGCAGCAAAACACCAAACCAGTGCAAGAAACGGGCGGGGGATAATTTCGTCATGATCGGGTCCATGGCCAATTAACGCCGAATCCGCCGCTCGCGTTGACGGGCGAGTAGCGCCGGCAGACAGAAAAGGGCAGCCAGCAGCACGGCGGCCGTATTGCCGACTAGCACGAAAGGCGTCGAGCCCGTGTAGCCGCGCACCGACACCGTCAGCGCGTCGGCAACGAAAGGCGGCAACACGGCAGTGACGCTGCCGTCGGGCGCCAGGGCGGCGGTCATGCCGGTGTTGGTGGCGCGCAGGATCGGCCGGCCAGTCTCGAGCGCGCGCATGCGGGCGATTTGCAGGTGCTGGGGCTGGGCGAGCGAATCGCCGAACCAGGCGGTGTTGGAGAGATTGACGAGCAGCATGGCCTGCGGCAGCGCGCGCAAAATTTCCTCGCCGAACAGATCCTCATAGCAGATGTTGGGCATCAGCCGCCGACCGGCGATTACCAGCGGCGCCTGGTCGGGCGCGCCCGGACGAAACTGCGACATCGGAATGTTCACCAGACCGAAGAACCAGTCGAAGCCCGGCGGCACGTAATCACCGAACGGCACTAAATGCACTTTCGAATAGACCTGCATATCGAACTGCGGCGACAGCATAACAGCGCTGTTGGCGTAGCCATCGCGCGTGCGCAGGGCGGCGCCGAACAGCGCGTCACCGTTGGCGGTCAGGTGGCGCAGCAGATCGCGCGGAATCTCGTCGAACAGCAGCGGGATGGCAGTCTCCGGCAGAACAATGAGCCGAGCCGGATGCTCGGCGGCCAGGCGCGCGTAGGTGTTTATTGAAAGCGATAGATTCTCCGGCACCCACTTGAGCGTCTGCGGAATGTTGCCCTGAAGCAGGCTGACGGTGAGCGGTTCGCCGACCGGCTGCGTCCAGGCGATGGTGCGTAGCCCGGCGCCGGCGGCGAAGAGCGCGCTGATCATCAGCCAGGCCGCCGGTTGGCGCCACATGAAAGTCAGCCATGACGATACGCCGGCAACGAGCAGTCCGACGCCATAGACGCCGACCAGCGGCGCGTAGCCGGCGAGCGGGCTCGGCGGTATTTGCGAATAGCCGATGGCAAGCCAGGGGAAGCCGGTCAGAACCCAGCCGCGCAGCCATTCCGTGAGCGCCCAGACGCCGGCGAGCAGAAGCATCTCGCGCCAATGTCGCCGATTCGATTGGCCTGCCGACGCCGAGGCAAAGTCAGTCGTCGTGGTACGCCGATAGAAGAACCCGGCCAAGGCGGGAAATACCGCCAGCACTGCGCAGAAGCCGAGCGTCGCAACGGCGGCCAGCGGCAGCGCCATGCCGCCGACATCGTGCAGGCTGACATAGACCCAGGAGACGCCGGCGAGAAAACAGCCCATGCCCCAGACAAAACCGAGCAGCGCAGCCTCGCCTGGCGTCGCCGCGCGCCGCCAGAGCGCGAACAGCACCGCCAGCGTGACGATGGGAATTGGAAACAGTTCGAAGGGGGCAAAGCCGAACGCCGTCGCCGCGCCGGCCAGCAACGCGACGATCAGCGAACGCATCGTCATTCGGCGGGATTCAGCGCCAGGCTGCGCTGCTGATCGACCAACAGGGTATGCACGCGCCGGCTGTCCGCCCGCAACACCTGCAGGCGCAGGTTGTCGAGCATGAGAACTTCGTTGCGCTTGGGCAGACGGCCAAGCTGGTGAATGACCAAGCCGCCGATGGTGGCGTAATCCTCATCGGAAAGACTGGTACCGAAGGCGGCATTGAAATCGCCAATCTCGGTCAGGGCCTTGACCCGGTAGCGGCCAGCGTTGTCGAGAACGATGTTGCCGGCGGCTTCGTCGAAATCGTACTCGTCCTCGATGTCGCCGACGATCTGTTCGAGCACGTCCTCGATGGTGATCAAGCCAGAAATGCCGCCGTATTCATCGACGACGATGGCCATGTGGTTGCGCGACGCACGGAACTCGCGCAGCAGCACGTTGAGACGCTTCGACTCGGGGATGAACACCGCCGGTCGCAGCGTGTCGCGCAGGTCGAATTCCTTGCCGGCGTAATGGCGCAGCAGTTCCTTCGCCAACAAGATGCCGATCACGTCGTCGCGATTCTCGCCCACCACCGGGTAACGCGAATGGGCAGCCTCGATGACGAATTCGGTGATCTTCTCAACCGGGTCGTGGATGCTGACAGCATCCATTTGCGCCCGCGGCACCATGATGTCGCGCACCTGCATGTCGGACACCGACATCGCGCCCTCGATGATCGACAGCGCGTCGCTGTCGAGCAGATTGCGCTCGAAGGCACCGTGCAAGAGTCTCAGGAGTTGTTCGCGATCTTCCGGCTCGCGAATCAGCAACGCCGACAGGCGTTCAAGCAGGGAAGGTTTATGACTGTCTGGGTCCATGGATCAAATATACGGGTCGGGATAACCCAGGTCGGCGAG
>PMIH01000231.1:0-4932 GCA_003158255.1 Rhodocyclaceae bacterium
GCCTCGGCCGAGTGCTTGGTGATGATTGAAACGATCTCCTGCCCCCCGGGCAGTTCCACGACGACTTCGGCATTCACCGCCCCCATCGTGAGTTCCTTGATCTTCCCCTTGAGTACATTCCGCGCACTGATCTTCATGAACTTCTCCTTGGTTGTTGGGACCTGACCTACGGACTTGGAGGGGAATCTAGTCGTCAAGACCGTGAGTTGCAAGCTTCGCCCCGATACAATCGATCCTGAACCCCTTCTCCGCCGACCTGGCAGGTAGACTCGATGTACGAACTCTCGGCGAGCATGGCGCTCGCACGCGATCTGATTGGTGCAGGCGACGCGCGACTCGCAGCCATCGTCGGCCTGAGCCTGCAAGTCAGCCTCGGCGCGACACTGGTGTCCTGCGTGGTTGGCATGCCGCTCGGTGCTTTGCTCTCCGTCGGCCGCTTTCCGGGCCGCCGTCCGCTGGTCGTCCTCTTCAACGGCCTCATGGGCCTGCCGCCTGTCGTGGTCGGCCTGCTTGTCTATCTACTGCTCTCGCGTGCCGGACCGCTTGGCCGGTTCGGCCTGCTGTTCACACCAACTGCGATGGTCATCGCTCAGATCGTGCTGATCACGCCCATCATCGCCGCCCTCACCCGCCAGGTGATCGACGACGAATGGCACGAATTCCGTGAGCAGTTGCGCAGCCTCGGCGCCAGCCGGGTTCGCGCGGCACGCACGCTGCTCTGGAACGCGCGCTTCTCACTCACCACCTCGGCGCTGGCTGGCTTCGGCCGCGCGATTGCGGAAGTTGGCGCCGTGATGATCGTCGGCGGCAACATCGACGGCGTCACGCGCGTGATGACCACCACCATTGCGCTGGAAACCAGCAAGGGCGACCTGCCCTTGGCGCTGGCGCTCGGCGCCATCCTGATCACGGTAGTGCTCGCCATCAACACCATCGCCTACCTGTTTCGGCAGTGGGCGGAAAGGCGGTGGGGCTGATGAGTCATTGGCTCGAATTGCAGGGGCTTTCACTCAACGAGACCAACGTGCGCATCGTCGAGGACATCAGCCTGACGGTCAGCCATGGCCGGACGGCGATACTCGGTCCCAACGGCGCCGGCAAGAGCACGCTGCTGCGCCTGATGCACGGCCTGCTGCGCCCGAGCGGTGGCAACATCCTCTGGCCACAGACGTTGACCCAGGCCATGGTCTTCCAGCGGCCGGTCATGCTGCGCGCCACGGTACTCGCCAATATCGAATACGGTCTGCGCTTGCGCGGCCACACCGCATCCGAACAACGCGAACGGGCGCAGGCGGCCCTTGCACGCGTCGGCCTGCCCGAACTGGCCGATCGCCAAGCCCGCCGTTGCTCGGGTGGCGAACAACAGCGCATCGCTCTGGCGCGCGTCTGGGCGTTGGAACCGCAAGTGCTGTTCCTCGATGAGCCAACCGCCAGCCTCGATCCGGCCAGCAGCCGCGAGGTCGAGCGCATCATCCGCGAAATCGCCGCCGCCGGCACGAAGATCATNNGGCGGCCGTTTGCTGGAGCAGACGTCCGTCACCGAATTCTTCACTCAGCCGCGAACACTGGCGGCGCGCGACTTCATCCGGGAAGAGATCGGCTGAAACAGTCGATCGCGCCGGCGTTCGGCAGGCGTACCGCGACGGCTGACTTTCACTACACCCTCATCCAGCCACGCTTTGCGGCATGGTGGGCGAAGATGCCGAACAGAACCGCGATGCCGACGTTCCATACCGCGAACGCGGCCGTGGTCAGCACCACAAAGCGCTCTGATTTCTCGCTGCCCGCGTCCTTGCTGTTCATGGCAAGCTGAACGCCTGCGAGAAACAGAATGACGCCCAGCACCGCGTGTGGAAACAGGCGGAAGATCAGCGCTACGGAATCGGCGAAAAGAAAGCCAATGGCCAGCAGCAGCACGCCAAGCATCACCGACGCACCGCCAGTGCGCGCGCCGAATTGCACATGGCCGGCCATGCCCCCCGCGCCATGGCACATCGGGATGCCGCCAAGCGCACTGGACCACAGGTTCATCAGGCCGGTGGATATCGCGACACCTCGCTCAGTCACCGGACGGTCAGGGAACAGGCGATTGTTTTCCTCGGTGATGGAGATCATGGCGTTGCCGAAGGTGAGCGGCAATTGCGGTAGCGCGAGGAAGATGGCTCCGACCCAGAGATCGTTCCAGGTCAGCGTCGGCCAGGAAAACGCGGGCAGATGCGGCGCGACGCGAATCGCAGCGAGTTCGTCGACCAGCGTCGGCTGATTCACCAGCGCGATCGCGGCGCCAACGACCAGCAGCACGAGCATGGCGGGGATACGCGACTTCGCCATGAGAATCAGCGTCAGCACCAGCGCGCCGGCGCCAAGCCACGGGCTTTGGCTCATCATGCGGATACCTTCGAGCATGAAGCTGAAACCGAGCCCCATGACCACGCCGAGCAGCGCCGCGCGCGGCACCCAACGCGTCAGCCGGCGGGCCATGCCGGTGGCGCCGAGGACGAGCCAGATCAATCCCGTCACCACGCCAGCGCCGATGACAGTCGCCGACGTGAGCGAAGCCAGCGCGCCTGCCTGTGTGATGGCCGCCGCGCCGATGGCCTTCATCGGCTGCACCGGAAAGGGCGTGCGATAGACGAAGCCGACTGCCACCAGCATCGAGCCGAAGGCCAGCAATATCCCCGCGGGGTCCATCTTGACGACCGAGATATAGGCGGCGACAAACGGAATCAGCGTGCCGAGATCGCCGAAGGCGCCCGCTAGCTCGGCGAGGTCATAGCGGTTCGCCGGCTTGGTCATGCGTTCAAACCAGCCCTGTCATCAACTGTACCTGCACTGTCTCACCGGCGCTGACCTTGCCGCGTTCATGTTCGAGGACGATGAAGCAGTCGGCCTTCGCCATCGAACTCAGCACGCCCGAGCCTTGCGCGCCGGTCGGGCGCACGCACCATTCGCCGTTATCCTGGAACAGGATGCCGCGCTGGAACTCGGTGCGGCCCTTGCCCTTCCTGATGTCCTCGACGCAGCGCGCCGGGAACGTCGGGAACGCGGGCACCGGATCGAGTCCCATCAGCTTGAGAATGGCCGGCTGAACGAATTGGTAGAAGGTCACCATCACCGCCACCGGATTGCCGGGCAGGCCGAAGAGCCAGGCGCCATTCTCTCTCCCGTCGGGCTGGATGCGGCCGAAGGCCATCGGCCGGCCGGGCTTCATGGCGATCTTCCAGAATGCGACTTCGCCGAGTTGCTGCATGAGTTGCTTGATGAAATCCGCCTCGCCGACCGAAACGCCGCCGCTGGTGACGATGGCGTCGGCGCACGCGGCCGCTTCGCGGAACGCGGCTTCGAGCGTCGCCGGATCGTCCTTCACCACGCCCATGTCGATCACTTCGCAGCCAAGCCGCGTGAGCATGCCCCAGATCGTGTAGCGGTTGCTGTCGTACACCGCGCCCGGAAACAGCGGCGTGCCGAGCGAGCACAGCTCATCGCCGGTCGAGAACAGCGCCACGCGCACGCGACGGCGTACCGACAGCTCCGCGATGCCCAGCGATGCGATGATGCCGATTTCCGCCGGTCGCAACAGCTTGCCAGACGCAATGGCGGCCTTGCCCGCACGCAAGTCTTCGCCGGCACGGCGGGTGTTCTGCTCGGCGCGCTGGCCCGGCGGCACGATCACACTGTCGCCGTCGACGCGCGCCACTTCCTGAACCACCACGCAATCCACATCCTGCGGCAGCACCGCGCCGGTCATGATGCGCACGGCTTCGCCCTGCCCCACCTTGCCGTCAAAGGCCCGGCCGGCGAAGGCGGTACCGATGTTCTTCAGGCGCGTTTCGCCTGTCGCAGCAAGATCGACGCTACGCACCGCCCAGCCGTCCATCGCCGAGTTGTCATGCGCGGGCACGTCGACGGGCGAGATCACGTCCTCGGCCAGCACGCGGCCGAGCGCTTGGCGCACGAACAGCCGCTCGTGGCCGGCGACAGCGGGGAGCATGGCGAGCATGATCTGGCGCGCCCGATGCACCGAAAGCGATTCGGGGTCGTAGTCGTCCAGGCAGGTGAAGTTCAGTGAGGTCATGGCTTCCACGTTACAGGGGACACGGTTGCCAATTTAGGCCACTTTCGCGCCCTTCGGGGCCGCGCCAACGCAAAAACATCCAGCCGACCGCCGCCGGATAGAATTGAGTCTTTATGCTCGCCGAGAGGGAATGGGGAAATGAAGAAAGGTGCTGTTGTCGCAGTGGTGGCCGGGCTGGTGATCGCTTATCCCGCCTCATCGTGGGTTCTGGGCCGGCAGGTGCATGGCTACTTCGAAGAGGAGTACCAGAAGCTGGCGGACAACTCCCTGATCAAGGTGCAGGACCGGAAGATCGAAAGCGGCGTGTTCGAATCGGTCGAGACGGTCACCTTCGAGTTCATGCCGGCGCTATTCGGCGCCATGCTCAACGCCAAGTCCGAACCTGCCGATCCGGCGGCGCCGCCGCCCGAGCCGATACGCTTCACGACCCGCTCGACGATCAAGCATGGTCCCTTCCCCGGCCTGGCGGCATTCGGTGCTGGCGTGGTCCATACCGAACTGGTGCTGGACAATCCGCGCCATCCGCTCCTGGCCAAACTCTACGGCGACAAGACGCCGCTCACCATCGACACGACCGTCGGCTTCGGCGGCGGCGGACATCAGGTCATGCTGAGCCCGGCGGTCGACACCACGCTGGAAGACAATTCGCACATGAGCTGGGGCGAAATCCAGCTCGCCAGCGACTTCACGCGCGGCATGGCGAGTTACACCATGACCGGCGGCGCTCCCTTCTTCAGGCTGGCTTCTGCCGATGGCAGCACCAACGTCGAGGTCACGGCGCTGGCCATCGACGGCAAGCAGGCGCGCCTGTTCGAGGACAACGCCTCCTTCTACACCGGCCCCGTCCAGTTCACCGT
>PMIH01000231.1:4949-26926 GCA_003158255.1 Rhodocyclaceae bacterium
CTCATCTACGGCGGCAAGCTGGTCGCCGCCGGCAACCCGCCCGACTTGTCGCTGTTCAAGCCGCTCGCCAAGCCGTTCAAGACCCTCCTGGAAGGCAGTCCCGAGTTCGCCATCGACAAGTTCGAGGTGCAACTGCCGGAGGGCAACATCGCCGCCAAAGTCTCGGTGCGCCTGCCCAATGCCAAGATTGGCGACCTTGAAGCCGCGGCAGAGAATCCGCTGGTACTGATGGGGCTGGTATCGGCGCTGGAAACCGATGGCCAGATCGCCGTGCCCGAAGCGCTAGTGCTTGCCGCCACCGGCGAAGGCAAGGCGGCAATGATCCCCGCCATGATTCAGGAAGGCTATCTGATCAACCAGAACGGCACCCTGAGCACCACCTTCAAATACGCCACCGGACAACTCGTCATCAACGGCAAGAAGCTCGACCCCTCGATGTTCCAGACCGCCGCCCCGGCTGCGGCACCGGCAGTCGGGGGCGAAAAGCCGGTGAAGCGCGCCGTGCCGATGGCGCCGATCAGTCGGAAATAGAGTCAGTCGTCGTGGTACGCCGCCGCAATGCCGCTCGTTGCCGACGCCAGCAGCGGCAGGTATGCTTTGGACATCTCCAGACATGGAGCGCGCAGAAAATGTTATTGGACAGAATCGCCAAACAACAAACCCGCCATCACCGTGCTTTCAAATGCTTGCAAGCGAATGACAGATTATTGGTCGGTCCAATATTCTGTTTACCGTCGTATTTGTCGTTGACATTGCGTTAGAGCGCAGGAGATCGCACCATGTCTGATGTGCCAACAAGCATGATCGCTGAATCAGAGCCCCTCTTTCTGGAACTTGGCAAGGCGCTGTGGATTTGCCAAGCATTTGAGGGAACATTGTGCTTCCTGCTAGCCCTAATTGCACAGGATGATGCACAAGGAGAACCAGCCGCATTCTCTGCTGCCATCGATCTCTACTCCCAGAAGACTCTCGGACAGTTGCTCAAACGCCTGCAGACTCGAATCGCCATTCCCGCCGAGACCGAGAAGCGCCTAATGGATGGATGGGACAGGCGCAATTCGATCGTTCACAGATTTGTGCATGAAAATATCGGCGATATCATGTCCCCGAAAGGTCGGCTTATCGTCGAGCAGAAGCTAACGCATCACAAACTGACAGTAAAGCTTGCCGATATGTCGGCGAACGAAATACTCGATGAGTATCTGGCCAAGTATGGTCTGTCGAACGAAGATCTAAAAGAGAACGCAGACCGCATGTGGAACTACCTCAATCGCTCGTCATCTAGCGATGAGTATCTCGAACACTAGGCCGCGCTCTAACTCAGACGTTCAGCCGCAAACGGAGCGTAAATGACTACCCCCGCGCAAACACCGCCACCGCCGTACTTCGCCGTCATCTTCACATCCGTCCGCACGGACGGCGACAATGGTTATGGCGAAATGGCGAAACAGATGGTGGAGCTTGCTTCCGAACAGCCGGGCTTTCTAGGCTTCGAGAGTGCGCGGCAGGAAATCGGAATCTCCGTTTCGTATTGGGCGAGCGAGGAGGCGATAGCGGCCTGGAAGGAAGACGTCGCGCATCGGCAAGCGCAGAACCAGGCACGGGACTGGTATCGGGCGTTTCGCGTCCGGGTTTGCCGCGTCGAGCGCGAGTATGGTTTCTGACTTGCGGCAAGCTGATCGGAATACTCAACATCGTCAAATTGAAAGGACTGGAACATGCAATTGCCGGAAGTCGTCTCTTCGAGGTTCCCGAAAGCGCGCGTCGGGATCGCCATCGCCATGGTGGTTGCACTGACCGTCCTGTGGCCGTTCTATTCGGTGCCGACGGGCAGCCGCGGCGTCGTGACGCAATTCGGCAAGATCGTCGGCATCGAAGGCGAGGGGTTGGCAGTATTGCCACCCTGGCAGAAGCTTTCCAACTTCAGCATCCGCGCGGAGAAAGCCGATATCGAGAACGCCGAAGGCAGCACCAGCGACACGCAACCGGTCAAGGTGAGCATGACGGTCCGCTACAGCATCGCCACGGATCGCGTGTCCGAAGTTTTCGAGAAGTACTCACATGACGGCGACCTGTCGTCCTACGTGCAAACGGCAACGCAGGAAATCTTCAAGGCCGTGACGGCGAAATACACCGCCCCCGACCTGATCGCCCAGCGCGCCAAGGTGTCCGCCGACATCAACGCCGCGCTGCGCGACAAGCTGTCGCTTTACGGCGCCCAGGTCATCAACATCGACATGCGGAACTTCGCTTTCTCCGACTCCTACATGCACGCCATCAACGACAAGGTGACACAGGAACAACTGCGCCTTGCGGCCGAGAACAAGCTTAAGACGGTCGAGGCCGAACAAAAGCAAAAGGTGGCCATTGCGGAAGCGGAAGCCAACGCCAGGAAGGCGGAGTCGGACGGCGAAGCCTATGCCAACCTGACCATCGCCAAGGCCCAGGCCGAAGCGCTGCGCGTGCAGAATGCGGCCCTGGCGCAAAACAAGGACGTGCTCGAACTGCGTCGCATCGAGGTCGAGAAGACCAAGGCCGAAAAATGGAACGGCGTACTGCCGACGGCCATCTACGCCGGCGCACCCATTCCTTTCCTTAACGTCACCAAGTAGCGGCAGGGTCGCCGGCGCGCCGGAATTCTCATGCTCGCACTTCACACCGTGGCCTCGTTCGCCGGCTTGGCGTTTCTCATGGCGCTGTCGCCGGGGCCGAATCTCTTCTACCTGGCTTCGCGTTCTTTGTGTCAGGGCACCGCGGCCGGTTTCGCCTCGCTTGCCGGCGTCTGCACGGCCATGCTGCTGTACATGCTGGCTACCGCCGCCGGCCTGTCGGCCCTCTTCGAAGCCGTGCCCATCGCTTACGACGTTGTCCGCTTTGCCGGCGCCGCGTACTTGCTCTGGCTCGCGGCCAAGGCTTTGCGTACCCGCAATGCTCCGTTGGCAACAACGTCGTTGCCGCCTGAGCCGCCCGGCACGCTCTACCGGCGCGGCTTCGTCACTTGCCTGCTGAACCCGAAGATCGTCCTGATGTACGGCTCGCTTCTCCCGCAATTCATCCAGCCCGAGACCGGCAGCGTCTTTGCCCAGACCATAGAACTCGGTCTCGTCCAAGTTGCCGCCGCGGCATCCGCACACTCCTTCATCATCCTCGGGGCAGCGCGCGTGTCGTCGCTGTTCGGCCGCTCGCCACGCTTTGCACGAGCACAGAAGTATCTGCTCGCCGGCTTCCTTGCCGCGGTTGCGGCGCGCATAGCCTTCGATCGAAGAAATGCGATCTAGTCCCCCGTCGAGCGGAGCCGTTCCGGCCTGCTGAAATCGCCATCCGTTCATGTCAAATAGGAGTGCAGCGTGATTCGACCCGCCACCGCTAGTGACGCCGATTCGATTGCCCGGATCTACAACCACTACATCCTCAACACGATCATCACCTTCGAGGAGCAAACGGTTTCCGCGAGCGAGATTGCCGGGCGAATCGCCGAGGTCGCCTCGGCGTCTCTGCCGTGGCTGGTTGCCGAGCACGGCGGTCGGATCGTCGGCTACGCCTACGCCTCAAAATGGAAAGGGCGCTGCGCCTATCGTTTTCCGTCGAGAGTTCCGTTTACCTCGATGCGAATTCCGTTGGCAACGGCTACGGCACCCGGCTCTATGAACACCTGTTCGCCGCGCTGAAGGCATGCGGCATGCACGTTGTTATCGGCGGCATCGCCTTGCCCAACGCCGCCAGCGTCGCCCTCCACGAGAAGCTGGGACTGAAGAAAGTTGCCCATTTCAGCGAAGTGGGCTTCAAGTTCGACAACTGGATCGATGTCGGCTACTGGCAGGCCACGCTTTGACGGCCAAACCCTCGTTTCACGGCACGAGCTGGCAAATCAGCGGCGTCTGCTGATGGCGTGTTTGTGCATACAATAAACCTTGACGCACAACCTCTTTGTGCATACCATTTAGCGCATGGAAGTCGACTTTGACCCGATCAAGAACGAGAGAGGCAAATAGATATGGCAAGCCGCAAACCATTGATTGACGCTGACGGCGAGGTCCGCGAACTCACCGCCGAAGATATGGCGAAATTTAGGCCGGCCGCTGAAGTGCTGCCACTGTCCCTTAGAAAGAAGCTAGGCGTGCGTGGCCCTCAGAAGACACCGACCAAAGAGCGCATCACCATTCGGTTGTCACGAGAAGTGGTTGAGCAATTTCGCGAAAGTGGCGAGGGCTGGCAAACCCGCGTGGACTCCGCCTTGCGCGATTGGCTCAAGAGTCATTCTCCGACGTAAGTCATTGCCTCGTTCACGCGCGGGGTCGAACCCATTATTCGAAGCGACCTGCGCGAAGAACCGCGCAGGCCGGTAACCTCAAACGCCATGCCCCATAGCACCCTCTACACCTTGGTGCTCGTCGCCGGGTGGCGGCGGCGGTGGCCGTTCTCGCGGGCGTCGTTCTTCTGGGAATCGGGGCCAATTGAGTAGTCTGGAGACACGGAGTGCCGCACTGTCACATCGACCACATTGCCATCACGGCGCCGACGCTTGAAGCCGGTGCGGCGTACGTGCGCGAAGCGCTCGGCGTATCGCCGCAGCCGGGCGGGGAGCATGTGCGCATGGGCACGCACAATGTGCTGCTGCGGCTGGGCGACTCGGTGTATCTGGAAGTGATCGCGGCCAATCCGGCTGTGCCGGCGCCGTCGCGGCCGCGCTGGTTCGCGCTCGACACGCTTGCGCCCGATGCTTCGCCAACCCTGACGACATGGGTGGCGCGCACGGACGACATCCACGCAGCGGCGGCCGCCGCTACCGAACCGCTGGGCGAGATCGAACCGATGAGCCGCGGCGCGCTCGATTGGCTCATCACCATTCCCGCCGATGGCGCGCTGCCATTGAACGGCGCGGCGCCAGCGCTGATCGAGTGGCACACCGAGGCTCACCCGGCGACACGATTGACGGACCACGGCTTGTCGCTCGTCAAGCTCGAACTCTTCCACCCCGAGCCGGAGCGCGTTTCCCGCCTGCTGCGCTCGCTCGGCATCGATGGCCCGGTGTCGGTCGCAAAGTCAGTCGTCGCGGTACGCCTCGTCGCGCACATCGACACGCCGCTGGGGCTACGCCGGCTATGACAACCCTTCTCCCCGACAGCTTCGTCGCCGCGTGTTCCGAATGCGGCGCGGTGTCGCACGAGCGGCAATACATCAGGCTCGGCGACCGCCCCATCTGCGAACGACGCTTGCTGAAGTTGCGAGACACCATCAACGAGTATCGTCACGCGCCGTAAGCGGGCTGCGCGGAAACTCGCTCATGAACATGGACGGCATTCCTTTCGCCACCACCGACTGGTCAAGCGTGCCGGTGACCGCGCACAAAGGCGAGGCAGGAATCGCGTTCTGGCGAACACGGCAGTTCGGTGCGATCAGAGTCCGCATGGTCGAGTACTCGCCTGGCTATCTCGCCGACCATTGGTGTTCGAAGGACCACATCCTCCTGTGCCTGGAAGGCGAACTTCACACTGAACTGGAGGACGGCAGGAAATTCGTCCTGACGCCCGGCGTGAGTTACCAGGTCGCCGACCATGCCGAAGCCCATCGGTCTTCCACGCCGATCGGCGCCAAATTGTTCGTCATGGATTGACGGCCATGCGCATGCCGCGGTCTCAGATGCTTGCAAAGTCAGTCGTCGTGGTACGCCTCGTCAGGGCGGCTTGAAGGCGATGCGCGCTGAACTTCACGCATTGGCGAGCGAGTTCGGATTTTCGACAGCGTTGATCGAGGCTCGCGGTTTGACCGCATGTGACGAGGCGACCGAACTCGAACTGGTCGAAACCGCCGACGATGGAAAGGAACATTTCCTGGTTCCCGCCGCTGCCCGAGCGTGGCGAACGCTGAAAGCCGCGGCGATGGCCGAGGGAATCGATCTGTTCATTGTTTCGGCCTTTCGCAGCGTCGGCCGTCAGGCCGAGGTTGTCCGACGCAAACTCGCCGCCGGCCAACCCATTGAAGAAGTTCTGGCGGTCTGCGCCCCACCCGGCTACAGCGAACATCACACGGGTCGTGCGGTGGACCTGTCGACGCCCGGCGTTTCATTGCTTCAAGCGGACTTCGACCAGACTGCCGCCTTCGCCTGGCTTGGCCGGCGCGCTGGAGACTTCGGCTTTTACCTGTCATTCCCCCAAGGAAATCCGCAAGGGTACCTCTACGAACCGTGGCACTGGTGCTTCCACAGAGGGAGCAATTATTGAGGACGGCGGCGGTTTGAGCGCAAGATATTCGTAGGTGCCGCGCGCCGGGGTCGGTATCATGCGCGTCCGCCCTGAAAGTCTCGCCAAATGATCATCCTCAAGAACGTCACCCTGCGCCGTGGTGCCAAGGTGTTGCTGGACAATACCTCCGTCACGCTGAATCCCGGCGAGAAGGTGGGTCTGGTCGGCCGCAACGGCGCCGGCAAATCGACCCTGTTCGGGCTGCTCAACGGCACGCTGCATGAAGACGGCGGCGACTATTCGATCCCGGCGCAATGGCGCATGGCGCAGGTGGCGCAGGACATGCCGGAGACGTCGCAGAGCGCGACCGACTTCGTGATCGAAGGCGACACGGTATTGCTGGCTGCGCAAAACGAGGTGAATGCCGCCGAAGCCAGCGACGACGGCATGCGCATGGCGCACGCCTACATGGACCTGCACGACGCCGGCGCCCACGACGCGGAAGCGCGCGCGCAGGCGCTGATTCTCGGCCTCGGTTTCAAGGTGGCAGAACTCGGCAACCCGGTGAACAGTTTTTCCGGCGGCTGGCGGATGCGGCTGCAACTGGCGCGGGCGCTGATGTGCCCGTCCGATCTCCTTCTGCTCGACGAGCCGACCAACCANNAACCACCTCGACCTCGACGCGCTGGTGTGGCTGGAAGCCTGGCTGAAGCGCTACGCCGGCACGCTGATCGTCATCAGCCACGACCGCGAATTCCTCGACGCGATCACCCAAGTCACGCTGCACATCGACAACGCGAAACTGATTCGCTACGGCGGCAACTACAGCGCCTTCGAAGACATGCGCGCCGAGCAGATGCTGCTCCAACAATCGGCGATGGCGAAGCAGGCGGACAAGATCGCGCACCTGCAATTGTTCATCAACCGCTTCAAGGCCAAGGCCAGCAAGGCGAAGCAGGCGCAGAGCCGCGTCAAGGCACTGGAGCGGATGGAGAAGATCGCGCCCGTGCTGGCCGATGCGGAATTCACTTTCGAATTCCAGGAACCCGCCAACCTGCCCAACCCGATGCTGTCGATGTCGAACGCCAGCTTCGGTTACCCGCCGCCGGACGCGGCGACGAACACTGCGCCGACGGTGATCGTGCGCAACATCAACCGCTCCGTGCATGCCGGCCAGCGCATCGGCATCCTCGGCGCCAACGGCCAGGGCAAGTCCACGCTGGTGAAGACCATCGCCCGTGACCTGAAGCCCATCAGCGGCGAGATCACCGAAGGCCGGGGACTCAACGTCGGCTACTTCGCGCAGCAGGAACTCGACGTGCTGCGTCCGCAAGACACGCCGATGGAACACATGATCCGGCTGGCGAAGGACGCCATCGCCGCCGGCCGCGGCTACGTCGCCGGCCGCGAGCAGGACCTGCGCAATTTCCTCGGCACGTTCAACTTCGGCGGCGAGATGGTCAAGCAGCCCGTCGGCACCATGAGCGGCGGCGAGAAGGCGCGGCTGGTGCTGTGCATGATCGTCTGGCAGCGCCCCAACCTGCTGCTGCTCGACGANNGAGCCGACCAACCACCTCGACCTGTCGACGCGCGAGGCGCTCGGCGTGGCCCTCAACGAGTTCGAAGGAACCGTCATGCTGGTCAGCCACGACCGTGCGCTGTTGCGTGCCGTATGCGACGAATTCTGGCTCGTCTCGCGCGGCGGCATCGAACCGTTCGACGGCGACCTCGACGACTACCAGCGCTACCTGCTCGACGAAGCCAAGCGTTCGCGCGACGGCGGTGCCGCGCCGCAGGAAAGGCGCGCCGCGTAATCCGACGGCGTGCGAAGATGCGCACATGAGCGAGCAGCCGACCATCACCTGGACCGAAGGCGACGAAACGCGCGCCGCCTTGTGGCGCTCGGAAGCCGCGCTGCCGCCACCCAAGCGCGTGGTCATCGCCGACGATACCATCACGGCCGATGACGCCTACCATCTGGCCTGCGAAGGTACCGCCATGCTGTGGCACGGCGATTTCCAGAACGCGCGCCAGTTGTTGCTGGCGATGGCGCGCCGCGTCGACCGCAAGCCCAACAAGCCTCCAAAGAAGAACGCACCGGTAGTCGCACCAGCGGATGCCTTTCATCGGCATCGCCTGGCGCAGTCGCAACGCGCTCGCACGCTCGGTATGCTCCTGCTGCCCTTCGACGCCGACTATGTCGTGCCGCTGCGTCGCGCGCCCGACGTGAATCTCGCCTGCACGGAAGCCTACGGCCCCGGCAGCCAGCCCTTCGTCGCCTCGCTGCGCGAACTGCTCGGCCTGATCGGCGCGCACGAGTGGCGCAAGAACGGCGTCGCCGTCCCCGCGCTCGACGCGCGCATCCATCCGCATTACGGCGTGTTCGCGCCGGTGCGCAGCGAATATTTGAAACTGGTCGCCAAAGCGCCCTTGCCCGCCGGCTCGCTCGCCTTCGACATCGGCACCGGCACCGGCGTCATCGCCGCCTTGCTGGCGAAGCGCGGCGTCAAGCGCATCGTCGCAACCGAGCAGGACCCGCGCGCACTCGCCTGCGCCCGCGAAAACATCGAGCGCCTCGGCCTCCTTGCGCAAGTCGAGATCGTGCAGCAAGACCTCTTCCCGCCGGCCCGCGCGCCGCTCGTCGTATGCAATCCGCCCTGGATCCCGGCACGCCCCAGTTCGCCGATCGAGCGCGCCATCTTCGACCCCGAGAGCCAGATGCTGCGCGGCTTCCTGAACGGCCTGGCCGAACATCTCGAAGCGAAAGGCGAAGGCTGGCTCATCCTCTCCGACCTGGCCGAACACCTCGGGCTGCGTTCACGCCCCGAGCTGCTGGACATGATCGCGGCAGCCGGTTTGAAGGTGATCGATCGACTCGACATCCGCCCCGAGCATCCGAAGGCGAGCGACGAGAACGACGCGCTACACGCCGCCCGCGCCGCCGAAATCACCTCGCTCTGGCGGCTCGCGGCGAACTGAACGCTGACACTCCGCCCAGCTCGGCGTACCACCACGACTGACTTTCGTCATTGCACCGCATTGGATTACGGTGGCATCATTGCCTCTAGGGTTTGATTGCTTGCCAAACCCGTTGAACCAACACTTACCTATCCATCAGCGATATTCCCTCAGATCACGCATGGACATCCAACTCGCAGTCATCTGCGCCCTCACGTTTGTAATCCATCTGATCGGGACGCTTGCCTATGCCGTGCGGATTGCCGGTGTTCGCACGAGGCGAATCGCCGTTTCGTTCGCACTATTCAACATTCTGGTTTTGGTATCTCGCACATCGAACTCCTTTCAAGGACCGTTCCTTGCGAAGCGCATCGAAGAAAACCTTGGCCAAGGAGTAACACATGGGCTTCTAGCGGATTTTCGCTGGCTATTGCTATCCGCCACGATTGCAACCCTCGTCGGCGCATTTCTCATTCCCACCTTTCAGCGCATTTTTAGTCGTGCCGTTCTCCATTTCCAGGTTCACCGCTCCATACCGCGCTTACTGCTTCGCGGCTTCTTTCAGGGCGGCCTATTACAGCTAAGAGATGTTGCAAGCATTCCCGCCGCGGCCAATTTCACGCAAATGCGTATTGGTCACGGGATCACACCATGGATTATCTTTTTGAATGTTTCGGCCGTCGCCCTGTGGACCATTGGCGTATTCGCTTCGCTCTACGCTGGATACCTGAACCCGGAACTTCGGGTCACGTCGAGCACGCTGTCCTCGGTCGTCAATGGCGCAGCAACCATCATGATGTTTGTCTTCATTGATCCGCACATGTCCGTAATGACTGATGATGTGATCGAAGGGAAGACTTCGGAGTCTCAATTCAGAAAGGCCATCGTATGGTTGGTCGGCAGCCGCCTGGCCGGCACGCTTCTGGCGCAGGCGCTTCTTGTTCCCGCCGCGATGGCCATCGTCCTCGTCGCTCAGGCCATGTAGTGAGCCTGTTCCGTAACGTCACCCGCCACTTTGGCGCTCAGAGAATGTTCAATCATGCCAGCAAGGCGTAACTCGCAAATGGACCGCTACCGCCCATGATCACCACCGAATTCCTGCTCACCTCATTGATCGTGGTTCTGATTCCCGGAACTGGCGTTGTGTTCACCGTTTCCACAGGGCTGTTCCTCGGCTGGCGCGCCAGTGTATTCGCGGCAATCGGCTGCACGCTGGGCATCATCCCCCACTTGCTCGCCAGCGTGATGGGGCTGGCGGCACTCCTGCACATGAGCGCACTGGCCTTTCAGGCGCTCAAGCTGGCGGGCGCGGCCTATCTGCTCTATCTGGCCTGGGCGATGTGGCGCGAGAAAGGCATGATTGCGTTCGACCGGCCGGCGGAAGTCACGGGGGGGCGCAAGATCGCCGTGCGCGCCTTCCTGATGAACATCCTGAACCCAAAACTATCGATCTTCTTCCTCGCCTTCCTGCCGCAGTTCGTGGCACCGCACGCGGATGCGCCGCTGCTCCAGATGCTGATTCTCAGCAGCGTGTTCATGGCCATGACGCTGGGCGTGTTCATCGCCTACGGCGTGCTCGCCCACAGCGCGCGAGCGTGGGTTCTCGATTCGCCGCGCGTCCTGACCTGGATGCAGAGGAGCTTCGCCGCCGCCTTTGCGGTGCTCGGCGCCAACCTGGCGATCTCGGAACGCTGAACACCGTCGTTCGCCCACGATTACAATGGCATCATTGCCACCCTGCCCGCCGCCGAAAAGGAAATCACGTGAATATTCTCAGAAATGCGTTGGTAATTCTTTTGTTGACCGCGACGACCGCCATGGCGGAACCGGCGAGTGAAAGCTCGATCAAGCAGCTGCTGGCCGTCACTCAGGCGAAAAAACTCCTCGACGGCATGCAGGCGCAACTCGATTCGCTGATGGACAATGTCATTCAGCAAGCGCTGAAGGGGAAAAGCCCAACCGCCAAACAGCAGGAAGCCATCACCCATATGAAGAACAATATGGTCGCGCTCCTGCAAGGAGATCTGGCGTGGGAAAAACTTGAGCCCATGTATCTGCGCCTCTACACCGAGTCGTTTACCGAAGAAGAAGTCGGCGGCATGCTGGCCTTCTACAAAACACCGGCGGGCCAGGCCGTTATCAACAAGATGCCGGTGCTGATGCAGAAGACCATGCTGGAAGTTCAGAAAATGTCGTCCGGACTGGCGCCAAGAATGCAGGAGATTCAGAAGGACTTTGCCGCCGAGATGAAGTCTGCGGAAAAATAGCGCACTCCTCTTCGCGCTACTGGCGGCTTAGAAGCTGGTCACCAGC
The DNA here is from genome assembly GCA_003158255.1 of Rhodocyclaceae bacterium. GTDB lineage: Bacteria > Pseudomonadota > Gammaproteobacteria > Burkholderiales > Rhodocyclaceae > Fen-999. Next base: position 16,403 of record PMIH01000231.1, read on the forward strand.
ATGAAGCCAACCGCCATGGCCATCACGCCCGTCGCGGCCCAGCCAAAAAAGCGATGGCGGCGGCTCATGGTCAATTCGCCCATGATGCGATGCGATTGGCCGATGCGCATCATCACCACCATGATCGGCACCGAGATGACGCCGTTGACGATGGCGCTCCAGAGCAGCGCCTTGATCGGGTCGACCTCGACCGAGCCCATGAACGTGCCGATCACCGTCGCCGCAATGATGATGGCATAGAAGCCGCGCGCCGCGCGGAAGCCGTGGGAGAGCCCGGCTTTCCAGCCGAACACCTCGCTCACCGCGAACGCCGCCGAGCCGGCCAGCACGGGCACGGCGAGAAGGCCGGTGCCGATGATGCCGAGCGCGAAGATCGCGAAGGCGAACTCGCCGGCGATGGGACGCAGGGCCTCGGCTGCTTGTGCCGCCGTCAGGATGTTGGTGATGCCGTGCTCGTTCAGCGTCACCGCGGTGGCGAGCACGATGCACAGGGCAATGCCGTTCGAGAAGATCATGCCGAAGTAGGTGTCTTCCTTGATGCGCGACAAGTGTTCCGCTGCGTATTCGGGATGGTCGCGCAGTTCGGCGGCTTCAGGCCGGCGCAGATTATCCTCGACCTCCTGCGCTGCCTGCCAGAAAAACAGATAGGGGCTGATGGTCGTGCCGAGCACGGCAACGACGATGGCCGCGTAGTCGTTCAGCGACGTACCCGACGGCACGTAGCGCCACGGCGCGACGGATTCCACCAGCACCTGGCGCCAGGGCACGGCAACCGACAGGATGACCGCCACGTAGGAAAACAGCGCCAGCGTCAGCCACTTCAGAATGCGCACCGTTCCCTCGTAGGAGAAATACACCTGGCCGACGATCGAAAGCACGCCGAAGCCGATGATGTACGGCACCACGTGCCCGCCGGCAAGCAGGCGCACCGCCTCGCCCATGGCGGAAAGATCGGCTGCGATGTTGATGGTGTTGGCCACCACCAGCAGCCCGATCAGCGTCAGCGTCAGCCAGCGCGGACATACCTTGGCGATGTTGGCGCCCAGGCCTTCGCCCGTCACCCAGCCGATGCGCGCCGACAGCATCTGGATGCCGATCATCAGCGGCGTCGTCAGCAGTAGCGTCCAGACCAGTCCGAAGCGGAATTGCGAGCCGGCCTGCGAGTAGGTGGCGATGCCACTGGGATCGTCGTCGGCGGCACCCGTGATGAGGCCAGGGCCAAGGCGACGCGCCAGATCATTTACTTTCTTCGTATTCATTTCTGCTCTCCGTTTGCAGTCCAGGGAGCGGAAACGACGGCAAGGGAAACCTCACCTTGTCTTGCTCGCTGGGCGTCTGATACATGCGAAGCCTTGACGCCCGAGCGCAGCAAGCAGAATCGACACCTCAGTGTCCTGTTGCGCCTCCAGACGAACAAGGCCGGCTACTCGGGCCTGGGTTCATGGTCGTGGTCGGTTGTTGATGAGGCGCGCATTATGCGCGATTTGCCGCGGCGCGAAAACCACTTTCGCAGCGGTCGCTACGGCGACCCTATCGGCGTACCACGACGACTGACTTCCGCCGTTGCAACCACCCCGATTGCAGTGGCATCATGGCTACCCACTATGCCGACGAATTAATGGAGGACATTCGTGAACATTCGAGAATCCACGCCTGACGATTCGGAGACGATCGCGATGCTCGTCTCAGAATCGAACAAGGATGTCGCAGCCGCGTTCGGCCTCGACGCCGACAATTGCCCGAAGCATCCCTCGTTTTGCACCGAAGCCTGGATCAAAGCCGATCTGGCGCGCGGCGAGAGATACTTCATCATCGCAGACGGCGCCAAACCGATCGGTTGCGTCGCTTACGAAAAACCCAGCGCGGAGCTTGCGTACCTCAACCGTCTGTCTGTCCTGCCCGCGTATCGCCAACGCGGCGTTGGCGCCCGACTGGTCCGGCACATCGTCGAGCACGCTCGGTCCGCCTCGATCAAGACCATCAGCATCGGCGTTATCGGCGAACACACAGAGCTCCAGCGCTGGTACCGCAACCTTGGCTTCACGGATGGCGAAACCAAACGGTTTCCGCATCTGCCGTTCTCGGTAAAGTACATGGCCTATGCGCTATCGAACGGCTAGTCAATTGCACCGAATGCAGGACAGCGCCAGACGCGTCCTGTCATGTCGCCGATCTATAATGGCCGCGGCCGATGTCGGGATCGGTCATTCTGGACAGCCAACCTCGGGAGCTCTCATGCGCAGAACCATTCAATCCGCTTTCGCACTCAGCCTTGTCGTTGGTGCCGCACCGGCCTGGTCGGCGGGCAGCGACGAACTGTGGGAAATCACGCAGAAGATGGCCATGCCCGGCATGAACATGCCCGGTATCAAGATCACTTCCTGTATCGCCAGGAACGGCAACTACAAGCCCGGCGACGACCCCAATGCCAAGAACTGCACGGTCGACGACTACAAGGTCTCCGGCAACACGGTCACCTGGAAAATGCGCTGCACCGGCAAGAACGCCATGACCGGCAGCGGCGAGATGACCAAGACGGCCGATACCATGAAGGGCGTGTTCAGGATGTCCGCCAGCGGCATGGACATGACGCAAACGATGGACGGCAAGCGAGTCGGCACTTGCGATGCCGGCGAAGAGCAGAAGAAGATGGACAAGACTGTCGCCGACTTCAAGGCGCGCTCGGACGATGCCGTCAAGCAAATGTGCGAGGGCTCGGTGAAGCGCGAAGCCGAATCGGGCGGCATGGGCAACGGCGCCAGCACGTTCCAGAGCAAGGGCCAATGCCTGGGCTACAAGCCGCAGTTGTGCGAACAGACGCGCAGCCAGGTCGGCAGCTACGGCGGTTATGCCCATTACATCCGGTGGCGCGAGACCGCGAAGACCACGAACCAGCCATGGGGCTGGGTGCTCGCGGAGTGTGGCATCGATCTCGAAAAGCAGCGTTTGACCCTGTGCGGGCAGGCGGTTACCGACAAGAAGTATCGCTTCATCGGCACCTTCTGTCCGGACGAGGCGAAACAGATGTACGCCAAGAACTGCGCCGGCTTCGGCATGGACTACACGGCGGACATGGCGAAACCGAACGCCAACATGTGCTATGCGCTGCGCAGCAAGTCCCGGGACTACAACGATCAGGACGCCGGCGACGGCAACGCGGCGCGTGCTGCCCGGACCGCTGGCTCCGAGAAGGCGGCCACCGATGAAGGCAAGGGCGCCGACAATGCGGCCAAACCTGCGGAAAGCGCGACGTCGAAACTGAAGAAACTGTTCGGCTTCTAGACGCACCGCATGCATCGATTCGCCCGGCTGATTGGGGCCCTGCTGTTTTGCCTGAGCGCATCTGCCCATGCACAGCCGGGCTTCGAGCCGCAAGCGCGCGCCTACCTGATCGAGGCCGATGGCAAGACACTCCGGGAAAGGAACGCCGACCAGCCTTTGCCGCCCGCCAGCCTGACCAAGTTGATGACGGCGCTGCTGGTGCAGGAACACGGCGGCCTCGATGACATTGTCACAGTAAGCCGTCAGGCCGCCGCGGAAACCGGCAGCCGCCTGGGCCTCAAGCCGGGCGAACAATTCCGCGTGCGCGACCTGCTCGCCGCGGCGCTCATCCAGTCCGCCAACGACGCCTGCCACGCCCTGGCCGACTGGGTTGGCGGCGATCAGGCGCATTTCGTCGCGCTCATGAACCAGCGCGCCGAACAACTCGGCCTGCGCCAGACCCGTTTCGCCAACGCCTGCGGCCACGATCAGGCCGGCCACCACGCCAGCGCCCGCGACCTCGCCCGGCTCGCCCATCAAGCCCTGCAGTCGCCGGTGATCGCGCAGCTGGTGGCGCTGCCCGCCCATTCGATCGCCAGCGCCGACGGCCGGCGGCAATTCCAACTCACCAACAAGAACGCGCTGATCGGCCGCTACTCCGGCGCCCAGGGCGTCAAGAGCGGCTTCACGGCGCAGGCGGGCAAGTGCCTGATCGCCGCCGCGCAGCGCGACGGCCACCAGGTGCTGCTGGTGTTGCTCAACGCCGCCAACCGCTGGTGGGATGCAGCGGACACGCTCGACCGTGCCTTCGCCGAACTGCCACCCGCCTCATAGCGACGACCGGCGCGCGCTCGCCCTGCTGGCGCTGGCCTTGCTCGCCGGTTTCGCCGCGTATGCCAACGGCTTGATCGGCGCGTTCCAGTTCGACGACCACAACGTCATCGTCAACAGCGAACGCGTGCATTCCCTGTCCGCTTGGTGGCGGGCAACCAGCCACGGCGGATTGCGGCCGCTGCTCAACCTCACCTACACGCTCAACTGGCTGGCCAGCGGCGGCGCGCCATTGGCCTTTCACCTCTTCAACTTGCTCGCTCACCTCATCGCCACCGCTTGCGTCTTCGCGCTTGCGCGCGCCTTCATGCGCCGGTATCCGCAAGCCGGCGACGCCGATGCCATCGCCGCCTGGACCGCGCTGCTGTTCGCCGTGCATCCGCTGCACAGCGAGGCCATCACCTACATCAGCGGCCGCTCAACCCTGCTGATGACGACGTTCTACCTCGGCGCCCTGGTCTACTACGCTCGCGCCGAAGAAGGACAACTCCGCCATCGACTGGCGGCGCTTGGCCTGTTCGTCCTCGCCATGCTGACCAAGGAAAGCGCCCTGCTGTTTCCGTTCGCGTTGCTGGTATGGGATTGGTCGACAGGCACGCCGTGGCGCCTCGCGCCGCGCAGGCAGTGGCCGTTCTGGGCGCTGTGCCTCATCTTGGCGTTGGCGCTGCTGTTCCACCCGGGTTACTGGTCGCTGATTCAGGCGAGCGTACACACGCGCGACTTTGCCGAAAGCCTGCCGACGCAGTTGTACAGCTCGACGGCGCTGCTCGGCAAACTGTTCTGGCCGGCCGGTCTCGACATCGACCCGGACTGGCCCACGCTCGCCAGCCTCACCGACGCCCTGCCGCAAGCGCTGCTCTTCGCCGGCGGCGCGCTGCTCGCCGTCTGGCTGCGACGCCGCCGGCCGTGGCTTACGCTGGCGCTGCTCTGGCTGTTGATCCACCTGCTGCTGCCCAACATCTTTTTCCCGCGCGCCGACATCGCCAACGAACGCCAGATGGTTTGGGCCGACTGGCCCGTCTTCCTATGTATCGCCGTCGAGTTGCGCCGTTATCTGAGGCCGGCCGCCGGCTGGGCCGTCGTGATCGCCTGCGCGCTACTGCTCGGCGCGATCACGCACGCCCGCAACGAAACCTACGGCAGCGAAATCGCCCTGTGGCAGGACACTGCCCGCCACTCGCCCGACAAGGCGCGGGTCTTCAACAATCTCGGCTATGTTCTCCAGTCGGCGGGCCGACTGGACGAAGCCCGGCAGGCGTACCAGCATGCGCTGGCGCTGCAACCGGACTACCTCAAAGCCGGGAACAACCTCGACCGCTTGAACGGCGCCACGAGCGGAAACTGACGAGCGCGAATCGCCTCAGCCATACCCGAGGGCCAACTCGACTTCCATCCAGAAATCCTGAGCCTTCTTTTCGCCGGCGGCGATGTTGATGGCATCGCGGCATCTGCCCAGAAGCTGCGTCAAGATGGCGCGCGAATCGCAGCGTTCCAACTTCACCGCGAGATCATGACCGCGCGGACCGAGCGTTTTGAGAACGAAGTCGCGCGCGGCACGCCGCACGCATTGCAAGCCGTCGGACAGCGGTTCCTGCGTCGCACCTGCATCGACATGCGGAACATCGATGGGCGACGCCGCATCGATGAAGCCACCGCTACGCAGTTCCTCGAGAATCTGGTCGGCCTTCTTCATGAAGGCAAGCCGGGCGACCAACACCCTGGCCGGCGTCTTGCCATCGATCATGATCAGGACGGAACGCTCTCTGGGCCCAACGCGGAAAGCCCGCGTCTGCACTTCGACACGTCCCTTTTCGGTCTTCCTGGGAATATGTTCCAGATTCATTGGCTCTCCATGGCGCGATTCGTTCAGCGGACTGCGGAACAAGTCCGGCCAATCGTGCCACACGACAATCCCGCCGCCGAAGTGTCGCCAAACCCCACCACTTTCGATATAGCCATAGGCGCATCATGACTACATACTTTTTGCTTTCCGATGATTGATTTCCTATCGGCGTGCCACCACGACTGACTTTACGCGGCCCGTTGGCCACGGGTATGCTGCGGACATTGCAACATCCGCACTCAGGCATCGAACCATGGACGTTATCGGCATCATCCGTACTCCGTACCAGACCAAGGAAGAATGTCCGATCCAGCCGCTCTACGCATCGAGAGCTGCCGGGCGTGTGGAGGTATTCGAACCGTATGCCCAAGGCCTGACGGACATCGAGACTTTTTCCCACGTCTATCTGCTTTACCTATTCGACCGGGCCGATGCAGTCAGCTTCGTCCGTTCCACTTTCCTCGACGACACCCCTCACGGCATCTACGCCTCAAGGCATCCGTGCCGGCCAAATGGGATTGGCATGTCGATCGTCAAACTCATTCGGAGAGATGGCAACACGCTGGTCGTTGAAGGAACGGATATCCTCGACGAAACGCCGCTTCTGGATATCAAACCGTACATCCCGAAATACGATTCCATTCCTTCCGCCAGCGAAGGATGGACAGCCAACGTGCAGTGGCGTTGGAAACCAGACGGCCGGGAATAGCCCTGCGAGCCCGCATGACCAACAAATCATCGCGCAATGTCCACATAGATTTTCTGCGCGGCACTGCGATTTCGTGCGTATTGATATTGCATTTCTCGTTGGCATACGGCCTTGACAACAGTCCGCTCGGCACACTCCTGCCAACCTGGTTTCTTGATGGCCTCGTAGAGAATGGAAACTATGGAGTAACCATGTTCTTTACCATTTCCGGTTTCCTGATCACGTCCAACTCGCTCGCGCGCTGGGGGCATTTGCGCAACATCGACGGTCTCACTTTCTACACCTATCGGTTCGCCAGAATCATGCCGCCGCTGGTGCTGGCACTGGCCATCATCGTCGTTCTCGGCAGTGCGGGTCTGCCTTACTTCGCCAACACGGATGGCGATCACAACTTGCCGGCGTCGCATTTCGTTGTCGGCGCTGGCTCGGTGCTCACCTTTTGGCACAACGTCCTGATGCAGTCGACGGGGTACTTCAACTATTGCTTGAACATCTATTGGTCTCTTTCCGTCGAGGAGGTTTTCTATCTGCTCGTGCCGCTTCTATGCCTGTCTTTGCGCCGCACATGGCTGCTGGCGCTAGTGTGCTGCCTGGCGATTGCGGTCGGCCCGATCTATCGACAAGCGCACGTCGATAACGAGATCTATTACATGTACGGCTACCTCGCCTGCTTCGATGCGATTGCGATGGGATGTCTGACCGCGTTGTTGGCACAACGCATCAGCCTCACGAGAAGTACCGCACGCGCGATCCGCGTGGGATCTCTAATTGCACTTGCGATCGTCTACTTGCGTGGCATCCAGGGTAACGAGGTTGTCGGCTTCTCGATCATCGCACTGGCCAGCGCTGCATTTCTCTTTGGGGCCAATGACGCCTCTGCTCTGAAACCGCTTGCCAGAACACTCTTCAGGCCGTTGCGCTGGTTGGGCCGGCATAGCTACGAGGTCTATTTGTTCCACATTATCGTGCTGGCGCTCATGCGCAACCTGCTCAGCCGGGATGACGTATCGTACGACACCCGATTGCCGCTCCTGTGCCTGTTTGTCGCGCTATCCGTGGTCGTCGCGGCTCTGGTCGCGCGTTATGTATCCGAGCCCGCCAACATGGCAATCCGCAGTCGTTACTTCCGTAGAATTGGTCGTGCGGCGATCACGGAAACCTTGCTTCCGCCATGAAACGCCACTGATGAACGTTCCGAATTTCTGGCGACCGGGTATCCTGCCGGCGTCTGCGCGTAAATGCGACGTCTTGCCAACGAGGGGCCAATGAGTTTTATCGAGAAACTGAAGGACGCTTGGAAGAGGACCAATTCACTCGTCTGTGTTGGGCTTGACCCCGACCTGGCTCGCTTCCCGCGGCACCTGGAAAAGAATGCCGAGGCGATCTTTCGCTTCAACAAGGAAATCGTCGATGCGACGCACGATCTGGTTTGCGCCTACAAGCCGCAGATCGCCTACTTCTCGGCGGTGTCCGCCGAAAGGCAACTTGAGCAGACCATCGAATACATCCGGTCGAACTACCCGCACATTCCGGTGATACTCGACGCGAAACGCGGCGACATCGGCAGCACGGCGGAAATGTATGCCACCGAGGCGTTTTCGAGATATGGCGCCGACGCGGTTACGATCAATCCTTACATGGGCCACGATTCGGCCGAGCCGTTTTTGCGTCATGCCGATCGCGGCATCGTGTTGCTGTGCCGGACATCCAACAGCGGCGCGAGCGATCTCCAGGACCTGGTCGTCGACGGCGCACCGATCTACGAGCATGTCGCGAAAATGATCGCGGAAAAATGGAATGCCAACCGCAACTGCCTGCTGGTGGTCGGCGCAACGTGGCCGGCCCAGATGGCGAAGATCAGGAGCCTGGTCGGCGATATGCCGTTCCTGGTTCCCGGCGTCGGCGCGCAAGGCGGCGATGTCGAAGCGCTAGTCAAGGCCGGCCAGACGGCCGATGGTACGGGTCTGATCATCAGTTCGTCGCGCGCGATCCTGTACGCCGGCAGTGGCGTCGACTACGCTGCGGCGGCGCGAGCCGAGACGCTGAAATTGCGAGACACCATCAACAAGTTCCGCTGCGCGCCGCAGCCGGACATTGCAGGAACCGACTCATGAACATGGACGAAATTCCTTTCGTCACGACCGACTGGTCGACCGTGCCGGTGACCGAGCACAAAGGCGAAACAGGAACCGCGATCTGGCGAACGCAACAGTTCGGCCCAATCAGGGTCCGCATGGTCGAATACTCGCCCGGCTATCTGGCCGACCACTGGTGCTCGAAGGGTCACGTCCTGCTTTGCCTGGAAGGCGAACTCCACACGGAACTGGAGGATGGCAGAAGATTCACCCTGAAGCCCGGGGTGAGTTACCAGGTCGCCGACCATGCGGAAGCGCATCGCTCTTCCACGCCGATCGGCGCCAAATTGTTTGTGGTGGACTGAATTCCCACCTGACCTGCTTTCCCGCGGCGTACCACCATCACTGACTTTGGGCGGCCTGGTTGCGCGGCTTCGTCGCCCGGGCACGCAATTGCCCGCAGGCGCCGGCGATGTCCTGACCAGCGGACTGGCGCAGTTTGGTGAGGATGCCGTGGCGGTAGAGATGCTGCGACATCGCCGCCGCGCGCTCGACTGACGGTCGCTGGAAATCGGCGCCGTCGATGCTGTTGTACGGAATCAGGTTCATGACGGCGTATTTGCCCGCCAGCAGGCGGACGATGCCGTCGAGTTCCTCGTCGGTGTCGTTGACGCCTGCGAGCAGCGTCCATTGATACTGAATCGGGTAACCGGTGGCGCGGCAATAGGCGTCGGCGAGCTCGACGAGTTCGGCCGGCTCGATGGGCTGCGCATTGGGGAGAAGTTGCGCGCGCAGTTCTGCTTTCGTCGAATGCAACGAGAGCGCGAGTGCGGGTTTGACCTGGCCTTGCGGCAGGCGCTCGAAAACGCGGCGGTCGCCGACGGTCGAGAAGACGAGATTCTTGTGGCCGATGGCGCCGGCAGTGCCGAGCAGCTCGATGGCTTCGAGGACGTTGTCCATGTTGTGGGCCGGTTCGCCCATGCCCATGAACACGACCTTCTTCACGGCCCGGCGTGTGCGCGCGAGCGCCACTTGCGCAACGATCTCGGCGCTGCCGAGTTGGCGTTGCAGGCCACCCTGCCCGGTCATGCAAAAACGGCAACCGACGGCGCAACCGACTTGCGAGGAAACGCAGAGGCCGTCGCGCGGCAGGAGCACGCTCTCCACCGTCTGGCCGTCGGCGAGGTCGAGCAGCAGGCGCACCGAACCATCCTCGCTGGGAAATTCGGTGTGCAGGCGGGCAAGCGATTGGAGTTCGGCGGCAAGAGCAGGCAGCGCATTGCGCACCGCCAGCGGCGGTGCGTGCGCTTCTTCATGGCCGTCCAGCGGCTGCGCCTGGGTCCAGGCGCGCAGCAGACGTTCGACATGCCCCGGCTTGGCGCCGAGGTCGCGCAGGCGTTGGCGAATGTATTCGACGCGCATCGCCCGCGGCGAAAGACTCAGTAGCTGCGAGCCCCGGAACGCTGGCCGCCAGCGGAACGCTGACCGCCGCGCGCGGCGGGCTTGCCGCCCGGCCCCGAACGCTGTGGCTTGTGCTGCTTGTTGTGCCCGGGCTCGGCGTGCCGCGACGGCTGACTTTGGCGCGAACCATTGCCACCGTTGGCACTCCGCGGCTTCTGGATCGGTTCCGCCTTGATGCGCGGATCGGGTTCGAAGCCGACAACCACTTTCTTCTCGATGTCCTTCTTCAGCAGACGCTCGATGTCGCGCAGCAGCCGGTGCTCGTCGACGCAGACCAGCGAGACGGCCTGGCCGGACGAGCCCGCGCGGCCGGTGCGGCCGATGCGATGTACGTAGTCTTCGGG
>PMIH01000065.1 GCA_003158255.1 Rhodocyclaceae bacterium
CAGTCTAACGCGAATCGCCAGTCATTGGCATTGTCTTCGATTTCGCACAGCCTGACCGAAATGCCATAATGGCCGCGTCCACCCCTGTCGAGGAATCCAATATGTCCGAACCGACCCATAACCAAGACCCCATGGAATTCCTCAAGACCTTCTGGACCAAGATGGGCATTCCGCTTCCCGGCATGGTCACACCCACCGTCGACACCGACGAACTTGGCCGGCGCATCACCGATCTCAAAGCCGTCGAGGGATGGCTGAAGAACAACCTGTCGATGCTCCAGATGACGATTCAGGGCCTGGAAATGCAGCGCGCGACGCTGGCTGCCATGCAAGCCTTCGGGCAGCCGGCAGCCGAGGGGGAGCCCAACGCGAATCCCTTTGCCAACCCGGCGCTTTGGTCCTGGGGTTTCATGCCGCCTGTTGCCACTACCAACGACACGCCCCCGAGCAAAGCGCCAGCGGCCGACGAGACGTCGTCACCATCAACGGCCAAAGGCAAGCCAAAGCGGTAGCGTCACCATCGCCGTCAATGTCCCGGCCGAAATCAGCCAGGCAACGCTACGGCCGTCGCCGCCCATGCGCTGCGCCAGGATGTAGGCCGAACTCGCCGTCGGTAGCGCCGCGAAGATCAGCGCAATGTCGAAGTAGATGCCGGACAATCCCAGCAGCCGACCGAGCGTAATCGCCGCCGCCGGCAGCGCCAACAGTTTCACGCCCAGAAACCAGGCCCCGGCGCCATAGCCGCCACCCGGTTTGCCATCGAGCCGTAACGCGGCTCCCACCGCCAGCAGACCCAAGGCAATGGCCGCGTCGGCCAACCGACCAAGGAATTGTCCCGCCGGCACCGGCATCGCCACGCCGGACAAATTCCACAGCAAACCCGCCAAAGTGGCCAGCAGCAGCGGATTCCTGGCCAATTCACGCCACAGGCTGACGCCGCCATGCCGGGCCAGCATGCCGACGGCCGCGATGTTGACCGGCGGCACCATTGCCCCGGTCAGAAGGCCCATGGCAGCGATGCCGGTGGCGCCATGGAGCTTGGCCGCCACCGCCAAGCCGATGTAGGTATTAAAACGGAATGCACACTGGAACTGGGAGGCGAACGAAACGGGCGAAATCGGAAACAGCCAGCGCGCGGCGGCGCCCAACACCATGCCGGCGATCATGACCAACAGCCCAACCCCCAGAAGCGGCGCCGCTTCACTCCAGGCCAGGTTTGCGCGCGCGATGGAATTGAACAACAGCGCCGGAAAGAGGACGAAATAGACCAGTTTCTCCAGCCCGGTCCAGAAGTGGTCGCCCAGATGCAGCCAGCGCCGCAGGGCGAAGCCGAGCAGGATCAGCAGGAAATCGGGCAGCAGCGCGAGGGCGGTTTGCACGCGCGACTTATAGCATGTCGAATAGCTCGGCGTACCACCACGACTGACTCTCAGTCGTACTTGCGATCGTCGCTGATGACCTTGCCGTCGTTGGGTAGACTGCCGCGTGCCGCAAACGCGACTTCGCCGCGCAGTTTGGTGATGTCGCGCATGCACGCCGCGACGGCGTTGCCGAGCGCATCGCCGGCAGTCGCTTCGCAATGCAGCGTCATCACGTCGGCGCCGTCCGGGTTCGTCACCACGAGTCTGGCCCGATCGATTTCCGGATGGCGCTTCAGCACCGCCGCCACCTGTTCTGGATGGACGAACATGCCCTTGACCTTCGTGGTCTGGTCGGCACGGCCCAGCCAGCCGCGAATGCGCGTGTTGGTGCGGCCGCAGGGCGACACGCCCGGCAGGATCGCGGAAAGGTCGCCGGTACCGAAGCGGATCAACGGATAGTCGGGATTGAAACTGGTGATCACGACTTCGCCGACTTCGCCGTCGGGCAGCACCTCGCCCGTGCCGGGGCGCACGATTTCGAGAATCAGTTCTTCTTCGAGCACCAAGCCTTCATGGCCTGCGGTTTCGTAGGCGATCATGCCGAGGTCGGCGCTGGCGTAGGCCTCGTAGGCGTCGATGCCGCGCTCGGCACACGCCTGCTTCTGCGCCGGGAAAAAGGCTTCGCCGGACACCACGGCTTTCTTCAGGCTCGACACATCGGCTTTCAGTTCATCGGCCTTGTCGAGGATGATCTTCAGGAAACTCGGCGTGCCAACATAACCCGCCGGCCGAAGATCGGAGATGGCCTGTACCTGCATTTCAGTCTGGCCGACGCCGGCCGGAAAGACCGGGCAGCCGAGCTTGCGCGCCGCGCCGTCGACCATGAAGCCGGCGGGCGTGAAGTGGTAGGCGAACGTGTTGTGCACCAATTCTCCGGCGCGAAAACCGGCGGCATGGAGCGAGCGCCCGAAGCGCCACCAGTCGGCCGACTTGCCTTCGGGATCGTAGATCGGCCCGGGCGAGGAAAAGACGCGGCCGAGTCCGGCCAGCGGCGTCGCCGCCAGGCCGCCGAAGGGCAGCCGTTCCTTCTGCAACTCAAGCAACTGGTGCTTGCGGATCACCGGCAAACGCGCCAGATCGGCGCGCGACTTGATGTCGCCCGCTTCGACGGCAGCGAAATGCTCGGCGTACCACGACGACTGACTCCTGGCGTGGGCCACGTGTGCCGGCAATCGCGCCATCAACGCGGCCTCGCGCGCTTCTGGCGCGCGAGTTTCGAGTTCGTCGAGATACTTGCTCACGCCAGCCACCGCTTTCTGCGCCGATAGTGCTTGATGTCGCGGAAGCTCTTGCGCCCCTGCGACGACAGGCCAAGATAGAACTCCTTGACGTCCTCGTTGTCGCGCAACTCGGCCGCCTGGCCTTCCATCACCACGCGACCGTTTTCGAGGATGTAGCCGAAGTCGGCGTAGCGCAGCGCCACCATCGTGTTCTGCTCGGCGAGCAGGAAGCTCACCTTCTCGCGCTGATTCAAGTCGCGCACGATCTCGAAGATCTCTTCGACGATCTGCGGCGCCAGACCCATCGACGGTTCGTCGAGCAGGATCATGTGCGGGCCGGCCATCAGCGCGCGGCCGATTGCCGTCATCTGCTGCTCGCCGCCCGAGGTGTAGCCGGACTGCGAGCCGCGTCGCTGCTTCAGGCGCGGGAAATACGTGTAGACCTTTTCCAGGCTCTGCTTCAACTCGGCGCGCGATTGCGAACGGGTATACGCGCCGGTGAGCAGATTCTCCTCGACCGTCAGGTGGCCGAAGCAGTGACGACCTTCCATCACCTGGATGACGCCGCCCTTGACCAGATCGTTCGGCGTCAGCTGATCGATGCGCTGGCCCTTGAACTCGATACTGCCTTTGGTCACGTCACCGCGCTCGGCGCGCAACAGATTCGAGATCGCCTTCAGGGTCGTCGTCTTGCCGGCGCCATTGGCGCCCAGCAACGCGACGATGCCGCCCTCCGGCACCTCAAGGGACACGCCCTTGAGGACCAGGATGACGTGGTCGTAGATGACCTCGATGTTGTTGACGCTCAGGTATGCACTCATGGATAGGCGGTCATATCGGTTCCCGGTGCAAAGTCAGCCGTGGCGGCACGCCGCTATCGGCGTACCGCCATGCCTGACTTTGGCTTACTTCTCCTTGCTGCAATCGCGCGGCGTGATGCCCTTTTCCTTGGCGTACTTCGCCGCCTCGGCCTTGAACAGCGGGTGGATCAGCGCCTTGTTGCCTTCGATCCAGTCGGTCAGCACCACCCACTTGGCGCCGTCCCATTGCTGGATCTTCACCTTGCCCGAGCCTTCGTGGTTGTCGCAGGAAGTCTTGACCTCCGGCAGCAAGCCGGTGGCGCCGAGCTGCTTCAGGCGCGCGTCGGTGATGTTCAAGTGCTCAAGTCCCCAGCGCACCTGATCGGGGTCCATCGCCTTGCCGTTGCCGTACTTGGCCTGCGCGGTGCGGATCGCCTCGACGGACGCCACCGCTGCGGAAACGCCGCGGTTGTAGAGGATCGTCCCGATCTTGGAGGTATCGGAGAGATTGCCCTTGCCGGCACCGTAAACCGTCTTCTGAATGTCGGCGATCAGCGGCACGCCCGTGCCGGAGACGTTCCACGTGGCGGACATGTAGCCCTTGGCGGCGTCGCCGGCGGGGATCACGTCTTCTTCCGAGCCAGCCCACCACGAGCCGATCATGTGGTCGCGCGGAAAGCCCATCTTCTGGGCGGTCTTCAATGCCGTCATGTTCATCACGCCCCAGCCCCACATGATCACGTAGTCGGGCTTCTCCTGGCGGATGCGCTGCCACTGCGCGCCTTGCTCGTTGCCCGGATGCGCGACGGGAATCTCGATCAGGTCGAACTTGCCCAGACGCGATTCCGCTTCCAGTGCCACGATAGGCTCCTTGCCGTAGGCGGAGTCGTGGTAGAGGAAGACGATCTTCTTGCCCGCCAGGCTGCCGGCGTTCTTGTCCTTGAGGAACTTGACGATGGCGGAGGCCTGCATCTGGTAGGTCGTCACCAGCGGGAAGGCCCACGGAAACACCGAGCCATCGACCGCGCTGGTCAGGCCGTAGCCCATCATCGCCAGCGGCAGGTGGTCAGCGGCGGTCTTGTCGACCAACGCGTAGGAAATGCCCGTGGACATGGTGTGGATCGGGCCGGGGAAAGCCTTGGCCTTCGACTTCATGCGCTCGTAGCACTCCACGCCCTTGGCGTTGTTGTATTCGGTTTCGCACTCTTCCCAGGCGCTCTGTACGCCATCGATGCCGCCCTTCATGTTCACGTAGGTGAGATAGTCGATGAAGCCACCGTAGAACGACTGGCCGTTGGCGCCGTAGGGGCCGACGCGATAGGACGGAATCGCCCAGAACTGCTCCGCCGCCTGCGACAGCACGGGAGCGAGAAGGCCGACCGACAGCGCGGCGGCGATGACTAGCTGTTTTACTTTCATGTGTGTCTCCTCTTTGTGTCCACCATCAATGCGGGAACGGCCACAGCCGCAACTTCTCCTTGCCGATCTGCCACAGCCGCGCCAGGCCGTGCGGTTCGACGATCAGGAAGAACATGATCAGCGCCCCGAACACCATCAACTGGATGTGCGAAACCGTGGCGCTGTCGAAAGGCAAGTGCACCAGCTCCGCCAGCCAGGGCAGAGCGATGTCAAGAAATATTGGCAGCAGCAGGATGAAGGCCGCGCCGAGGAAACTGCCGAGGATGCTGCCGACGCCGCCGACGATGATCATGAACAGGATCTTGAACGACATGTCGAGCGAGAAGCCGTCCGGCTCCACCGAGCCGAGGTAGCAGAACGCGTAGAGCGCGCCAGCCACGCCGCAATAGAAGGAACTGACGGCGAAGGCCAGCAGCTTGGTCTGCATCAGGCGGATGCCGATCACCTCCGCCGCTACGTCCATGTCGCGCACGGCCATCCACGCCCTGCCCGTGGTGGAGCGCACCATGTTCTTCGCCGCCAGCGCGAGCAGCGACACCAACGTCAGCACAAACAAATAGCGCGACTGCGGCGTATCGAACTTGTAGCCGAACATTGCGATGTCCGGCACCGAAATCACTCCGGAGGAAGAGTCGTTCGAGAGATAGGGAAACTTGGTCAGGCACCAGACGATGAAGAACTGCGCCGCCAGCGTCGCCACCGCCAGGTAGAAGCCCTTGATGCGCAATGAGGGCAAGCCGAAGATGATGCCCACTCCCGCTGCCGTCAGGCCGGCAAGGAAGAATGAGACAAGCACCGGAATGCCTTCGATGCGCACCTGGAAGTTGTAGGCGGCGTAGGCGCCGACCGCCATGAAGGCCGCCGAGCCGAGCGACAACTGGCCGGCGTATCCGGTGAGGATGTTCAGCCCCAGCGCGGCCAGCGCGAAGATCAGGAAAGGAATCAGGATGGCGTTGAACCAGTAGCTGCCGGCGATGAGCGGCACCACCACGAAGGCCGCGACGAGCAGCAAGACCATGCCGATGCGGTCCTGGCGGATCGGGAAGATCTGCTGGTCGGCAGCGTAGCTGGTCTTGAATTGGCCGGTTTCTCTATAGAACATGGCTACACTCGATCGATGTGACGTTCGCCGAACAAGCCTTCGGGACGAACGAGCAGGAACAGCAGCGCCAGCACATAGGGGAACCAGTTCTCGATGCCGCCGAAGTTGCCGCCGAACAACGATTGCAGCACCGGCGGGATGTAAATCTCCGCCAGTTTCTCGGAACCGCCGATGATCAGGCCGCCGACGATGGCACCCGGCACCGAAGTAAAGCCGCCGAGGATCAGCACC
>PMIH01000122.1:0-9058 GCA_003158255.1 Rhodocyclaceae bacterium
GCCCAATGCAGTTCGCTGTGGATGCCCGCCCACGTCGCCGCGATGCAGGGAAGCGACGAAACTTCGTTAATCGCATATGGGATAAGGCCTGCCCGCTCCCTGACACAGAGAAGCTCCGTCTCGCCGACGAGATACGCGCCTACCTAAAAGGCCTTTGGAAGGAATGCGGAAAGGGCGAAAAGAAGATCACGAGTCTGGGGACAACGAAGCTACTTGAGCTTTCCCTTGCAGCCGGTTGGCAGGGTACCTCACACTCAAATGACCGAGGCACCATCGGTGCAGATATCTTTACTGCCGGCCGAGGAATTGGCAATCAGGTCATCACCCAGATTGCCCTTTGCTATCTGTTCGAAGACCAGATTGTTGAAGGAATCTCGAAGGCTTTGGACTCCCTGTCTTGGCCTGACGAACGAGAATCCATCCCCCTGTCCACGATTCAAGATCGCGTCTCTCAGCTTGAAGACGAGACGAGGGCCGCCCTCAAGGAACGCGAAGAACTTGTTGGCTTACTTACGGCCTACAAGATCGCCACGTAAGACAGGAAGCGAAGACCATGATTCCCCTTGCGCAGATTTCCACTCTCGGGCTTACTAGCCCCGACACCGTCGACATGCGTGTATTGGCAGCGAACGTCGCCGAACGTCATACAGTTCCAGCCGGAGCTACTACCGTACTGATTCAAGGGGCCGGCGATTTCTATGTTCGTTGGCATGCCACCCTAGATGCGAGCATACCGGCCGGCGATGTAACGGACGGCAGCGGAGCCGAATACAAACCGGATCTGCGCGGGCTGCGGAATCTGACATCGTTTTCGATCATTGCGCCAGCGACGAACGTCGTAAGCCTGTCGTTCTTCGCCAAACCGGCCTGACGCCCATATTCCTGCGCAATAACTGCTTGGCGAGGGCCGGCCATAGCTGAGCGGTTGCGCGACCCATGACCGGAAGTCCCGGCCGGTTCCTGTCTCCGGCAGCCGATCCGGGGCGCCCCTGAAGGGTAGTGAGCGCCAGATCGCCCCGAGCGACAGAGCGCCCTATAATGGCCGCGAGGCGGTTGTTTCCAATGGGCAACGGTTGCATCGCGGCTTGCCGACTGCATGATCCGGTTCGAATCCGGCGCCGCCTCGCCGCATCCCTGGCAGTTTCCAGCAGCGCGCTTTGTAACGCTATGGAGCTACCAACTAAGGGAAGTTTTGCGAGTGATTTGGCACTGATTCCTCGCATCACCTTGCAACGCGACATCCATACTTCGCCGTTTAATTCCTTGGGACCGCCGTTTAATTCCTTGCGCACCGGGAAATATCTTCTTGCCTCCTACCAACCCCCTGAATCGACACGATTTTCCCTTCTTCGTAACCCACTATATGTAGTGGCATGAGGCTTGCTGTACCACTAGCAAAGTTCGTAAGCCATTGTTTTTGTTATGCGCAAATAAATGACACTTCCAATCCCGGAAAGACAGGGATATGCTTGCCGCCCATCATTTGCGCATCACATTTTCATCCAGCCGATCGGACCAAAACATGACAACAGAAACGCCGATTTCCGGAGATATCGTTCCCATCCAGCAAATGGGCCTGCCGCTGGCGCAGGAGATTTCCGGCGAGGTATTGCTGGAAAAGTACGCCAAGGGCAACGAGCGCAGCGTTCATGACGTGCGTGAGCGCGTCGCCCGCGCGCTGGCCGCCATTGAAGCGGAGGACAAGAAGGCTTTCTGGCAGGAACGCTTCCTCGACGCCCAGGAGAACGGCTTCGTTCCTGCTGGCCGTATCAACTCGGCTGCCGGTACCGACCTGTGCGCCACCCTGATCAATTGTTTCGTGCAACCCGTCGGCGACTCAATTTCAGAAATCGTCGACGGCCGTCCCGGCATCTACACGGCGCTGTTGCAGGCCGCCGAGACCATGCGCCGCGGCGGTGGCGTCGGCTATGACTTCTCGACCATCCGTCCGATCGGCGCCCACGTCAAGGGCACGCAATCGCGCGCCTCGGGCCCGGTATCCTACATGCGCGTATTCGACCGCTCCTGCGAAACCGTCGAATCGGCCGGCAGCCGGCGCGGCGCCCAGATGGGCGTGCTGCGCTGCGACCACCCCGACATCGAGACCTTCATCCACGCCAAGGACAGCGGCGACCTGACCAACTTCAACATTTCGATCGGCGTTACCGATGCCTTCATGTCGGCCGTCGAGGCCAATGGCGACATCGAACTCACGCATCGAGCCGAACCATCGGCCGATATCAAGCAGGCCGGCGCCTACCAGCGCGAGGACGGCCTGTGGGTCTACCGCAAGCTGGCCGCCCGCGAGTTGTGGGACCAGGTGATGCGCTCGACCTACGACCACGCCGAGCCGGGCATCCTGTTCATCGATCGCATGAACCGGGACAACAACCTCAACTACTGCGAGACCATCGAGGCCACCAACCCCTGCGCCGAACAGCCGCTGCCGCCCTATGGCTGCTGCTGCCTGGGCTCGATCAACCTGACCCGCTTCGTCAAGCGCCCGTTCGAGGATGCCGCCGAGTTCGACTACGCCAGCTTCGGCCGCGTCATCGACGACTGCGTGCGCATGCTCGACAACGTGCTCGACGTCACCTGCTGGCCATTGCCGCAGCAGCATGCCGAAGCGCAGGCCAAGCGTCGTGTCGGCCTCGGCTTCACCGGCCTGGGCGATGCGCTGATCATGCTGCGCCAGAAGTACGACACCGCCGAAGCACGCACGATGGCCGGCAAGATTTCTGAATACATGCGCGACCGCGCCTATCTGGCCTCGATTGAGCTGGCCAAGGAGCGCGGCCCCTTCCCGCTCTTCAACGCCGACCTCTATTTCACCGGCGGCAACTTCGCCTCGCGCCTGCCGACCGAAATCAAGGATCAGATCCGCAAGCACGGCCTGCGCAATTCGCACCTGCTGTCGATCGCGCCGACCGGCACCATCAGCCTGGCCTTCGCCGACAATGCGTCGAACGGCATCGAACCGCCCTTCTCCTGGACCTACACGCGCAAGAAGCGCATGGCCGACGGCACCCACAAGGAATACGCGGTCGAGGACTATGCCTGGCGCCTGTACAAGCATATGGGCGGCGACGTCGGCAAACTGCCCGAGTACTTCGTCACCGCCTTGGCGATCTCGGCAGAGGCCCACAAGGACATGGTTGCTGCCGTAGCCCCGTTCATCGACACCGCCATCTCCAAGACGGTGAACGTGCCCGAGGACTATCCCTATTCCGATTTCGAGACGCTCTATCTCGATGCCTGGAAGGCTGGCCTCAAGGGCCTGGCCACCTACCGGCCGAACAAGGTGCTCGGCGCGGTACTGTCCGTCGAGCCGACGATGCAAAAGCAGCCGCAGGATGTCACCATCGACGGGACCAACCGGCGGCTGGCCATCGGCTCGCTGCCCGCGCCCGTGCTTGCCAGTCTGCGCTGGCCCGGCCGGCCGCGTCTGACCGACGGCAACACGGCCTGGACCTACATGATCGAATCGCCCCACGGCGAGTTCGCGCTTTTCGTCGGCCAGGCGGAAAATGGCCACCATCGGGCGGTCCCCTTCGAGGTCTGGGTCAATGGCACCGAACAGCCGCGCGGCCTCGGCGCCGTCGCCAAGACCCTTTCCATGGACATGCGCGCCAACGACAAGGCCTTCCTCAAACTCAAGCTGGATGTATTGGCTCGCACCGTCGGCGAAGAACCCTTCGAGATGCCGTTCCCGCCGATGGGCGAGAGGAAGATGATGCCCGGTTCGGTCGCCGCCATGGCGCAGGTGATCCGCTACCGTTGCGAGCAACTCGGCGCGCTCGAAGGCGAAGGCGCGACGCCAGTGCTCGATGCCATGTTCAGCCGCGACGAGCCGAAGACCGGCACCGATGGCACGCTCTCATGGACAGTCGACATCGTGAACCCGGCGGCAAACGAAGAGTTCGTTCTCGGCCTGAAGGAAATCACGCTGCCCGATGGCGTCACGCGCCCCTACTCGGTCTGGCTCTCGGGCAACTACCCGCGGGCACTGGACGGCCTGACCAAGCTGCTCTCGCTCGACATGCGCGTGCTCGACCCGGCCTGGATCGGCATGAAGCTGCGCAAGCTGACCAACTACGCCGAGCCGCTCGGCGACTTCATGGCGCGCGTACCCGGCAGCCAGAAGCAGCAGAACTGGCCGTCCACCGTCGCCTACATTGCCCGCCTGATCATGCATCGCTACACCATGCTCGGCATCCTGGACGAGGCCGGCTATCCGACGCGCGAAATGGGCATCCTGGAAACGCCGCGCGACAAGGGCGCCGTAAGGGTGACCCAGGGCTCGCTGTGCAGCGAATGCGGCAACATGACCGTGATCCGCAAGGACGGTTGCGACTTCTGCACCGCGTGCGGAGCGGTGGGCAGCTGCGGCTGACCGCAGCGCCCGCCGCCGCGCGAGCGGCGAGGAACTTCTGACGATCAGAGGTTTCTCGCTTAGCGCCGGCGTCCGGCCATCAGCAGCACTACGCCGGAGAGAATCACGCCGGTGGCCAGCCATTCGAATTGGCTGACGACTTCACCTTCGACGGCCACGCCCAGCAACATCGCAATCACCGGATTGACGAAGGTGTAGCTCGACGCCATTGCCGGCGATGCGCGGTCAAGCAGGAGCATATAGGCATTGAAGGCGATCAGCGAACCGAAGACGATCAGATAGCCCCAGGCCAGCAGCGCCTTGGGTGCGAATGGCCAGTTGGCAGCAACCGTGGCAGGTTCGCCCAGCAGTACCGACAACACCAACAGCACAACGCCACCGCCGAGCATTTCGCTGGCGAAACCCATGCCTCCGGACGCCAGGGGCAATGCGCGCTGGCAGAGGACGCTGCCGAGCGACCAGGCCAGGGTTCCCGCCGCGATTGCCAGCAATCCCTTCGGCGACGCGCTGAAACCGGCGCCCTGCGTCAGCAGGAGCACTCCCGCCAGACCGACGCCAATGCCCAGTACTTCGTTGCGGCTCGGGTACACACCCCACA
Organism: Rhodocyclaceae bacterium; assembly: GCA_003158255.1. Taxonomy (GTDB): domain Bacteria; phylum Pseudomonadota; class Gammaproteobacteria; order Burkholderiales; family Rhodocyclaceae; genus Fen-999. The sequence continues at coordinate 4,992 of PMIH01000122.1, forward strand.
AGGAATTCAGCGCGGCGATCATGATTGGAATCACGGCAACGAATGCGACGACCAGCCCCGAGCCCACCGTCTGTTCGGCATAGGCGGTTGCACCCATGCCGCCGCCCAGCATCAGCGTGCCGACAATGATCGCGTTACGCCACTGACGCAGCGTCGGCCACGGTGCACGACGTGCCCATCGCATCCAGATGATCAATAGCCCGCCGGCCACCACGAAACGCGTACCCATCTGGAAGAAAGGCGGCAGGCTGACCAATGCCCACTTGATGGCGAGATAGGTCGATCCCCAGATCAACCAGGTTGCTGCAAGACAGCCAGCCAAGACCGTGTCCGGCCGCAAGACTGGTGTGTAGGCAGGCAATGCACGGGTGGTCATTTTCTTCCCCTCGACAGACTCCCAAGACTGATGCCAGTCTATTGGTGGCGACGGGACTGGACCATCGATGTCTAAAGGAGTAGCGTTGAAACCGCTTTAGAATTTATCGAATTGACGAGGTATCGCTTTGAACACTCAAACCGTCGATCCAGACCATTACGACACCCGCATCCTGGCCGAACTCCAGGCCGATGCCCGACTCTCGATGGCGGAACTGGGGCGCCGCGTGCACCTCAGCCAGCCGGCCGTCGCTGAGCGCGTGCGCAAGCTCGAAGAAGCCGGCGTGATCACCGGCTATCGCGCGATCGTCAATCCGGCCAAGCTGGGATATTTGATCCGGGCGCTGGTGCGCGTCGGCCGCTTCGACTACGACAGCGTCGTCGCGCGCATCGAGGCGATGCCGGAAGTGGTCAGCGCCTACAACGTCACGGGCGAGGATAGCTGGATCCTCGAAATCGCCGTCACCGACGTCGGCCACCTCGACGAAGTGCTGCGCAATTTCTGCCTGATGACCGACACGTCGACGGCGGTGATACTGAACGTGATCCGCGAACGTGAGCCGCTGCTGCCGCCGTCAGCCCTGGCGGCCGCCCGGGAAGCGGCGGCGGGCCGAAAGAAAAAGAAGTCTAGCCGCTGACGCGCTCGTAGTAGCGCGCCCGGTAAAGCAGCCGCCGCTTGTCCGGCGACTCGGTGAAACCGGCGCGATCATGGAGCACATTGTTGCAGACCAGCCCCATGCCGGGTTCCAGGCGGCCACGCAGCGTCCAAGGCGTCGGCGCCGCAAGAACGCGCTCCAGCGCCGCCTTCGCCGCCTGCGTGGCGGCATCGTCCTTCCAGGCGATGCTGACGGTACGCGCCGTATAGCGCATGTGCAGGAAACCGTTGGCGTCGACCGAAAATACCGGCCCCGGCTGTTGCGCCCGGGCGATGCCACGTTCGTCCTTGCGCGGCGGAATGGTCATGACATCCGCAGCCGACAATGCGCGGATGAAATCCGGGTTCTCGTCGCGCAGCAGGATGTAGGCAATTTCATGATCAAGCAACTGGTTCTCGCCGCCGGTCACCGCACTCTCGACGCAGTGAAGCAGCAGTCCGCGCACCGTGCGTTCCGGCGTATTGTAGTAGCCGTCGGTGTGCCAGCGAATCGGCTTGTTGGTATAGGGAATGAACTCGCGCCGCTCGCCGCGCACTTCGGCACCACGCACCGAGATCGGCGAAATGGCATCGCCGTCCGTCAACCAATGACTGTCGAGCGTCCTCAAACCGAGTTGAGCGCCGAGTTGGCGCGGAATTTCCTTGTCCGGATCGCGACCGGTCTTGCCCACATATACCGCCATGTTGGCTTTGGCATTCAAGGCCAGGACGCGATCGCGCTCCACGAAAGTCAGTCGTCGCGGATCGCCTATCTCGACCACGACATCTTCAAGCCGGCGCGGCGCGGTGTCCAGTTTGAGCTGGCGCCACTCGGCATAGGCCGAAGTCGCACCGAGATCGAACGGCGAAGTCAATTTAATCTCCGCTGACGACAGCGCGCTCACGCCGGGCGCGCGCGCCACCAAACAACCCTGCCAGGGTCTTGTCGAGCGCCTTGAGCGCGTCGGGTACCTCGATCTCCATCACCTGATCGACGACCCAGAGGCGATCCTTCTCCGGCAGCCCCTCGCGCAGACAGGCGGCGAACAGTCGCTTGAAGCCGAAGTCCGGGCCGTCGGGACCGTAATCGAACTCGGCGTACTCGCCGCTACGACGGTTGAAGAGATCAATGAAATGCCGCTGGCATTCACCCGGCTGGGCCTCACCGAGCAGCATCCCGTTGTTGTCCTCGACAATTTCGGCCAGGCGCTTGGCCAAAGCCGCGGTGAATTCGGCACGACGCTCGCCGTCGAGCTTCATGTAGGCGATGCGATCCGCCGCCATTGCCATGAAGATCATGAAGTCGCAGACGAAATCGAAATAGGGCCGGCCGACATCGACGTCATAGTCGGCCTTGCGCATCCGCTGGATCGATTCGATGGCCAGCTTCCAGGCCAGGACAGCCACCACCGAGGCCAGTGTCGCAGCGGAACGCTGGCCTTCGGCGTGGAACTGACTGCGGATGCGGACCGCGGCCACCGGCTAGTAGCCCCCCTTGCCGTAAGGCTTGGGCAGACCGGCGATCTTCACCGCCTGTTTGGCCGGACCATCATGCGGAAACATGTCATACATCTGCTTGGAATCGACATGCGGCATAGAGACGGCCATGTCTTTCATAAAGTTGCGGAAGTTCGGCGTATGGCCTTCCTCGCGATACTTGTCGCGGAAGTAGCTGATGATTGCCAAGTGGTCGTCGGTCAGCGCGATGCCTTCCGCCGCCGCAATCACCTGCACCGCCTCGTCACTGAAGTCCGGCTCCAGCAGGAAGCCATAGTCGTCGGTTTCTTTTTCAACACCACCGATTACGTAACTCATCAAGGGTCTCCTCTAGCAGTTTCTAAAATGATTACTTCTTACGTAGAAAAAACTCGTGGGCGCCGCGCGCCATGGCCAGGGTCGCCAGCAGCTCGACCGATGCATTGCGGCTCCAGGCCTCGATGTCGGCCGCCGCACCCGGGCAGTCGCTGACCATTTGCAGCACTTCGCCGGCCTTCATGCCATCAAGCAGCTTCTTCGCCTCCAGGATCGGGCCGGGGCACGACACACCGCGCATATCGAGCGTCACGTGCGCAATCGGCGTGGTCTGCGCTCCACCCGCCTTCTGTAGCGTGTAGGCGGTGGCGCCGCTCGGCTGCTTGACCGCAGACACCACCTGGTTGCCGGTGAACTTGCACCAGGAATACAGATCGTCCTCGGTTCCGGGGCAGTCCGAAACCAGGACCATGGTTTGCCCCGCTTGCAGGTCGTCGATGATCTTCTTGGCACCGAGCAACGGCGCCGGGCAGGGCATGCCGCAAAGATCGATGATGACTGCTGGTTTGTCCGACATAATGCGTCTCCTTCGTATCGTTCTACTCGCTCACTGCGGCAACCGACTTGTGCGGGATGAAAATTCCGCAACCACGCTTACGCTCGCCGCCCAAACCTTCACGCTGCAGACGCAGCGAATCCTCCATGGTCAGCCCGAACAGCATCAGGCTGAAGCCCCGCCAGTCACCACCCAGCCCCCGGCCGACGTGCGCCTTGCCGCAAACGAGCTGTGCCGGAATTCCCGACGCGGCAAGTTTCGCCTGGCAGGCACCTAGAAACTCCTCCTCCGCAGTGTGGCCAATCGTCACGAACGAAGAATACAGCGTCTTGATCGGCGACAGCGCCAACTGTGTTGCGGCACCGACCTCGACGACACCGCCGAGGTCCAAATGCGCACCGCTGAGCGTCCGTGCCCGATCCACGCATGAGGTCGGCAAGCGCAGTGTCAAACGAGCTCGCCGCGTCAAATACAGCTCATGGTCGCCGGCACTGACACCCGCGAGCGGATGCACGCCCGCCAGAGGCTCGTCGGCCAGCCACGGGATTCGAGCCTCTATCGCGCGCCACAGGCGATCAGCGTAGTCCAGCGCGACGGCATCGCCCTGCAAGGCAAAGACGAGATCGACAACGTCGACACTCACGCTTCGTCCTGCCGCGTCTTACCCCACTCCGCCATCACCCGACCCCAGCGCTCGGCGGTCACCGGATCGATGTCGAAAATGGTAAAACGAGTGTGCTCGCGGATGCG
>PMIH01000122.1:9089-20197 GCA_003158255.1 Rhodocyclaceae bacterium
CTTTCGGGTAGGTTTACTTACTCCCTTTGGGCGACTAACTTACCTGCCCGGGGTATGGTTTGTGCACCGCACAGACTCCTAAGATTCGCCCAGCCTTTCATTCCCAACACGAGGAGACCCAACATGGCCAAGCCCATGCATCCCACGCCCAACCTCGATCAACTCGAGACCGGCCCGTGGCCCAGCTTCGTCACCGGCATCAAGCGCCTGGCCAAAGATAGCGATATGGCGGTCGACCTGCTCGGTCAGCTGGAGCATTCTTACGAGACGCGCATGGGCCACTGGAAGGGCGGCACGCTCGGCGTCGTCGGCTACGGCGGCGGCATCATCCCGCGCTTCTCCGAGATCAAGAACCCGGATGGCAGCTACAAGTTCCCCGATGCCGGCGAATTCCACACGCTGCGCATCATGCCGGCGGCCGGCATGCACTACGACACCGGCACTTTGCGCAAACTCTGCGACATCTGGGTCAAGCACGGCTCGGGCCTGATCGCCCTGCACGGTCAGTCCGGCGACATCATGTTCCAGGGCGCGTCCAGCGAGAACGTGCAGAAGGCCTTCGACGAATTCAACGAATTGGGCTTCGACCTCGGCGGTGCCGGCCCGGCGCTGCGGACGTCCGCTTCCTGCGTCGGCCACGCCCGTTGCGAAATGTCCTGCTACGACGAGGCCAAGGCGCATCACCAGGTCATCAACAAGTTCCTCGACGACCTGCACCGCCCGGCACTGCCCTACAAGTTCAAGTTCAAATTCTCCGGCTGCCCGAACGATTGCACCAACTCGATCCAGCGCTCGGACTTCGCCACCATCGGCACCTGGCGCGACAACATCCGCACCGACGAGGGCATGGCCAAGAAGTGGTTCGCCAAGAACGGCATCAACACGCTGGTCAACACCGTCACCGGCATGTGCCCGACCCGCGCCATGCAGATCAAGGCCACCAAGGACGTCGCCAAGGGCGAGCACATCACCAGCGTCGCCCTCGACGGCAGCCAGTCGCTGGAAATCGACAACAAGAACTGCGTTCGCTGCATGCACTGCATCAACGTCATGACCGGCGCGCTGCAGATCGGCAAGGACCGCGGCGTGACCATCCTGATGGGCGGCAAGAGCGTACTGAAGATCGGCGCCACGATGGGCTCCGTGGTCATTCCCTTCATGCCGCTCAATACCGACGAGGATTACGAGGCCTACCTCGACCTGGCCCAGCGCGTCATGGACTTCTTCGCCGAGAACGCCCTCGAGCACGAGCGTACCGGCGAGATGATCGAACGCATCGGCCTGGCCAACTTCCTGGAAGGCATCGAGGTCGAGATCGACCCGAACATGATCAACCGTCCGCGCATGAATCCTTATACGAACATGGTCGGCTGGGACGAGGAAGTTGCGAAAGCCGAGGCCCGCAAGGCCGCTGCCGCCTGATCGACACGAATATTGACGGAGACATACTGAAATGGCTCAACCTCAAGTCCGCAAGCCGGTCGAAGGCTTCCTCGACAACAAGAAGTTCCTGCACCCGAAGTTTGCCGCCAACTACGGCAACTGGAAATACCACGACCGTCCGCGTCCCGGCGTCCTGCACCATGTATCAAACACAGGCGACGAAGTCTGGTCGGTCAAGGCAGGTACGCAGCGCCAGATGGACCACTACACGATTCGCAAGCTATGCGACATCGTCGACAAGTTTGGTGAGGGCTTCATGCGCTTCACCATGCGCTCGAACGTCGAGATCGCCGTTTCATCGGCTGCCAAGGTCGATCCGCTGATCGCCGAACTCGAGAAAAACGGCTTCCCTGTTGGCGGTACCGGTAACTCGGTATCCATGGTCGCCCACACGCAGGGCTGGCTGCACTGCGACATCCCCGGCACCGACGCTTCCGGCGTGGTCAAGTCGATGATGGACAACCTCATCGACGAGTACCGTCACGAGCGCATGCCCAACCGCGTCAAGCTGTCCACCTCCTGCTGCGAGATCAACTGCGGCGGCCAGGCTGACATCGCTGTCGTGGTGCAATACACCAAGCCGCCCAAGATCAACCACGACCTCGTCTCCGCCATCTGCGAGCGCCCGACCGTGGTTGCCCGCTGCCCGGTGGCGGCCATCCGCCCGACCATCATCAATGGCAAGCCCTCGCTGGAAATCGACGAGAAGAAGTGCGTCTGCTGCGGCGCCTGCTACCCCCCCTGCCCGCCCATGCAGATCAACGATCGCGAGGCCAACAAGATCGCCATCTGGGTTGGCGGCAAGAACTCCAATGCCCGCTCCAAGCCGACCTTCCACAAGCTGGTCGCCGCCGGCCTGCCCAACAACGCACCGCGCTGGCCCGAGGTTAATGCCGTCGTCGGCAAGATCCTCAAGACGTATCAGGAAGACGGCCGCCCGTGGGAGCGCATGGCCGACTGGATCGACCGCATCGGCTGGCCCAGCTTCTTCGAGAAGACCGATCTGCCTTTCACCAAGTACATGATCGACGACTGGCGCGGCGGCCGTGTAAACCTCAACGCCTCGGCCCACGTCCGTTTCTGAGGATAGACCACAATGAAGTTTTCCATTCTGGTCAGCGAAGGACCCTACACCCACCAGGCCTCGGACTCCGCCTACCAGTTCGCCAAGGCGGTCCTGGCCAAGGGGCATGAGATCTTTCGCATCTTCTTCTATCACGATGGCGTCAACAACGCCACGCGCCTGACGACGCCGCCGCAGGACGACCGCAACATCGTCAGCCGCTGGTCCAAGCTGGCGGAAGAGCACAAACTCGACATGGTGGTCTGCGTCGCGGCAGCGCAACGTCGCGGCATCGTCGATGAAGGCGAAGCCAAGCGCAATGGCAAGGACGCGACCAACCTGGCACCGGGCTTCCGCATTTCCGGTCTCGGCCAGTTGGTCGAGGCCGGCATCCAGTCCGACCGTCTGGTCACTTTCGGCGACTGAGGGAGACGACACCATGACCATCAAGAAATTCATGTTCGTCAATCGCAAGGCGCCCTACGGCACCGTCTACGCACTCGAGTCGCTGGAAGTGGTGCTGATCGCGGCGGCCTTCGAGCAGGACGTCTCGCTGGCCTTTCTCGACGACGGCGTATACCAGTTGAAGAAGGGCCATTCCACCAAAGGCATCGAGATGAAGGCCTTCGAGAAGACCTACGGCGCGCTGGAAGACTACGACGTCACCAAGCTTTATGTGGACGAAGAGTCGCTGGCTGCCCGCGGTCTGACTGCCGACGACCTCTGCATACCGGTCGAAACCATGAGCCGCGCTGCACTCGGCAAGATGATCGAGGAGCAGGACGTCGTCCTGTCGTTCTGAGGGAAAACCACATGCTCAACATCGTCAATAAATCCCCCCTGGATCGCGGTTCGCTCGACTCCTGTCTGCAAGCAGCTGACGGCGGGGCCATCCTGCTGATCGAAGACGGCGTCTACGGAGCGACCAAGGGCAGCGTCGGCGAAGCCAAGATCAAGTCCGCAGCCGGCAAGTTCAAGTTGTATGCGCTTGCCGCCGACGCGGAAGCCCGCGGCATCGCCGATCGCATGATGGATGGCGTCACATTGGTCGATTACAACGGTTTCGTCGACCTGGTCGCCGAACATAAGACTTGTCAGTCGTGGCTTTGATCCCGCCGCTACCGACTCCCAACGGATCACTTTTCTAGGAGAAATTAAATGGCTATCGAAGTCAATGGCAAGAGCTACGAGACCGATGAAGAAGGCTACCTGGTCAATCTCAACGACTGGAACGAGGATGTCGGCGCCGAATTGGCCAAGACCGAAAGCGTCACCATGACGGAACAGCACTGGGAAGTCGTGAATTTCCTGCGCGACTACTACAACGAATTCCAGATCGCCCCTGCCGTGCGCGTGCTGACCAAGGCCATCGGCAAGAAGCTCGGCCCGGAAAAAGGCAACAGCCAATACCTGTACGAACTGTTCCCCTACGGCCCGGCCAAGCAGGCGTGCAAGATCGCCGGTCTGCCGAAGCCCACCGGCTGCATCTAATCTCGATCCGAGTTGGGGGCGGCGACTCCGTCGCCCTCATCGCTCGTCGGAATAGTCTCTCCGCAGATTTGAGCCAGTCCTTCACACGCCCATGAGCCTACTCTTCGCGATTCTCTTCTACGTTGCCGCGGCGATTTTCGTCGTGGGCCTCGCGGCGAAGATCATTAGCTTCGCGCGCACACCTGCGCCGTTGTCGATCCCGACCACGCCGGCGCCGACCACCACAGGCGGCGTCGTTCTGCGCATGTTCCGCGAAGTCGCGTTCTTCGAGAGTTTGTTCAAGGGCAATCTGTGGATCTGGATGTTCGCGGCTGCCTTTCATTTCGGGCTGGCGCTGGTGCTGGTTCGGCATCTGCGCTACTTCATAGAACCTGTCTGGTTCTGGGTCGACTTTGCGCAACCATTCGGAATGTACGCCGGCTTCGCCATGGCGGCCGGTCTGGGCGGCCTGTGGGCTCGACGTTTTCTGGTCGAGCGCATCCGCTACATCTCGACCACTTCGGACCATCTGATGCTGGCCCTGCTGCTGATCATCGCTGTCACTGGCCTTGGCATGAAGTTCATTGTTCATACCGACATTGTTGCCGTCAAGACGTTCTTCCTTGGCCTGATGCGCTTCGACATTCAGCCGCTGCCCGAGCATCCCGGCCTGTATATCCATCTCGCTTGCGTGGCGCTGTTGATGATCATCTTCCCGTTCTCGAAACTGCTGCATGCGCCGGGTGTCTTCTTCAGCCCGAGCCGTAACCAGACCGACAACCCGCGCGAAGCACGCCATCTGTCGTCTTGGGCTGCCAAGCTGGAGAAGAACTGACATGGCCGGTCCTGATTCCAAGCCCGTCATCACGGCACCCGCCTTCCGCGACTACCCATCGATTCCGGCACTCCAACCGGGCGCGACGGAAGGGGTGAGATGTTACGTCGCCAATGAGAAAATCCAGGAAGCACTCGGCTTCCCAGGCAAACTGGCAGACAACTGGCAGGAAACCCACGACAAGGCCATCGGCCGCATGGGCGAACTCTTGGACAAGTACCGTTCGCTCAGGGTGTACATGGATGCCTGCGTGCATTGCGGCTCATGCACCGACAAGTGCCACTACTTCATCGGCACCGGCGATCCGAAGAACATGCCGGTGGCGCGCCAGGATCTGATGCGCAGCGTCTATCGCCGCTACTTCACTCCAGCCGGCAAACTGTTCCCCAACCTCGTCGGCGCCCGCGACCTGACGCGGGAAGTGCTCGACGAGTGGTATACCTATTACTGGCAGTGCTCGGAATGCCGGCGCTGCTCGGTGTTCTGCCCCTATGGCATCGACACCGCAGAAATCACCATGGCAGGCCGCGAGATTCTCGATCACGTCGGCTACGGCCAGAAGTACTCGAACGAGATCATCGGCAAGGTGCACAAGATCGGCAACAATCTCGGCCTGCCCGGCCCGGCGCTGATAGACACCTTGACCGGCCTTGAAGAGGACGTCAAGGAAGAAACAGGCTGCGACGTGCGCTATCCTGTCGACGAACAGGGCGCCGAAGTCCTGTTGGTCACGCCTTCCGCCGACTTCTTCGCCGAGCCGCATATCGAGAGCACCATCGGCTACGGCAAGGTGTTCCACGCCGCCGGCATCTCCTGGACCTTCTCATCGAAGGCTTCCGAGGCCGGCAACTTCGGCATGTTCATCGGCAACTACGACCAGTTGCGCAAGATCGCCCTGCGCGTGCGCGAAGCCGCCCTCGAACTCGGCGTCAAGCGCATCGTGGTCGGCGAATGCGGCCACGCCTGGCGCGTCGCCTACGCCTTCTGGAACACCCTCGCCGGCATCGGCGCGGGCGCCAACGACCCCTTCGCCGTGGAACTGCAAAAGCAGCTCGATCCCAGATACAAGCAGCCCACGCATATTTGCGAACTGACTTGGGATCTCATTCAGCAAGGCCGCCTGAAGTTCGACAAGTCAGCCAACGATCATCGCAGGATCACTTTTCACGACTCCTGCAACGTCGCTCGCGCCTCGCGCATGGGCGACTACCCCGGCGGTCAGTTCGACATTCCGCGCAACATCATCAAGGCAGTCGCGAACAACTTCGTCGACATGGCGCCGGAAACGATCCACGAGAAGACCTTCTGCTGCGGCGGCGGCGGCGGCGTACTGACCGACGAACTGCTCGACATCCGCGTCAAGGGCGCCCTGCCGCGCATGGAAGCCCTGAAACGCGTGGTCGATGATCATGACGTCAACTTCATGGCCACCATCTGCGCAATTTGCAAGGCCCAGTTCACCAAGGTCCTGCCCTACTACGGTTACAAGAGCGGCATGGTCGGCGGTGTGCACCAGCTCGTCAGCACGGCGATCCAGTTAGGCAACGAGCAGTAATACGATTCCAACGGAGACAAGCGATGTCCACGACAACCCAGACCCCGCAGAACACCAAGACTACCTATCGCCGTTACAAGGATGGCGACGACAAATTCCGGCGCTCGCAGGAACAGTTGTTCAAGGCGAGCTGGACCTACAAGTGCCCGACCTACGTCCAGCAAACTCCGCCATGCCAGGGCCAGTGCCCCGCCGGCGAGGACATTCGCTCGTATCTGAATATTGTGCGCGGCATCGAGAAGCCGCCGGTCGGTCCGGACGGCAAGCCCTCCATGCCTTGGCAGGAATATGCCTGGCGCAGGCTGACCGAATGCAATCCCTTCCCGGCGATCATGGGCCGCGTCTGTCCCGCGCCCTGCCAGACCGGCTGCAACCGCGCCAAGGTCGAAGGCTACGTCGGCATCAATTCGGTCGAACAGTTCCTCGGTAACTATGCGATCGAACAGGGCCTTGGCTTTCCGAAGCCCGAGATCGAGACCGGCAAGAAGGTCGCCGTCATTGGCGGTGGCGTGGCCGGCGTGTCAGTGGCCTATCAACTTCGCAAGAAGGGCCATCAGGTCACGATCTTCGAGGCCTATAAGAAGCTCGGCGGCATGCTGACCTTCGGCCTGCCGGCCTATCGCACGCCGCGCGACGTCGTCGATGCGGAAGTGAAGCGCATCATCGACATGGGCGGCATCGAAGTTCGCTTCAACACCCGCGTCGGCAAGGACATCTCGATGGAAGATATCCGCGCCAAATTCGACGCCGTTTTCATCGGCATTGGCGCGCAAGCAGGCAACAAGCTCGATATCCCGGGTGCTGACGCGCCCAACGTCACCGATGGCATCAGCTTCCTGCGCGCCTTCAACGAAGGCAAGATCGACTGCGCCGGCAAGCATATCGTGGTCATCGGCGGTGGCGACACCGCCATGGACTGCGCCGCTGTGGCGCGCCGTCTCGGCGCCGAGTGCGATGTCAGCACATCGCCGGCCAACCAGACCAAGGTCACCATCGCTGCGCGTGAAGGCAACAGCCGTCAGGCTTTGCAAGTCCTGCGCCAAAGCTCCGAGGTGATCATCGCCTATCGCCGCCATGTCCAGGAGATGCCGGCCTCGAAGCATGAGATCGACGCCGTCATCGAGGAAGGCGTCGAGCTTCAGCCCTGCGTCGCCCCCGTGTCGGTTGTCCAGGACGCCGATGGCAAAGCGACCGCGCTGCGCGTCATCAAGGTTGACTGGGTCAACAAGAAGATGGTGCCGCAAGAAGGCTCGGAGTACGACATTCCGGCCGACCTTATCGTTTGTTCCGTCGGCCAGTACATCGACTGGACCGGCATGGACGGGCTCAAGAACCCGAAGAACGTCGCCAACGTCGACAAGAACCTGCAAGCCATCGGCCAGCCCGGCGTGTTCGTCGGCGGCGATGCCATCACGCCGCTGCTCTTGACCACCGCTATCGGCCATGCGCGTATCGCCGCCGAAGGCATCGACCAGTACGTCATGAACGGCGAAGTGGAAAAGCGCCCCAAGGTCGACAAGAAGCTGTTCGACATGCCCGCCAACATGACGAAGTTCGGCGCCAAGTTCGAGCCGGTGCCGGAAGGCTATACCCGTGCCACCTGCGACAACAAGAACGCGGTGCATAACTTCGACGATCGTGCCGACCGTGCCATCATCGAGGCGAAGGATCTCTTCCTCGGCCATTTCAGCCATACGCCGCGCAACGAGCGCAACATGATCGACATCAAGGCCGACAATGTGCTTGGCAACATGGAAGAGCGCCTGATCGGGCTGACCGAAGCCCAGGCCCAAGCCGAGGCCAAGCGCTGCATGAGCTGCGGCATGTGCTTCGAATGCGACAACTGCGTCATCTACTGCCCTCAGGGCGCCGTCAAACGGGTGCCGAAAAAGGAGCAGATGGCCGGCCGCTACGTCTTTACCGATTACAGCAAGTGCATCGGCTGCCACATCTGCATGGATGTCTGCCCGACCGGCTATATCCAGATGGGTCTGGGCGGCGAAGGCAACTGAGTCCTGTAGGATCGATGACCATGTCGCGTGCCTTCGCTTTTGTCGCTACTCTCCTGCTTGCGTGGCCAATGATGCAGTCGGCCCACGCGGGCGGGGTGCCCAAGCCGTCCATTTTGATCGAGAGTCCCGGCACACAGTGCGTAGCACCGCCTGCGGAAATACGGCGCAATCACATGGAGATGCTCAAGCATCAGCGCAACCTGACGCTGCGTGAAGGCGTCCGCGGCGGCAAGGTCAGTCTCAACGGCTGCATCGAATGCCACGCCAGCAAGAAGACTGGCTCGGTAATCGGCAGCAACGACAACTTCTGCCAGAGCTGCCATGCGTACGCGGCAGTGAAGCTCGATTGCTGGGATTGTCATCAGCCCAAAACAGGCAAAGCGATGCCAACCAGCGCAGCAGAGGCCAAGCCATGAGCGCCAACAACAACCGCCGCAGCTTTCTCACCGCCAGCGCGACGATGGCCGCCGGTGCCGGATTCATCGCCATCGCACCCGGCATCAGCCTGATCGAGGTGTCTCATGCCCGGCCGGCTGGGGAGGCCGCGTCGAAGGCCAATCGTTGGGGCATGTTGATCGACAGCAACAAATGCACCGCCGGCTGCGACGCCTGTGTCAAGGCCTGTAGCACCGAAAACCGTATCAACGAACAAGTGGCCGATCCGCGCCAGCGCTCGCAGTGGATCCGCAAGATCGACATCAAGGACAAGGCGAGCGGCCGTCAGCATTCGCTACCGATGATGTGCCAGCACTGCGCCGAGCCCCCCTGCGTGGACGTCTGCCCGACCGGCGCCTCGATGAAGCGTGCCGACGGCATTGTGCTGGTTGATCGCCATATCTGCATCGGCTGCCGCTATTGCATGATGGCCTGCCCGTACAAGGCACGCTCCTTCGTGCATCAGCCGCTGACGGAACAGAACCCTGAAGTACCGCGCGGTATCGGCTGCGTTGAGTCCTGTACGCTTTGCGTTCATCGCGTGGACAAGGGACAGCTACCCGCCTGCGTCGAGGCCTGCACCGAAGGCGCCATGCTCTTCGGCGACCTCGCCGACCCGAACAGTGAGATTTCGCGTCGCATCGCCCAGGAAGCAACCACTCAGGTGCGTGCAGACCTGAAGCTCAATCCCGGCGTTCGTTACCAAGGCATCTGACATGACGACGATACTTTCCGCCCGAGCCGATACTCCCAAGTTCTGGCTGCTCGCCGCCATCGGCGCCCTCGTGAGCGCCATCGGCATCGGTGCGGCGCTCTACATGGAGCACCATGGCCATTCGGTCACCGGTATGAACAACCAGATCGTCTGGGGCCTGCCGCACGTCTTCGCGATCTTCCTGGTCGTCGCCGCATCGGGCGTGCTCAACGTCGCTTCAATCGGTTCTGTCTTCGGCAAGACCGTTTACAAGACCCGCGGCATGCTGGCCGGCCTGCTTTGCTTTGCGATGCTCGCCGCCGGCCTCGTCGTCATTCTGCTTGACCTTGGCCGCGCCGACCGCATCATGGTGGCGGCGACGCACGTGAATATCACTTCGGTCTTCGGCTGGAACATGATTCTCTATCCGGGCATGTTCGGCATCGTCGTGGTCTATCTCTGGACGCTGATGGAAAAGCGGATGTATCCCTTTTCCAAGCCCGCCGGCTTCGCAGCCTTCATCTGGCGCCTGATGCTCACCACCGGCACGGGCTCGATCTTCGGTTTTCTGGTCACCCGCCAAGCCTACCAGTCCGCAGTAATCGCGCCGATGTTCATCATCATGTCCTTCGCCTGGGGCATGGCCGTCTTCATGATCGTGCAGAAGGCGATGTACCGATGGAACGGCATGACGCTGCACCCGCAGATTCGCGCGCGCCTGAAGAACCTGCTCGCCGTGTTCGTGGGAGCAGTCTTCTATTTCGTCGCCATCTATCATTTGACCAACCTCTACTTCGCCAGGCAGGTCGAGTTCGAGCGTTTCATCCTGCTCGACGGCGGCATCTTCCCGCTGCTGTTCTGGGGCGGCTGGTTCGTCCTGGGCACCGTCCTGCCGCTGATCCTGATCTTCACGCCGGCCCTGTCGAAAATGTCCGGTTCGGTAACGCTGGCATCGCTATTCGTGATCGTCGGCGCCTTCTGCCAACTCTACGTCTTCATCATCGGCGGCGAAGCCTTCCCGCTCGACATCTTCCCCGGCATGACAACGAGCAGCAGCTTCTTCGACGGACAGGTCGACCAGTACTCGCCGGCCCTGCCCGAGTGGCTGCTTGGCATCGGTGGCCTCGGCATTGCCTTCACCATGGTGGTCGTCGGTGTGCGCGTGCTGAAGTTCCTGCCAGAAGACAACATCGCCAAGCTCCAGGCATCTGGCGCGCTGGCGGACTGAGGTCTGTCCACTGCCTAGCCCGGCGCCGGGAAGCCGCAACGTGTACCGCTTCCTGATCTCGGCCGCTCACAAGTCCTCCGGCAAAACGACGGTCAGCATCGGCCTCGCGGCGGCATTGAAAGCGCGCGGCCTGACCGTGCAGCCGTTCAAGAAGGGGCCCGATTATATCGATCCCCTCTGGCTCGGCAGCGCCGCCGACCGCGCCTGTCGCAACCTCGACTTCTTCCTTTCGCCTGACGACGAAATCCGTGCGCAGTTTTCCCGCCACGGCTGCGACGCCGATGTCTGCCTCGTCGAAGGCAACATGGGCCTGTACGACGGACTCGATCTCGAAGGCACCAACAGCAACGCCGCACTCGCGAAGCTGCTCGGG
>PMIH01000152.1 GCA_003158255.1 Rhodocyclaceae bacterium
GGCGAACGACTGGAAACGCTGCCGCTCGACCATGCCGAATGGGTGACGCAGCTCTATCGGGAGTGTCTGCGGGCAAGGCAGTCGGAAGCAGGTTTTCTTGCCAGCGGTTGCCAGGACAGCGAGTCCGCCGACACCACGCAAGTCGTGCTTGACACCGCCGACTGGCTGCGCACGCTGTGGGAAGTCGGTTACATGGGCAGCGAGGCATTGCCGGCGCCGCCGCGCACCGATTTTCCGCAAATCAACGTCGAGGACATCCTCAAGTCAGCGTTGTTCAGCCGCATCCGCCACGGCAAGCGGCCACTGCCCTTCCCGCCACCGACGCGCGCCGGCATACCCTGGCATGAGGTGGTCGAATCGGATGAAACGCTGCTGGTGCACGCCGAGGTAATTGGCGACGGCAACTGTACCATCGAGGGCTGCGGCCACTGGCAGGTAACGGCGACCGAGGCGGCAGGGCGTAGCTATCGCGTCCAGCACCGCGGCAAGGGACCAATCTATCAGCTCGCGCTCGACGGACACGGCGGCGGCTCGCTGCGCAAGCGGCCGGCAGAACTTTCCCGCCGCATTGTCCGCCAGGAACGCGCAGGCATCGTCGCCTGGCTGCTCGAATGGCCGCAGGACAACGGCGGCATCACGCAGGTCCCCTTACGCGCGGCCAACTGGGAACGCGCCGAGACCGAAGCCCAACGCTGGATCGCCCTGCGCCACCCCGACCTTTATGGCCAGGTCCAATTCGAACGAAGCGAGGCGTGACCCCATGCTCCTGATGATCGATAACTACGATTCATTCACTTACAACCTGGTGCAATACTTCGGCGAACTCGGCGAGGACGTGCGCGTGTATCGCAACGACGCCATCACGCTGAAGGAAATCGCGGCCATGAAGCCCGACCGGCTCGTCATTTCGCCAGGACCATGCTCGCCGAAGGAGGCGGGCATCTCGGTGGCGGCGATCCAGGAATTCGCGGGCAAGATTCCCATTCTCGGCGTCTGCCTTGGGCATCAAAGCATCGGCTACGCCTTCGGCGGCGAGATCGTGCACGCCAAGACCATAATGCACGGCAAGCTCGCGCCGATCCACCATGCCGACAAGGGCGTCTTCAAGGGGCTGCCGAACCCGCTCACCGCCACGCGCTACCACTCGCTGGCCATTCGTCGGGAGACGTTGCCGGACTGCCTGGAAGTGACCGCATGGACCGACGACGGCGAGATCATGGGCGTACGCCACAAGACGCTGAATGTCGAAGGCGTGCAGTTTCATCCCGAATCCATCATGACCGAGCGCGGCCACGACCTGCTGCGGAACTTCTTGCAGGAGTGATCTGAGCACTGGATAATATGGCTATCTAGATAGCCATATTGGAGACCGTCATGGACAAGACCTATTCCATCGCTGAGGCCCGCAACGACCTTTCCAACGTCGTCCGCGAGGCGGAAGCCGGCCGACCGGTGACACTCTCCCGGCGGGGGCATCCTGTGGCGGTGGTTGTTTCGGCAAGCGACTACTCGCGCCTCGCCCCGCGGCGCGCATCGATTGCCGAGGTAATCGACCGGTTCCGCGCAACGAATGCCGCCGCGCTCGATGACACCGAATGGGTGGCGCCCCGCGATTCTTCGCCCGGACGAACTTCGTGGCGTCCCTGAAATATCTGCTCGATACCAACATTCTGTCGGAGGCGACGCGCGCGACTCCCGACGCGGGAGTTCTCGCTCGCCTGCACAAGGCTGGCGATCAAGTCGCCACTTCGGCGGTAACCTGGCATGAGCTGCATCATGGCGTTGCGCTGCTCGCTCCCTCACGCAAGCGGGAGGCCATTGCGGCCTATCTCGAATCGCTGCGGCAGGCGGAACTGGCCATCCTGCCGTACTCCGCCGAAGCCGCCGAATGGCACGCCACCGAACGCGCCCGACTGGCCGCCAAAGGGCTGACGCCGCCATTCGCGGACGGCCAGATTGCGGCCATCGCCCAAACGAACAAACTCACCCTGGTTAGCCGTAACATCGCCGACTTCAAACATTTTTCCGGCCTGAAAGTTCAGAACTGGTTCTCAGGCACCTGATTCGGAGACATCGCCATGATCACCCCGCAGGAAGCCCTCCAGCGCACCATCGAGCACCGTGAAATCTTCCACGACGAAATGCTCTACCTGATGCGCATGATCATGAAGGGCGAGATGTCGCCGGTCATGACTGCTGCCATCCTCACTGGCCTGCGCACCAAGAAGGAGACCGTCGGCGAGATCGCCGCGGCAGCGACGGTAATGCGCGAACTGTGCACGAAAGTGGACGTGCCGCACAATCCCAATTTCGTAGACGTCGTCGGCACGGGTGGCGATGCCGCGCACTCGTTCAACATCTCCACCGCTTCTGCCTTCGTCGCCGCAGCGGCAGGCGCCACGGTGGCCAAGCATGGCGGCCGCAGTGTTTCCTCCAAGTCCGGCAGTGCCGACGTACTGGAGGCGCTGGGCGCCAACATCAACTTGCAGGCACCGCAGGTGGCCGAGTGCATTCAGGCGGTGGGTATGGGCTTCATGTTTGCGCCCAATCATCACCCCGCCATGAAGAACGTGGTGCCGGTGCGTAAGGAAATGGGCGTGCGTACGATCTTCAACATCCTTGGCCCGCTGACCAACCCGGCCAGCGCGCCGAACACGCTGATGGGTGTCTTCCACCAGGATCTCGTCGGCATTCAGGTGCGCGTCATGCAGCGCCTCGGTGCGGCGCACGTACTGGTCGTCTGGGGCAAAGACGGCATGGACGAGATTTCACTCGGTGCCGCCACCCTGGTCGGCGAACTGAGGGACGGCCAGGTGCGCGAATACGAAGTCCATCCTGAGGACTTCGGCTTGCAGATGGTTTCCAACCGCAGCCTGAAGGTTGCCGACGCGACCGAATCCAAAGCCATGCTGCTCGGCGCACTGGAGAACAAGCCCGGCACCGCACGCGAGATCGTGGCGCTGAATGCTGGCGCTGCGCTCTACACCGCGAACCTCGTCGCCTCGATCGGCGACGGCATCGTCAAGGCGCGCGAAGTCATCGCCAGCGGCGCGGCCAGGGCCAAGGTCGACGAGTTCGTGCAGTTCACGCGCAAGTTTGCATGAGCGACATCCTCAACAAGATCCTCGCCGTCAAGCGCGAGGAAGTCGCCGCGGCCAAGTCCGTGAAGCCCCTCGCCACCGTCCGCGCAGAAGCCGAAGTGCAACCGCCGGCGCGGGACTTCGTCGGCGCAATCCGCGCGAAAGTCAGCCGTGGTGGCACGCCAATTGCTGCGGTAATTGCCGAGATCAAGAAGGCCAGCCCCTCCAAAGGCGTGCTGCGTGAGGATTTCCGACCGGTCGAAATCGCCATCAGTTACGAGAAACATGGCGCCGCCTGCCTGTCGGTACTCACGGACCGGCAGTTCTTTCAGGGCGCGCCAGAGTACCTGCGTGCCGCGCGCGCCGCATGCACGCTGCCGGTGCTGCGCAAGGACTTCATGATCGACCCGTACCAGGTCTATGAGGCCCG
>PMIH01000053.1 GCA_003158255.1 Rhodocyclaceae bacterium
CCAGGGCGACGGCATGATCAAGGTCGAAATGCATTTCCTGCCGGACATCTACGTTCCCTGCGATGTCTGCCACGGCAAGCGCTATAACCGCGAAACCCTGGAGATCCGCTACAAGGGCAAGACCATCTACGAAGTTCTCCAGATGACCGTCGAGCAGGCCCACCAGTTCTTCGAACCGGTCCCCGTGGTCGCCAGAAAATTGCATACGCTCGTGGACGTCGGGCTTTCCTACGTTCAACTCGGCCAGTCGGCAACTACACTTTCCGGCGGCGAGGCCCAGCGCGTCAAGCTGGCACTGGAACTTTCCAAGCGCGACACCGGTCGCACGCTCTATATCCTCGACGAACCGACAACGGGCCTGCACTTTCAGGATATCGAGATGCTGCTTTCCGTATTGCACCGACTGCGCGACCATGGCAACACCATCGTCGTTATCGAACACAACCTCGACGTCATCAAGACGGCCGACTGGCTGCTCGACCTCGGCCCCGAAGGCGGCGACGGCGGTGGTCGCGTTATTGCCGTCGGAACGCCGGAAGCGGTCGCCGGTATCAAGGGCAGCCATACCGGCCGCTACCTGGCGACCATCCTGGCGCCGGCACCGAAGGCCAGGAGTGGCAAATAGCCATGGCCGTCTTCGAAAACTACGCCGAAGAAGCGCAACGGATCGAACGCGAGATCGCTCGTCACGGCTACATGCTCGGTATCGACTGGGAGGACGATGCCGCCGTGCGGGCGCTGGCGCGCGAAGCGCTTGCCTACAATTCCTCCACTGCCCCGCCCATGACGCCGGAGTTCCGCGCCAAGCTCGATCTCTTCGGCCTCGCCCAACTGATGCTGAAGGTCATGACCGAAAGCGCCGGCGAGAACATCGAAACCCACGGCGGGCCGACATGGAAAGCCTTCGGCCGCGCGCTGTGGCTGGAGTCCGGGTTGGACTCCGAACCACGGCGCTGAAAGCGCTCTGCGCCGGTCAGGGTGCCGGCTTCAGGTTGCGTTCGAGGAATGCCTCGACGGCGTGGTAGTACGCGTAACGATTCTCGGCCTTCCACAGGCCGTGGCCCTCGCCGGAATAGACATGCCATTCGTATTTCTTCCCGGCAGCATCGAGCGCATCGCGCATCTTCTCACCGTGCTTGATTGGCACGCGCACATCGACTGCGCCGTGCGCGAGGAGCAGCGGCGCCTTGATCTTGCCCACCTGTTCGATGGGCGAAGTGGCAATAAACTGGTCATTCAGCTTATCCGGATCTCCGACGAGTTCCTTCATGCCGAACTTCTCGTAGATGCCGCCCACCATGTCGGAATAGCGGATGCTGTACATCAGCCTGATGTCGCTTACTCCAGCGAACTCGACGCCGCAACGGTACAGGTCCGGATCCTTGGCGACTCCCATGAGAGTCGCATAGCCGCCGTAGCTTCCGCCCATGATGCACACGCGCTTGGGATCGACCAGGCCACGTTCGACCAGCGCCTTGACGCCATCCGTCAGGTCGTCCTGCATGGTAAGGCCCCATGTCTTCCAGCCCGCCCGGAACAGCTTTTCGCCAAAGCCAGTCGAGCCGCGGAACTGCGGTTGCAGCACCGCATAGCCCCGGCTCGCCAGAAATTGCACCTCGGGACTAAATCCCCATTCGTCGCGCATGTATGGCCCGCCATGAACCAGCATGACCAGAGGCGGCTTGGCGCCATCGGTCGTGTTCGGCAGGGTCAGGTAGGCGGGGATGGATATCTTGTCGCGCGCCTCGTAACGGATCATCTTTGTCGCCGCCATCTGCGCAGGCGATATTTCCGGCCGGATTGCCAGTTGTTCGGCGAGGCTCCCCTTCTGGACGTCATAGAGGTAGTAGCGGCCGGGGTCGCGATCCGAATATGAATAGACGAGGATCAGCGACTTGGCCTTGCCCCTCAGGCGATTGACGTGGCCGGGAAAGGCCTTGTCCACAGTCGCTTGCGCCTTCGCCCAGTTGGCATTTAGCCAGCTAACCTCAGGCTTGTCGGCGTCGACGTCGATGCCCAGCAACTCGCCAGTGTCCTTGTCGAAAATCAAACCGCTCCCGATATCGACGTCCGGATGCGAGATCACCATCTCGCCCAGCTTCTTCTTTTCCAGGTCGAAAGCGTAGATCGCCGCCATGTCGCGGTCGGCGTGGCCCGAGACCCACATCGTCTTGCCGTCCGGCGACAGCCCGACCGGAGCCCAGTTGTCCGGCGAAGTGATGCTCTCAAAGCGCGCCACCTGCTCCCACTTGGCTTCGGCATTCGGCCGGTACCAGACCAGCGAATGCCCATCGCGATCGATTGAAGTCACAGCACGCAACACGCCTGCCGGATCCGGCAGGCCACCCGTGATGTCCCCCACGATTCCAGCTACTTCGTAGGACTGGCGCCCGGTGCGCGTATTCAAGCGCACGATGTACACGCCATCCTTGCCCCGCTGCGCTTCGACCGCCAGGATGTCGTCGGTTCCACGGCAGCGCGCCATGTAGCGCTTCGACTTGACGTTGGCGATGCCCTGTTCCGCCTGCTTCCGTTCCACGGGCACCAACTCGCGCTGGTTGTTGCCGTCAGCATCGACAGCGAACAGGCCGCTCCCTACCTGGTCGTCAGCCGTGCCGCCCAAGTCCGCGATGCTGAACACCAGGCGCTGGTCGTTGACCCAACTGAACCAGACGATGTCCGCGTCGTCGAACGCTGCCACGACCTTGGCCTTCTGCGTGTCGAGGTCGATCACGATCAGCCGCATGCGGTTGCCGACTTTTGCCACGGCCCCCAACAGCTTGGTGTTCGGCGACAACTCCGCTTTACCGTAATGTGGATGATCAAACAGCGTTTCGATGGCAATGGGTTCGGTGGCGGCCGTTTCAGCCGACGCCAATCCGCAACCGAGCAAACCACCCACAACGAACACCAACGCCCTTACCATCTTGATCTCCCCTAGATTTCTGTCATGTCACGCGTCATGACCAATGCATCGTCATGGGGCCGAAGCATCGCAAGAATATCGCCGCGCGTCAATATGCGGATGACAAGTATCGCCGCAGGCAATAGGTCATCTACGAGGCGTACCACGACGACTGACTTTGCGCAGCGCTAGCCGCGCGTTCTCAGCAATAGGGGACACCCATTTTCCTGCTCGTTCGGCCGCGAAAAGGGTTCTTGATGGTGATCTGCATCTTCTTGGCAATACCAAGGTTCAACGTCCACAGAAGCAGTGGGTCAGCGCCATAAATGGCATGCCAATCGGCGAGCGTTCGCGCATTTCCGCCAGCCAGACCAGTTCCTTGGTCGCCTCGCCAATCACGCCAGTCGGCAGTGCGGCCGGCAACATATCCGGGCCCAAGCGTTCGGCGACCAGCCGCGTCGCCTCGGCGCCCCAACCTGCCATCAGCCGCTCAAAGTTGCCGAGATCCGGTTCGATGTAAGCGACGCGCACGTCTTCCGGCAACTTGGCGCGCTTGCGCGCGCTGTCTAGGGCATCCACGAAGCTGCCAGTGTTATCCACCAAGCCCCGTTCCTGCGCCTGAGCTCCAGTCCAGACGCGCCCCTGGGCCACGGCATCGATCTTTTCTGGCGTCGTGTTGCGGGCCTTGGCGGCCAGGGTCGTGAAGTCGCCGTAGATCTTGGCGACAGAGCCCTGGACCAGATCGGCGAAGCGCGGATCGAGCGGCCGACGTGGGTCGTAGGCGCTACCCAGCCAGGTGGTGGTAACGCCGCCAGTGCTGATCGAAAGCTTTTCCATTGCCCTATCGGCGGTCGGCAACATGGCGAATACGCCAATGGATCCGGTGATGGTCGCGGGGTCGGCGATGACCTCGTCGGCCGCCATGGCGATCCAGTAACCGCCAGAAGCTGCAACGCTGCCCATGGAAACCACCACCGGCTTGCCGGCTGCGCGGGTGAGTTCGAGTTCGCGGCGGATCAGTTCGGAGCCGAAGGCGCTGCCGCCCGGAGAGTTGACCCGCAGCACTACCGCCTTGATCTTGCCGTCGTCCCGCGCCTTGCGGATCAATTCGGCCGTGGACAGGCCGCCGATGCGG
>PMIH01000147.1 GCA_003158255.1 Rhodocyclaceae bacterium
CGCACCGGGGCGCAAGCGGGCATACGGGCCAACGACGCTTTGCGGACCCACTTCCGCGCCTTCGAGATGGCAGAAGGCATGCAGGCGGGCGCCGGCCTTGACGACGACGTTCTTCAGCACGCAGTTGGGGCCGATGCTGACGCCGTCTTCCAGCGCCACGGTACCTTCGAACACACAATTGACATCGATCGCCACATCGCGGCCACAGGCGAGTTGGCCGCGCACGTCGATGCGCGCCGGATCGGCCAGCGTGACGCCATCGTCCATCAATGTCTCGGCGATGTTGCGCTGGTGGATGCGTTCCAGCGTCGCCAGTTGCACCTTGCTGTTCACGCCTTCCACTTCCCAGGCGTGGTCGGGTTGCGTTGCATCGACCGTCATGCCCTCGCCAACAGCCAGAGCAACGATGTCGGTGAGGTAGTACTCGCCCTGCGCGTTGCTGTTGCCCAGGCCGGGCAGCCAACGCGCCAGCGCCGCGGTGGGCGCAACGAGGATGCCGGTGTTCACTTCGTCGATGGCGCGCTCGGCATCGTCGGCATCCTTCTCTTCGACGATGCGCGTGACCTTGCCATTGGCGCGAACGATGCGGCCATAGCCTTTCGGATTGGGCAGCTTGACCGTCAGCAATGCCGGCGTACCACCACGACTGACTTTCAACAGCCGCGCCAGCGTTTCGGCACGGATCAGCGGCACGTCGCCATAGAGCACCAGCGTCGGCGCCGCGGGATCAAGGTACGGCAGCGCCTGAAGTACGGCGTGGCCGGTACCGAGTTGCGGCTCCTGCTTCGCCCAGGTCAGATCATCCGCGGCCAGCGCTTCGCGCACCTGCTCGCCACCGTGCCCGTAGACGACGCAAATGCGGCCGGCACCCAGTTTGCGGGCGGTAGCCAGCACATGGGCCAGCATCGGCTTGCCGGCGATCGGGTGCAGCACCTTGGGCAGGTCGGAGCGCATGCGCTTGCCCTTGCCGGCGGCGAGGATGACGACGTTCATGGCTTCACCGCGGCAGCAGCGACTCGCCAATCAGGAACTCGTCCACCGCCCGGGCACACTGCCGGCCTTCGCGGATCGCCCAGACCACCAGAGATTGCCCTCTGCGGACGTCACCGGCGGCAAATACCTTGGCAACATTGGTCGAGTACTCGTCGGTATCCGCAGCAGCATTGCCGNNCTTGCCAGTCGAGGCGCACGCACTGGAGTGCTTTCAGCTTTCCCTTCTCGCCGATGAACTCCTTGGTCGCGATCGACCAGTCCCGCGCGCAACCCTCGTCGTGCGACGAAGAAGTGCGCAACTTGGTCGGCCAGTAAGGCCAGACCATGGGCTTGTTCTCGGTCGCGGGCGGCTTGGGCAGTAGTTCGAACTGGGTCACCGAGGCAGCGCCATGACGGTTGGAGGTACCGACGCAGTCGGAACCGGTGTCGCCGCCGCCGATCACCACGACGTGCTTGCCGGCCGCGTTGATCGGGTTCTTCTTGCCGCCGGCAACCTGCCTGTTCTGCGGAATCAGGAATTCGAGCGCGTAGTGCACGCCATCCAGGGCGCGGCCGGGAACCGGCAGGTCGCGTGGCGTCTCGGAACCTCCCGCCAGGACCACGGCATCGAATTCCTTCATCAGCTTTGATGCCGGCAGTACCTTGGCGGCATCATTGACGACACCCTTCGGCATGTCCTTGCCGACGAGGGTCTTCGTCTGGAACGTGACGCCCTCGGCCGCCATCTGCGCGACGCGCCAGTCGATCAGTCGCTTGTCGAGCTTGAAGTCGGGAATGCCGTAGCGCATCAGGCCGCCGACGCGATCGTTCTTTTCGAACACGGTGACGTCGTGGCCAGCACGCGCCAGTTGCTGGGCGCAGGCCAGACCCGCCGGGCCGGAACCGACGACGGCCACTTTCTTGCCGGTCTTTGTGGCAGCCGGTTGCGGCACCACCCAGCCGTTCTCGCCAGCCTTGTCGATGATGGCGTGTTCCAGCGACTTGATGCCGACCGGTTCGAGATTGATGCCGAGCGTGCAAGCGGATTCGCACGGCGCAGGGCAAATGCGGCCGGTCATCTCGGGGAAGTTGTTGGTCGAGTGCAGGATGTCGATCGCCTCGCGCCAGTTACCCTTGTACACCGCGTCGTTGAAGTCCGGGATGTTGTTGTTCACCGGGCAACCGTTGTTGCAGAAGGGAATGCCGCAATCCATGCAGCGCGCACCTTGCACCTTGGCCTGGTCGTCGGTGAGATGAGCAACAAACTCCCGATAGCTCTTCAGACGCTGCTCGACCGGTCCGTAGCCCTCGGCCTGAAGCTGGAATTCGAGGAATCCCGTAGGCTTGCCCATTATGCGGCCTCCTTCTGTTGCGAAGCCGCCATCTCCTTCAGGGCGCGGCGATACTCGTTCGGGAATACCTTGACGAACTTGGCGCGGTACGCAGACCACTCGGCAAGAATGCGCCTGGCCAGTTCGCTGCCGGTCTCCAACTGGTGTTTCTCGACCAGTGACTTCAGCTGCGTCTCGTCGGCAATGCCGTTGTGGCGCGAGCCATCGTCGGCCTGTTCGGCGGCGGACAGCACTTTCTCCAGCGTCACCATGGCCTGGTTGCAACGCTTCTCGAACGTGCCATCTTCGTCAAGCACGTAGGCCACGCCGCCCGACATTCCGGCGGCGAAGTTGCGGCCGGTCTGGCCTAGCACCACCACCGTGCCGCCGGTCATGTACTCGCAGCAATGGTCGCCGGTGCCCTCGACAATGGCCGTGGCACCGGAGTTGCGCACGCAGAAGCGTTCGCCGGCGACGCCGCGGAAATACACATTGCCCTCGATGGCACCGTAGAGCACGGTATTGCCGACGATGATGTTTTCGCTCGGATTGCCCTTGAATGCCTTCGGCGGTTTGACGATGATCTTGCCGCCGCACAGACCCTTGCCAACGTAGTCATTGGCCTCGCCACTCAGTTCGAGCGTAATGCCGCGTGCAAGGAAAGCACCAAAGCTCTGGCCGGCGATACCGGACAGGCGGATGTGGATGGTGTCGTCCGGCAGGCCAGCATGGCCGTAGCGAATCGCTACTTGATTCGACAGCATGGTGCCGACGGTGCGATTGGCATTCCTGACCGGCATGTCGAATGCGACCTTCTCGCCGCGCTCCAAAGCCGGCTTCGCCTTCGCGATCAGCTGGTGATCCAGCGCCGGACCGAGATTGTGGTCCTGTGTTTCGCAATGACTGCGCGCGACATCACCGCCCGTCGCCGGCATGTGGAAGATCTTCGAGAAGTCGAGACCCTTGGCCTTCCAGTGCTCGACGCCATGCTGCATGTCGAGCAGGTCGGTGCGGCCGATCAGGTCGTCGAGCTTGCGGATGCCCATCTGCGCCATCAACTGGCGGGCCTCCTCGGCGACGAAGAAGAAGAAATTGACCACGTGCTCGGGCTGGCCGGTGAAGCGCTTGCGCAGCACCGGGTCCTGCGTGGCGACGCCGACCGGACAGGTGTTGAGGTGACACTTGCGCATCATGATGCAGCCTTCGACAACCAGCGGCGCAGTGGCAAAACCGAATTCGTCGGCGCCCAGCAGCGCGCCAACGATCACATCGCGGCCGGTCTTCAGCTGGCCATCGACCTGCACGCGGATACGGCCGCGCAGGCGGTTCAGCACCAGCGTCTGTTGCGTCTCGGCGAGACCGAGCTCCCAGACGGTGCCGGCATGTTTGATCGACGAGATCGGCGAAGCGCCGGTGCCACCGTCGAAACCGGAAATCAGGACATGATCTGCCTTGGCCTTGGCGACGCCTGCCGCCACGGTACCCACGCCGACC
>PMIH01000079.1 GCA_003158255.1 Rhodocyclaceae bacterium
CTATGCCGCCAACTTCGGCGGTGGCCAGGTCGACATCACCAGCGGCAAGTTCGTTTTCTCGACGGCGGAAGCCTACCTGATCGAAAACGGGAAGATTACCGCGCCGGTAAAGGGGGCGACGCTGATCGGCAACGGCCCGGATGTGCTCAAGCGCGTCTCGATGATCGGCAACGATATGCGGCTCGATCCCGGCGTCGGCACCTGCGGCAAGGAAGGCCAGAGCGTGCCGGTCGGTGTCGGCCAGCCAACGCTGCGGATCGACGGGCTCACCGTGGGTGGAACCGGGCATTGAGCGACACTATCGCTAGACGATTCCCATCGGCATAATATGGCTGTTGCTCATCCATAATGCCGGCGCCAGCACATACTCGCGGTCATGCTACATCGCTCAATGTCCAGTCTACAGACGCGTCTGACCCTGCTGGTGGTGGGCGTGCTGATCGTCAGCCTGTGGACCTTGGCGATTCTCGTCGATTTCTCTCAACGGGATAAATTGACCAGCTTGCTGGCCGGCCAGCAGTACGCGACCGTTCGCTACATGGCCGAGGATATCGACAGCAAGATCCGCTTGCGACTTGGGGCGTTGAGCAAGGTTGCCGAACGCTTTCCGATTCAGTCTGTCGATAATTCGGAGGCTTTGACCGCCTTCCTCGAAGACAGGCGCGCTGTGTACAACCTGTTCGATCTCGGTCTGATCATCGTCAAACCGGACCTGTCGGGTGCCTTTGGCGACTATCCGGCCTTGGCGGGGCGGCGGACCACGCCCTATCGTCTGTCACCGTTCAAGGACGTTGCCGAGACCGGTCTGCCGATGGTTGGGCCACCCAGAATCGGCCGGTTCAGCAGCAAGGCCGTGGTGGTGATGGCCGTTCCGGTCAAGAGTGCCGACGGACGGCTGCTCGCCATTGTTGCCGGCGTGACTACCGTCGATTCGCCGAACTTTCTGGACCTGATCACCAGACCGCGCGAGACGCAGGGGGATTTTCTGGTCATCGCGCCCCAGCAAGGGTTGGTGATTGCCGGGACGCAGCCGCGGTTTGTCCTGAAGGCGCTGCCGACGCCGGGACAGGACGTCATGCATGACCGCTACATGACCGGCTACGAAGGCTCTGGAGTGGCAGTGAACTCGGAAGGCGTGGAAGAGTTGGTGTCAGCCCGGAGAGTTCCCCTGGCTGATTGGATAGTGGTCTCCCGGCTGGCGACCAAGGAAGCCCTGGCGCCGGTGCGCGAACTGCGGGCGCTGGTGTTCGGTGGCTCGGTCGCACTCTCGATTCTGGTTGGCGCCATGGCGGCTCTCTTCCTGCGCCGGGCGCTGCATCCCCTGGTGCGCGCGGCGGCGACCTTCGACGATATTTCCCTCGGCAAGTCACCGCTGCATGCGCTGCCGGTGACGGGTCACGATGAAGTCGCCCGTCTGGTGGAGAGTTTCAATCGTCTCCAGGAACGTCTTTCCGAGGAGACCGAGGCGCTGCGGCAGTGCTCCGAAGCGATTGCGGTGCTGGATGTAGCTTTCGATTTCCAGTACGTGAATCCGGCGTTCGAGCGCTTGTTCGGCTACCGGCTGGCAGAGGTCAAGGGACATCACGTGTCGTTGCTGATGCCGACGGAAGATACGCTCGCTGGCGATTGCCCCGATGACAACTCCCTGATTGGCGAACAGTTCGAGGGAGAACGGATTCGTCGAACCAAGGACGGCCGGAATATTCCCCTGTTGATGAAGATCGGCCCCGTCCGGGATGTGGCTGGCCGAACGACCGGCTACGTCGGTGCGATGACCGATCTCACGGTCATGAAGGCGACAGAGCGGGCGCTCAAGGAATCGGAGGCGCGCTACCGGCAGTTCGTGGAAGATTCTCCGCTGGGTGTTCTGATCGTCCAAGACGGCGTGATCAAGTTCATCAATCCCGCGCTGGAGTCGCTGGTCGGCTACTCCGAGGCGGAAACGCTCGGGCATTCGTTCCTGCCCTTCGTTGCCGAGGAGGATCGCGAGAAAGCCGCCGAGCAGCATCGGCGCCGGATGTCTGGCGAGACGGTCCCGGACGGCTTCGAATGCCGCGTCATCACTCGCGGCGGTGAATTGCGCCATTGGCGGCTCGCGACCCGGACCATCGACTGGAACGGCCCAGCCTTGCATGCGGTGGTTACGGATGTCACCGAACTGAAGCGGGTGGAGGAAAAGCTCGAAAGGAGCGCGCACTTCGATGCACTGACCGGTGTACCGAATCGCGTCTTGCTGGCCGATCGCCTGCGGCAGGCGTTGGTGCAGACCAGCCGCTCCGGACGATTGATGGCGATCTGCTACCTCGATCTGGATGGTTTCAAACCGATCAACGACACCTGGGGCCACGAGGCCGGCGACCGTCTGCTAATTGAAATGGCCGAACGCCTGAAAGGATGCCTGCGCGCCGGCGACACGGTGGCGCGTCTTGGCGGCGACGAGTTTGTTCTTCTGCTGCTCGATCTGGAACGGATCGATGAATGCGAGGGTGCCCTGCAACGGGTTCTCGAGTCGATTGCGCAACCGGTCGCGATCGCCGATCAATTCGTCAGCGTTTCCGCCAGCGTTGGCGTCAGCGTTTATCCGTTCGAC
>PMIH01000251.1:0-1865 GCA_003158255.1 Rhodocyclaceae bacterium
CGACTGTGTCCCCGTCGTCATTTCCGCTCAATGAATGGCCGGCCGATATTCCGGAATTTGCTGCTGCAGCGCCGCCTTGACCTCTGTTTCCGGGCGCACCGGCGCTTGCAACCAGGCGACCAGATCGGCCAACCAGGTCGGCTCCGGCAATGCCGTTGCCCGCGCGATGCGCAATTTTGGATGCGGTGTCGGCAGCGTCGCCTCACCGTCGGCGAGCAACTCCTCGTACAGCTTCTCGCCTGGACGCAGGCCCGTGAACTCGACACGGATGTCCGTTTCGGAGAACCCGGACAAGCGGATCATGTCGCGCGCGAGATCGGCGATCTTCACCGGCTCGCCCATGTCGAGCACGAATATCTCGCCACCCTGCCCCATCAGTCCAGCCTGAAGCACAAGCTGCGCCGCTTCGGGAATCAGCATGAAGTAGCGGGTGACCTCCGGGTGCGTCACCGTCACCGGACCACCCTTGGCGATCTGCTCGCGGAACTTCGGAATCACGCTGCCGGAGGAGCCCAGCACATTGCCGAAACGAACCATGATGAAGCGGGTTGCCGTGCTTTGCCGCTGCATCGTCTGACAAACCATTTCGGCCAGCCGTTTGCTGGCACCCATGACATTGGTCGGATTCACCGCCTTGTCGGTGGAAACCAGGACAACGTCTCCGGCACCATGCTTGACGGCCATCGAGGCCAGAACATAGGTCCCCAGCACATTGTTGCGCACCGCCGACCACGCGTTGTCGTTCTCCATCAGCGGCACATGCTTGTAGGCGGCGGCGTGGAAGACGACGTCGGGCCGGTATCGGCTGAACACGGCATCCACTTGTCCGGCATCAGTCACGTCGCCGACCACGCAAGCAACCGGGTGACCGGCGAACTCCTGCCCAACCGTATAGAGCGCAAATTCGGATCGCTCGAAAAATACCAGTAGCCGCGGCGAGAAATGAACAATCTGGCGGGCCAGTTCAGAACCGATGGAACCGCCGGCACCGGTAATCATCACCACCTTGTCGGTCAACAGGCGGTGCAAACCTTCAGAGTCGAGTTGAACCTGGTCGCGGCCGAGCAGGTCTTCCAGTTCGACCCGGCGCACTTGGGAAATCGAAACGCGGCCGGCCAGAATGTCGGATGATGCGGGCAGCGTGAATACCGACAAGCCGGCGTTGGCCGCATGCTCGGCGGCACGCCGGCGCTGGGCGACGGTTGCCGCTGGCATCGCGATGATGGCGTGTTGCATTTCCAGTCGCTGGACATAATCTGGCAATTGTTTGATCGCCCCGAAGATCCGCACATCGCCAATACTCCGGCCGTGCTTGCTGGGGTTGTCATCGAACAAACCGACGATGCGCCATTGGCTGCTGCGTGCCAATTCCCCGATCAACCCGGCCGCCGCGTTTCCAGCGCCGAGTACCACGACGGGCAACCCCTTGCCGACGGTGCCACCAAAGAGGTAGCCGTCCTTCCAGGCCCGGTATAAATAGCGGTCGCCCGCCATCATCAGAAGCAGCAGCATGGGGTGCAAAACAAACACCGAACGCGGGATACCCGACGGCCTCATCAAGAACGCGACACCGACGGTCACCCCCGCTCCGATGCTCACCGCAATCAGCAGTTGGCGCAAATCGTCCATGCTGGCGTAGCGCCAAATGCCGCGATACAAGCCAAACTTGAGATAGATCGCCACGTAGATGGGCAAGACCCAAACCAGGGCCCACGCGGCGGTTCCGAGAAACTCCGCCGGGACGTCGAGGTTGAAGCGAATCATGTAGGCAAGCAACCACATCAGCACGGTAGCTGCGAGGTCGTGCAGGAATGCAACGAGCGTGCGTGGGTTCATGTCGGCGTTGGCAATCAGTGTGACACACC
>PMIH01000251.1:1897-5964 GCA_003158255.1 Rhodocyclaceae bacterium
TTCAGAATGCTCCAAAGCTGCGGCAGTTCGTCGAGGCTCGTCCGGCGGAGCAAACCGCCGATCGGCGTCAGGTATGTTTCCGGAGCTGCGAGCTTATGCGTCGCCACAGCCGGCGTACCGACACGCATCGTCCTGAACTTGGGCATGCGGAAGATCTTGTTGCCGGCACCCACCCGGTCGGACCAGTAAAGCGCGGGACCCGGCGTCGTGGCGCGCACGAGCAGCGCGACGACAAGGATCGGCAAGGCCAGCACGGCCGCTGCCAATGTCGCAAGCGAAAGGTCGAAAAGGCGCTTCACTATTCCTCGTCCCCAAGCATCTCACGCACGCCCGCTGCCAGTCCCACGTACGCCCGCCACCCCAGTTCGCGCTCTATCCGCGCAGGCGAATAGCATGCCGAGCCCAACAGGCGATCGATTACCGCGGAATTCACCGGCAGCGGTCGATTCAACAACTCACCGACAACGTCTCCCAACCATCCGCCCGCCCGCAGCAACGGCGCCGGCACGCTCCAGTTGAAAGTGCCCCCTTCGGCGTCCAACGAGTCAGGCTGCGCATTGGCAGTACTTGCCGGCTGCCGCCGGCCCATTGTCAGTCGTGGTGGTACGCCGCGCAAGGCGTCGTAAAGCTCCCGACCCGAATACGCTCGCGCGTCGGCGACAATGTACGTGCGTCCATTCGCCGCCGGCGCATCGGCGACGAGGCGCATCGCCGCCACCACATCAGCCACATGTACCAGCGAACGTTTGTTGCCCGTCTCCGGCAGTGGCGGAAACCAACCGGCACGAATGCCGCGCGACATGCGCTCCAGATTGCCGCGCCCACCGCGACCGTACACCATCGCCAGCCGCAAGTTCACTACATGCATACCGTACTTGACGCCTGCCGCCAACACCGCATCCTCCGCCGCCCGTTTGGCGCAACCATAGGAAGAATCCGGCTCACCGGGCCAATCCTCGTCGACGCACTCGTCGCCCGGCTCGGCCATCGCCTTGACGCTGGAGAGAAACACGAAGCGCTTAACGCCTGCCGCCCCTGCCGCGTTGACCAAATCGCGGGTTCCTTCGAAATTGACGCGCCAATGGCGCTCGGAATCCGACGACGCGAACGCATGGGCATAACCGGCACAATGAAAAACCGTATCCATGTCCGCGCACGCCTTTGCCAGAGAAAGCGCATCCAGCAAATCGCCGCCGACCGCGCCCGCCATGCTGCTCCCGGCACGCGCGAGAACGCGATCACCGGGTTGAACAAGGCGAGTGCCGATGAAACCGGACGCCCCCGTGATCAGCACCGTCATCAGCGCCTCCCGCGGCACGAAAGAAGGTAGCGCACCATGCTTGCGAAGTGCCAGCGCAAGTGGCGAAAATTCTTCCGGCTCGCTCGGCGCGCGTCGTGAATGGCCGAAACGGATGGACACACCACGAGCTTCATGCCCGCCTGCCAGGCTCTTGCGCAGATATCCACATCTTCGTAGTACAGGAAGTAGCGTTCATCGAAACCACCGAGCCGCGCAAAGTCGCCGGACCGAAACAGCATGAACATTCCGGCCACCCAGTCAGGAGATATCGGTGCCTGGTTCGGCACTATCGAATAGCGGCCATCCGTTCCTCCCAACGCCTTGCGGGCAAGCGACTTCAGCGTGGGGAAATACCGGGCACCGTCTTCCAGTGCACCCGTCGGCGACAAAATCAGCGGCGCCACCATGCCGGCACGCGCCTCATCCATGCAGCTTAACAATGACGGAAATGGATTCCCGACCAGCTCAATGTCCGGGTTTAGCACGCAGTAATACGGCTGCCGACTCTCACGAAACGCAGCATTGTGATTGGTGCCAAACCCTTTGCTGGCCACGTTCTCGATCACGCTGACCAGTTCGTCGGCAACGCATGGCATCTCCTCGGGCACGTTGCGCGTCACGATGATCTGCCCGACTTCCGGACAAGCCCGAAGCTGGACGATCAAAGCCGACAGCATCTCGCCATGGCCGTGGCTAACGACGGAAACCGCAACCGAACTCCGGCTCACGTCAATGGTCACGGCATTTCTTCCAGGCAAGGAACATCCCGGCACTGCGATACACGGAGAGCATGCCAATGCTGTAGAAGATCAGGAACACGGCAAACAAGGGCACCAATTCAAATTGGCCACCAGTATACGTCTGGCGATGAAGGTGTCGACAAGCGAGCATTTCAAATCAAAAGGGCCGCATTGCGGCCCTTTTGATTCACCTCGGCGCTACCGAAATATCACTCAGCAGCAATGATTACCGTGACAGTCGCCACAACATCCGAGTGCAAGGCAATCTCAACCTGGTTCTCGCCCAGTTGTTTCATCGGGCCAAGCGGCAGGCGAATAGTGGACTTCTCGATTTCGATACCCTGCGCAGCGAGTGCCTCCGCAATATCGGCATTGCCGACCGAACCGAACAAGCGGCCGTCGACACCCGCTTTGCGGGTAAGCTGGAGGCTCAATCCTTCAAGCTTGCCGGCGACACCCTGGGCGGCGACCAACTTTTCGGCTTGCGCCTTTTCCAACTCGGCACGCTTGGCCTCGAACACTTTCTTGTTCTCTGCCGTGGCGCGCTTGGCCTTGCCTTGCGGGATCAGAAAATTGCGGGCATAACCGTCCTTGACCTTGACGATGTCGCCGAGGCCGCCGAGGTTCACCACTTTGTCCATCAGAATCACTTGCATGGTGGCCTCTCCTTAGTGCAGGTCGGTGTAGGGCATCAGCGCCAGGTAGCGAGCGCGCTTGATGGCAGTGGACAGTTGGCGCTGATAACCGGTCTTGGTGCCGGTAATGCGCGCCGGCATGATCTTGCCGTTTTCGCTGATGAAGTCCTTGAGCAAGTCGACATCCTTGTAGTCGATCTCCTCGATCTTCTCGGCAGAGAAGCGGCAGAACTTGCGGCGCTTGAAGAGGCTGCGACCCTTGTCGTCCTTCTTCTTGCCAGCCATTTTGCTCTTAGGTTTGAATGCCATTTTCGTTTCCTTCCTGAAATTCGATATCTTTCACATGCAGCACGGGCGTTCGGCTCTTGACACTTTTCGCGGCGACAAATCCGGTGACAGCAAGCTGATCACCCAGCCTTGCGACGTTCAGAAGACCGGCCGGAACACCCAACACCACGCAGGCCATTTCGCACTCCACTCGCCGCATCGTTCCCGCTTCTTCCTGCTCCGACACATGACCGAGACTAAACTCGATAACGGAAGTGCCTGCGGGGGTATGGCGCAGTGGGCCTCTCGCGAGTAGTTGTCCGGTCAATTCGACCCGATTCACCACTCTGCCGTTTTCATTCAGCGGCGACAACAACCTCCGGTTTCACTTCATTCACCGGTGAGGAAGTAAACGACCTGGACTTTTCTTCCTTCATCATCGGCGACGGCGCGGTGACCGCCTTGCTCACCTTGATAGTCAGGTGCCGCAGCACCGCATCATTGAACTTGAAGGAGTTCTCCAGTTCGGCCAGAGTCGCACCGTCGCCTTCGATATTCATCAGAACATAGTGGGCTTTATGCATTTTCTGGATCGGATAGGCCATCTGCCGACGGCCCCAGTCCTCAAGACGGTGTACGGCGCCGCCGTGGCTGGTAACGAGCGCCTTGTAGCGCTCAATCATGGCTGGAACTTGCTCAGATTGGTCCGGATGGACGATAAATACGATTTCGTAATGTCGCATGCGATCTCCTTATGGCTTGTTTCAGATCAGCCCCCCCGCATGCGTTTCGGGTGGGGCAAGGTTGTAGAACCCAGCATTTTAGCGATTCCCCCGAGCAACATCAAGTGCACCGGGCCCTTCTTTTTCGTGCCTTTCCACGCTCAATAGTGCGCCGCTCGCGGCGATAATGCGAAGATTGCATTTAATCGCTGTTGATCCGAGACACCCACTCACAGATATGATCGACGTACCCTTCCCCGATCTCGATGGCTGGGTGGCCTACTTCAGCCGGGCGCAGTTGCCTGTGCTCAGGCACACCGTAACCGAATTGGAAAAGCTGCGTGCCAACGCCGAATACGCCAACGGCCGTGTGATCGCTTCGGTGATCCTGCAAGACCCGATG
>PMIH01000059.1 GCA_003158255.1 Rhodocyclaceae bacterium
GTGTTCGACAAGCCGGCGTTTGCCGCCTTGGCGAATCAGGCCAAGGCCCACTTGGCGTAACCTGTTGGGCTGATCCAGCATTTAGCACGAACCAGCTTGAGAACAGGGGGAGGCCTTCGCTTCCCCCTTTTTCTTTCCGCCATGGAAAACATCGAACAACTCGTCACCGAAGCCATCAGTGAGTTCGCCAGGGCCGCCGAGTCCGCGAAGCTCGAAGAAACCAAGGCGCGTTATCTCGGCAAGGATGGTTCACTGACCGTCTTGTTGAAGGGGCTCGGCAAATTGCCACCCGAAGAGCGCAAGAGCGCCGGCGCCGCCATCAACGTCGCCAAGCAGGCCGTAGAGTCAGCCTTGGCGGCACGTCGGGATGCGTTGCGGCAGGGGCAACTCGAAGCTCAGTTGGCAGCCGAGGCGCTTGACGTCACGCTACCGGGCCGCGCGCAAAGCCGCGGCGCATTGCATCCGGTTACGCGTAGTCTCGAACGCATCGAACAGTTATTTCGCTCGATTGGTTTCGAGGTTGCCGACGGTCCCGAGATCGAAGGCGACTGGCACAACTTCACGGCGCTGAATACGCCCGAGAAGCACCCCGCGCGCTCCATGCACGACACCTTCTACCTGCTCGACGAAGCCGGCAAGGTGCAGGAAGACGTGCTACTGCGCACGCATACCAGCCCGGTACAGATCCGCTATATGCAGGCCCATGTGGCGAAGTACAGCCACCTAGCAACGATGCCGGAAATCCGCGTCATCGCGCCAGGCCGCGTCTATCGTGTCGACTCCGACGCAACTCACTCGCCGATGTTCCATCAGGTCGAAGGTCTGTGGGTGGGCGAGAACGTCAGCTTTGCCGACCTGAAAGGCGTCGTCGCCGATTTCCTGCGTCGCTTCTTCGAAAGCGATGACCTGAAAGTCCGTTTCCGGCCTTCATTCTTCCCATTCACCGAACCGTCGGCGGAAATCGACGTCGCTTTCATGTCCGGCGCGCTCGAAGGTCGCTGGCTGGAGATCGCCGGCTGCGGCATGGTGCATCCGAACGTGTTGCGCTTCGGCGGCATCGATCCGGAAAAGTACACCGGCTTCGCTTTTGGCATGGGGCCGGACCGGTTGACCATGCTCCGCTACGGCATCAACGATTTGCGCCTGTTCTTCGAAGGCGATTTGCGTTTTCTTTCCCAGTTTCAGTAGCCGCCATGCAATTTCCCGAATCCTGGCTGCGCGCCCTCGTCAATCCACCGCTGTCGACCGATGAGCTTTGTCACCTGCTGACTATGGCCGGTCTCGAAGTCGAAGAGCGGCGTACCGCCGCGACTGACTTTCAGGGCGTGGTCGTTGCCCGCGTGCTGACCACCGAAAAGCATCCCGACGCCGATAAACTCAAACTGTGCAAGGTTGACACTGGCGAGCATGGCGTTCTGCAAATCGTCTGCGGTGCGCCGAACGTGGCGCCTGACATGCTCGTTCCGTGCGCCCTGGTCGGCGCCAAGTTGCCCGGCATCGAAATCAAAAAAGCCAAGGTGCGCGGCATTGAGAGTTTCGGCATGCTCTGCTCGGCACGTGAACTGGGCTTGTCGGAAGATCACGGCGGCCTGATGGCGCTGCCGGCCGATGCGCCGATCGGCCGCGACATCCGCGAGTATCTGAGCCTCGACGACATGCTGATCACGCTGAAGCTGACGCCCAACCGCGCCGATTGTCTGTCGCTGACCGGCATCGCCCGCGAAGTGGCGGCGCTGACCGGTGCGACGCTGACGCTGCCGGCCATCGAGCCGATCGCGGCAGTCCATCAGGACACTCGTGGCATCGTGCTCGACGCCGGCGACGTCTGCCCGCGCTATTGCGGCCGCATCGTCCGCGGCGTCAATGCCAAGGCGCCGACGCCGGACTGGATGAAGCAGCGCATCGAGCGTTGCGGGGTTCGCTCCATTTCTGCGCTGGTCGACGTCACCAACTACGTCATGCTCGAACTTGGTCAACCGCTCCATGCCTTCGACGACGCGGAACTCTCGGGCGCCATCCATGTGCGCTATCCAAAAGCCGGCGAACAACTGCTGCTGCTCAACGAGCAGACCGTCACGCCCTCAGCAGATACCGCGCTGATCGCAGACGATGCCAAGCCGCTGGGCCTGGCCGGCATCATGGGCGGCGAACATTCGGGCATCAACGACACGACGAGCGACTTGTTCCTTGAGTGCGCCTTCTTCACGCCGACCGCCATCGCCGGCAAGGCGCGCGCACTCGGTTTCTCCTCGGACGCCTCGCATCGTTACGAACGCGGCGTGGACTTTGATTTGCAACGCCGCGCCATCGAACGCGCGACGCAATTGATCGTCGACATCTGCGGCGGCCGGCCGGGACCGGTGACCGAGGCCGTCTCGCCCGATCATCTGCCCGCGCGCAAGCCGGTGCGCCTGCGCACCTCGCGCGCCGTGAGGGTGCTCGGCATCGACTTGTCCGCCGACCAGATCGGCAATCTGTTACAGGGCTTGGGGACGGCTTGCCACCGGCAGGGCGATGATTTCGTCATCACGCCGCCGTCGCACCGCTTCGACATGGAGATCGAAGAGGATCTCATCGAGGAAATCGCCCGCGTGCACGGTTACGACAACATTCCGGCGGCGCCGCCGAAGGCGCAGTTGGCCATGCTGCCGCTGCCCGAGCAGCGCCGTGGCCCGATGGCCGTGCGACATCTGCTGGCCGAACGCGGCTACTTCGAGGTCGTCACCTTCAGTTTCGTCGAGGCGGCTTGGGAATTGGATTTTGCCGGCAACCCGGCGCCGATCCAGTTGGCCAATCCCATCGCCAGCCAGATGGGCGTCATGCGCAGCACGCTGATCGGCGGGCTCGTCGGTGCCCTGGCGGCCAACCGCAAGCGCCAGACCGAGCGAGTGCGCGTGTTCGAGATCGGCCGCGTGTTCAAGCGCGATTCCGCGGGCCAGCCCGTCGACGGCTTCCATCAGCCGCTACAGGTTGGCGGTCTCTGGGCTGGAACCGTCCTACCCGAGCAATGGGGCGCACCGGCTCGCAATGTCGACTTCTTCGACGTCAAGGGCGACCTCGAAGCGTTCCTGGCACCGCAGGCCATCGTTTTCGACAAGGCTGCGCACCCGGCCCTGCACCCCGGCCGTTCGGCCAGCATCACGGTCGCCGGTCGTGAAGTCGGCGTCATTGGCGAACTGCACCCGCAGTGGGTACAGAAATATGAACTTGGGGCGGTGCCCGTGGTATTCGAGGTTGAACTGGCTACGTGGTTGGCATCGGTCATGCCGGCGTACCGGGAAGTGTCCCGCTTCCCGGCGGTTACCCGAGATCTGGCGTTGACGGTTGCGCGCGAGCAGCCTCTGGCACCCCTGCTGGCCGCTTTGCGGAAGGCCGCGCCAGCCATTGTTCAGGACGTCAAATTGTTCGATTTGTACCAAGGCAAGGGACTATCGGATAAGGAAAAAAGCCTTGCGTTCCGGATAGTTATGCAACATACTGAACGAACTTTGGGGGACGCCGAGGTCGACTCGGCGGTGGCTGGATTGGTTGAGGTTGCCGGCAAGGAATTCGGCGGCGCCCTGCGCAGTTAAGAAGAATTCAAAGGGAATACAGGTAATGACGCTGACGAAGGCCGAGTTGGCCGATCTGCTTTTTGACAAGGTCGGTTTGAACAAGCGCGAAGCAAAGGACATGGTTGAAGCTTTTTTCGACGAAGTGCGTACGGCGCTGCAAACTGGCGACGGCGTCAAACTGTCGGGTTTCGGCAATTTCCAGTTGCGCGACAAGCCGCAACGTCCGGGTCGCAACCCAAAAACCGGCGAGGAAATTCCAATTACTGCCCGTCGCGTGGTGACTTTCCACGCCAGCCAGATACTCAAGGGCTCCGTTGAGGGAGCTCATCTGAATGGCCAGCATCCTGAAGGATGAGTTGCCGCCCATCCCGGCCAAACGGTATTTCACGATTGGCGAGGTAAGCGAGCTGTGTGGCGTCAAGCCGCACGTTTTGCGCTACTGGGAGCAGGAGTTTACCCAGCTCAAGCCCGTCAAGCGGCGCGGTAACCGGCGCTATTACCAGCACCATGAGGTGCTGCTGGTTCGCCGTATCCGGCAACTTCTCTACAACGAAGGCTTCACCATCAGCGGTGCCCGCAATCGTCTCGACGACATGCCGGGCAAGATCGAAACTTCGCCGCCCGAAACAGAGGGTATTGCCACGCTGGACGCATTCTCCATGCGCGCCGAACTGGCTGGAATCATTGAGCTGCTGCGCATCTAGCGCCCGGCAGGCCTTCGCTTCTGCTACAATTTGTCCCGTCGGGGCGTAGCGCAGCCTGGTAGCGCACTTGCATGGGGTGCAAGGGGTCGCGAGTTCGAATCCCGCCGCCCCGACCAATATTCATCAGTGTTTACGAGAAGCCGCCCAGTGCGGCTTTTTCGTTTTTGAGCTTCCGGGTATACGGCAGGGTATACAAAATGAATTGCTTCCAACGTGAGATGGGGTGAGACGGGAGTTGACCGCTCCGAGGAAGTCTGCAAAATGCTCGCATGTTCTCATCTTGCCTCCTACCGCAACGCACTGTCTTGACTCTGGCATACGCCGGTGCTGAGTCGAGGTTGGCGCGATTCGGTAGGTATCTCGATTGGACTGCAAGTCAAGATCGCGAAGTCACGGCATCGACGAACTTACTTCGACAGTTGCCGTGGATCATCGGCGCTGCGGGTTTCTTGCTAATAGCATATCTCTTTGCGCTGAGCTATGGCTGGGACACCGGCACTATTTCCCTTTGTATGTCCGGTTTGGCCAGCACGGTCGTACATCTTGCCCGCGGACAGATTTGCAGAGGTGTGGCAAGGATAATTGGATTGCTCTCGACTGTTTGCATCGAAATGGCTGTCGCGGCATCGCTGTCTTTAGCAAACGATCCGATTAGATCCAGAGACCTCATCCCCGCCGAACGCCCACCTCGCACGCACCGGCGCTGAAGGCTGCGGCCTGCTCGGCTGGAGCACCAGCGCGCGTGTCTCGCGCGACCAACCAAATCTGAGCGCTTCCTCGCGCGACCCAACAAGGTCGCCGAGCACTTCATTAAATGCTGTGGAGCGCAATCATGTCACTTTTCCGATCACTACTTGGTGTTAACCAAGAGCCGGACCCCTTTCGCCTGCTTGTTTCAGTCAAGACCGCAGTGAAAATCATTGGCCACTCCCGTGCGACGATTTATCGCCGCCAGCAAGAGGTTGGCTTCCCCAAGATCTTGAAACCGGGAGGCAAGGCGGTGATGCGCGTTGCCGATCTCCAGCGATACTCGGCATCCCTGCACCCGTCGAGCGGGAGGCTGGAAGAATGACATTAGATTCTCGCAAGAAGATTCGGACCCTCGGGCAATTGGCTGCTGCGTTCTGCGCGGGGCAGGCTCAATTTGTATCCCAACAGTTTTCGATGCTAGGGCCTGCCATTTGGGGCAGTCCAATGCTACGTCTTGCGGCTATTGCCAGCCTTGTTCATCGCGATGGCAACGGCCTGCTTGATCGCCTTGGTCTTTGTCGCCGGATGGCTGGTGCCGATCGATCCATCCTTCTTCCAGTCTTCCACGAGCGTTTTGATGTTGCTGCTAACGATTGACCTGCTCGATCCTTTCTTGAGCGGCATGGTATTCCTCCTTCCACAAAATCAATTGGGCGCGCGACTGAGCAGCTGCGGCGCCGGAACCGCGTCGACTACTTGGTGATCGGCGTGTTCACGGGGTTGTCGGCCGGGATTGGCGTCAAAGCTTCGTTGATTGCATTTCTTGGCCGGACGTGAAGGGTATATCTCTGAGCCGTTGGCTTGGGATCGTCCTTGCTCGCCGCTTTGCTGCTGAATACCGGCTTCTTGCCGTGGTTGTGAGTCGTCGGGGTGACGCTGGTCGAATTCTGTTCGCTTGGCTTGTTCACGAAGGGCTCCGTATTGGTCCCGCAAACCGCGAAATGGCGAGATGCCAGAAGCATGCCGACGAATAGATATGGCGTCTGTGCGCTGCCACACCGTGCAAGCGGGCTGACGCTCCGGCAGCCCGAGGACCCGCGATCGTCGTGGCGCGAACGCCCTATTCGAGCTTGGGTACGTCAGCGCACAGAGCGGCAGGGCTGAGACGGGTAGGGTGGAAATTAGTTATTGCCGAATCTCCCTTTGGCACCGGATTCGGTCACTTAACCCAAACAGAGGGAAAGATCATGAACAGCATCGTCTACATCGTCGGCTTGGTCGTCATCGTCCTCTTCTTGTTGTCGTTCTTCGGGCTTCGGTGAGGGGCTAACGACCGCGTCGGCGCTTCGGCCACCGCGTCGGCTTTGAATCCCTGGCGTGCGTCACGACCGCAACGCACCCGATTGACCGAGATCGGGAAACCGTAACGGGTCGGCAACAAAACCGCTGTACCGGCCTGGACCGCCCAGCGCGTCGAGAAGGCTTGTTCTGTTGGACTAACCATAGGAGATTCGCCATGAAAGGTTTTATCAAAGACATCGAGGGGCTCGCCGTAAAGAACGAGGAGTTTCGACAGGTGATTTACACGGCACAGCACTGCCAGTTGGTCCTCATGGCGCTCAGGCCGAAGGAGGAGATCGGGGCGGAAGTCCACAAGCTCGACCAATTCTTTCGTGTCGAGGAAGGGACTGGCGCTGCGGTGCTCGACGGCGTCAGGACGGAGATCGGCGCAGGCTATGCCGTCGTTGTCCCCGCCGGGACAAGGCACAACATTATCAATACCGGCAGTGTTCCGATGAAGCTCTACACGATCTACGCGCCACCGAATCATCGTGACGGTGTCGTGCACCGTACACGCGCTGAAGCCGATGCGGATAAGGAACATTTCGACGGCAAGACGACCGAATAGTGTCCGCTTGCGCGAACGCTTAGAGGCCCAACATGCAGGCAGTCATGTACGAACGTTTCGGCGATGAGTCTGTCTTGTCCTTGCGTGAAGTGCCATTGCCGCAAGCTACCCACGGGCAAGTCCAGGTGCGCGTTCGTGTCGCCGCATTGAATCCCGTCGATTTCAAACTGCGCAGCGGGATGTTACGCATGTTTGGCCGCCCCAAACGCCCAGCCATTACCGGGAAGGACTTTGCCGGCGAGATCTCGGCGCTGGGCGCGGATGTGACAGGCTATGCAGTGGGTCAGCGGGTGTTCGGTTCTGTTGATCCGATGGGTGGCCTCGGATCGTGCGCGCAGTTTGTCGCCCTCCCAACTGATCTGATCGCGCCTATCCCTGGTGCACTGAGCGATGAGGTGGCCGCCAGTTTGCCGGTCGCCGCCGGAACGGCGTTGCAGGCCATCTCCGATATTGCGCGACTCCAGCGGGGACAGGCGATCCTGATCACCGGCGCCTCAGGTGCCGTGGGGACCAGCGCCGTGCAACTTGCCCGCTCGATCGGGGCGCGCATCACCGGCGTGTGTAGTACGGCGAATGTCGACTACGTTCGCTCGATCGGTGCCGATCAGGTTGTCGATTACAAGACCGACGACTGGCTCAGCGGCGATGCACGCTTTGACGTGATTTTCGATGCTGCCGCCAGTGCAACGTTTTCAAGTGCTAGGGCGCGCCTGACTGGCAATGGCGTCTATATCAACACCATGCCAGTGCCAAAGCTGTTCCTGGCAGCGTTCGTGGCGCGGCTCACCTCCCGGCAACGCTGTGTGCCTTTCCTGCTCAAGACAAATGCCGAACTGCTCGAACGACTGGCAGCACTGGCCGCCAGCAAGGTCATCGTTCCGCACATCGGCGAAGTGGTGAGCCTGAGTCAAGTGGCTGCCGCTCAGGGCCGGATGCAGGAGGGCAAGGCGCATGGCAAGGTTTGCGTACGAATCGATACCTGAGCGCCGACCTTGCGGCCAACCATGCCGAACCCACATCAAGGCTTGTCCAAAGTGAGCTTAGGAACTGGCCGCTGGGGAGGCTAAGCCGATGCTGCCGCCCCGCCTCTACCTACCCGTTAATATGCTGGCGCAGCCGGACGAAACCACCTGCGGCCCCACCTGCCTGCATGCCCTGTATCGCTATTGGGGCCGCGAGGAACTGCTGCAAGACATCATCGACCGCACCGGCAAGTTCGAGCGCGGCGGCACGGTGGCGGTGTTTCTCGCCTGCGACGCGTTGCAACAGGGTTTCCAGGCGACCATCTACACGTTCAACCTGACTGTGTTCGACCCTTCGTGGTTTTTCGGCAAGGTTGATATTGCCGAGCGCCTGCTGCGGCAGCGTGCGGAGAAGATCGACGACCAGCGCGTGCAGGAAGTCACCGCCGGCTATGTCGAGTTCCTGCGGCTTGGCGGCCGTCTGCGTTTAACGGATCTGACCCGCTATCTGCTGCACGGATTGCTGCGGCGCCGGTGGCCAATCATTACCGGACTCAGTTCAACCTATCTCTATCGCGCGATGCGCGAATATGGCCCGAAGGACGACGCAGACGACATCCGCGGCACGCCGGGAGGCCATTTCGTCGTCCTCTCCGGCTACGACCGGCCAGCGCGGACCGTGCAAGTGGCGGATCCCTACGGGCCACATCCCTATGGACCTGCACGCGACTACTGGCTCAGCATCGACCGTGTCGTTGGCGCCATTCTGCTCGGTATCGTCACCCACGACGCCAACCTGCTGATCGTCCAGCCCCCGGGGGGACGGCGGCCATGAGCGTCATAATCGCCGTCGACAATCCCAAAGACTGGCCACTGTCAATTCCCGACGTGAGCATCGTCGCGGCACGGGCCTACCTTACCGACCCGGCCTACGGCAGCGAGCGCGTCGTACAGGTCTGCAACCTGTGCAAGTCGTACCGCTATCAGAGTCTCGGCTACTATGTCTCGCTGCAGGCAGAAGCGCGGGGACACAAGCCGCTGCCGCGCGTCTCCGCCATCGGCGACTTGCAATCCCAGGATCAGATTCGCCTCATGACGGCCGGCCTCGACAAATTGATTGCGAAGTCACTGGCGTCAGTCAAAGCGGACGAGTTCACCCTGAGCATCTATTTCGGCCGCAATGTCGCAATCCGCTACGATGCACTCAGCCGGCAGATCTTTGACTTGTTCCAGGCTCCCTTGCTGCGAGCCCGGTTCGCGCGCACGGACAGGGGCTGGCAGGTGAAGAGCGTCAAGCCAATCGCGGTCGCCGACATTCCACTCAATCACTACGATTCCGTCGTTGCGGCGGCAGGCAGCTATTTCGCCGGCCACCTGCCGCGATTGCGACGCCGACGTAGCCCGCGCTTTGATCTGGCGATCCTGCATGATCGTGACAATCCCCATCCGGCCTCCAACGATAAAGCCATCGCGAAGTTCGAAAAGGCCGCCGATGCAGTGGGCATCGAGGCCGAAGTCATCGATCGTTCCGACTTGGTACGCCTGGGGCATTTCGACGGCCTCTTCATTCGCGACAATACCTTCTTGAACCACTATACCTACCGCTTTTCGAGGCGCGCCGCGGCTGAGGGACTGGTAGTGATCGACGATCCGGATTCGATCCTGCGCTGCAATAAC
This sequence comes from Rhodocyclaceae bacterium, assembly GCA_003158255.1. Taxonomy (GTDB): domain Bacteria; phylum Pseudomonadota; class Gammaproteobacteria; order Burkholderiales; family Rhodocyclaceae; genus Fen-999. The sequence continues at coordinate 9,497 of PMIH01000059.1, forward strand.
AAGGTCTATCTGGCCGAACTGCTGCCGCGCTACGGCATTCCGATACCGAAGACCCTGCTTGTGCATCGCGACAACGTGAACAAAATCATCCCGGCTCTCGGCCTGCCTTGCGTCCTCAAACAGCCCGATAGTTCGCTTTCGCTTGGGGTTGCCAAAGCCGAGTCGGAAGACGAGTTGCGCGCCCTGGTCGGCCGCCTGCTGGAGAAGTCGGAGCTGATTGTCGCCCAGGAGTATGTGCCGACGGAATTCGACTGGCGCGTAGGCATTCTCGACCGTCGCCCATTGTTCGTCTGCAAGTACCACATGGTGCCTGGCCACTGGCAAATTATCCGCCACGAAGTCGAACGGAACGCCTACGAGGATGGCGCGACCGAGGCCCTGTCTCTGGAGGAAGCGCCGCCGCAGGTCATCAGGCTCGCGCTCAAGGCGGCCAACCTGATCGGCAATGGCTTCTACGGGGTGGACATCAAGCAGTTGGGCAGCCGCTATTGCGTGATCGAAGTTAACGACAACCCCAATGTCGATGCCGGCGCCGAGGACGGCGCGCTGAAGGATGCGCTCTATTTTGATGTCATGAGTGTGTTTGCGCGCAGGATGGCGGCGCGCAGGCAGTGCCTGCCATGAAGGCGGCCGCGGAACCGCTGAACGCGTTCTCGGCCTTCGGCATCGAACTGGAGTACATGATCGTGGATCGCGACAGCCTCGCAGTTCGGCCGATCGCCGACGCGATATTGCGCAAGATCGCGGCTGCCGCCGAGACCAAGGCGGACGCGGGAGACATCGACTGGTCCAACGAACTCGTGCGGCATGTCGTCGAGGTCAAGAATCCGGTTCCACAAGCGCAGCTGGATGGACTCGCCGCCGGCTTCCAAGAAGAAATTGCGCGCGTCGACGGGCTGCTCGCCGAGTTCGGCGCGCGGCTCATGCCCGGCGCCATGCATCCGTGGATGAACCCGGCGCTTGAAACGCAACTATGGCTGCACGAGAACGAAGCCATTTATCGTACCTACGACCGTATCTTCGACTGCCGCGCCCACGGCTGGGCCAACATTCAGAGCATGCATGTGAACCTGCCGTTCGCCGACGACGAAGAGTTTGCCCGCCTGCACGCCGCAGTGCGCCTGCTGCTGCCGATCCTGCCGGCACTTGCGGCGAGTTCGCCGGTGGCGGACGGGCGGATGCGCGCAGATCTCGATTTTCGCCTGACCTGTTACCGTCTTCACCCCGCTCGCGTCCCCTCGCTGATGGGTCGCTTCATCCCCGACAACGCTACCAGCCGCGCCAACTATGAAGCGACGGTGCTGGCGCCGATGTACCGGGAAATCGCGCCCCTTGATCCCGAGGCCGTGCTGCGGCATGAGTGGCTCAATGCCCGCGCTGCCATTCCGCGCTTCGACCGCAACGCGCTGGAGATTCGCATCATCGACGTGCAGGAATGCCCGCAGGTGGATATTGCCATCGCCGCCCTGACCAGTGCCGTCGTCCGTTCGCTGTATTCCTGCCGATGGTCGACGCTGGCCGCGCAACAGAAGGTGGCTACGGATACCCTGGCGGAAATCCTTGGCGCCTGCATCCACGACGCCGACCGCGCGGTGATCGACAATCCGGAATACCTCGCTCTACTGGGCTTCCCGCAACGCCACTGCGAGGCCCAAGAACTGTGGCAGTATCTGCTGGGCGCTACCGCCGCCGATCCCCTGCTGTCAGCGGCGCACCGTGCTCCGCTCGAGCACATTCTGAACCGCGGCCCGCTCGCGCGCCGGATCATGCGCGCGCTCGGCAACGGCTTCTCCCGCTCGCAGTTGGCGGCCGTCTACCTGCAACTCTGCGACTGTCTCGCCAACGGGCGCCTGTTCGAGGGCTGTGAAGCATGAAGGCCGGCATGGACCAAGGGCACCAATTCCTGGTCACATGCGAACATGGTGGCAACCGTATTCCGGCCCGCTATCGGGACAGCTTTGTCGGTCACGAAGCCTTGCTGCAAAATCATCGTGGCTTTGATTTCGGTGCCCTGGGGATGGCCCGTGAGATGGCGCAAGCGCTGGGTGCAAAGCTGATTTTCTCGACCATCAGCCGCCTGCTGGTGGACCTTAATCGCTCGCCTACACATCCGCGACTGCACGCCGACTGGGTCCGACGCTTGCCCGAGAGCAGCCGGCAGCAGATACTCATTGATTACTACCTGCCGTTTCGCGCCAGCGCAGAGGCCGCCATCATGCATGCGCTGGCGAGCGGCAAGCGGGTGATTCATCTGTCCAGCCACAGCTTCACGCCCGAACTCGACGGCGTTGTCCGTGCCGCCGACGTCGGACTGCTCTACGACCCGGCGCGGGCCGGCGAAGCGGCCCTGTGCAGGGAGTGGCGCACCCGCCTCAAGGCCCGGGAGCCGAGCCTGCGGGTGCGTCGCAACTATCCCTATACGGGACGATCCGACGGATTCGCCGCTTACCTGCGCCGCCATTTCGCGGCCGACAAGTATATCGGCGTCGAGCTGGAGATCAACCAACGGCTCCTGCTGATGGGCGGGAAGTCACGACAACAGCTACAGGCTCTGATTATCTGTAGTCTTGTCGCGGCGCTCACTCAGGGTGGCCAGCGGGCCGGCGTAGTTTCAAGGGAGTGAGGTTGTCGCGCGTGCTCGCCTGCCGGCCCGGCGCCGCAATGTGTGCTATCGAAC
>PMIH01000300.1 GCA_003158255.1 Rhodocyclaceae bacterium
CGCCAGTATCGCCGCGTACAACACGGCCACCGGCACCAGTTGGTCCCAGCCGACCCAAAGGATCTGGCCGGCCAGCAGGTCCTTCAGATGCTCGCCGCCATGCGGGTTGTTGGCCAGCAGGAGGATGCCGCCCGCGGCCGCAGTGACGAACAGCAGGCCGATCAGCGCCTCCTGGATGTCGGGCCAGCGTTTCTCCGTCCATGTCAGCAGCAGCGCGCCGCCAAGCGCGGCGGTGGCGGCGGCGGCCTGTACGGCCCAGGGTGACTCCCAGCCCATCATGCCGGCGGCGATCACCCCCAGGGCCGCCACCTGGGCAATGGCGAGGTCGATGAAGATGATGCCCCGGCGCAGCACCTCGATGCCGAACGGTACATGGGTTGCCAGCACCAGCAGGCCGGCGGCCAACGGCGCCGCAAGTAGCGTCCAGTCGAAGTTCATTTCAGCGCCGCCAGCAGGCGATCGACGGTATCGTCGAACAGGGTGAAGAGATCCTGCGCCCGCTCGTCGCCGCCGACGGTGAAGGGCACCACGACGACGGGCACCCTGGCTTCGCGGCCGAACCACTCCGAAGCCTGCGGCGACAAATAGGCCGCCCGGATCACCATGCGCGGCGGGTTGGCCGCCACCTGGCCAAGCAGCTTGCTGAGGTAGGCGACCGAGGGTTCGACGCCCGGCTTGGGTTCCAGCGCCGCCACTTCCTTCAGGCCGAGCCAGTCTTCCAGATAAGGAAAGGCCTTGTGCTGAACGGCCACCGATATGCCGCGCAGGGGCGCCGCCTGTTTCTCCCAACGGGCCATCGCCGCGCGCCAGCGTTCGCTGAACGACTTCCAGTTCGCCTGATACGTCGCCGCATCGCCGCCATCGAGTTGCGCCATGCGCGCCGCCAGCGCTTCACCGGCCTTGAGGATGTTGCGCGGATCGGTCTGGATGTGCGGATTGCCGGCGGCATGGACGTCGCCCTCGGCGCGATCGAGCCGCGCCGGCACATCGAGCATGCGCACATAAGCGGCGGCTTCGAAGGAACCCGGCTGGCCGGGCTGGACACGCGCATTGCCCGATTCGCGCAACACGACCGGCAGCCAGCCCACCTCCAGCTCGGCGCCGGTCGCCACCACCAGATCGGCGCTGCGGGCGCGCGCGATCAGCGACGGCCGCGCCTGGATGTGGTGCGGGTCCTGCAAGCCATTGGTGGCGGTAAACACATCGACTTTGTCGCCACCGATCACCGAAGCCAGCGCGCCCCATTCGGGCACGGTGGCGAAGATTTTCAGTTCGGCCCGGGCCGGCAGAGCCAGCAAGGCGAGCAGCGCAAGAATGATCGTTTTCATGATTGATTTCCTCAGAAACTGTGGGCGCCGTGCGCGCCGAGGCTGACCACGTATTGCAGCCAGAACTGGTTGTCGATGGCATCGCGGCGGGATTCGTCGCGCGCAAACTGCAAACGCAGGCGCGAGAACTCGGAGGCCGAGAAGTCCACCATCAGGCTGTTGCGCTTCGGCGTGTAGGCGGCGAGCAACGGGAAGTCGGCCATGGTCGGCGTACTCCCGCGGGGATTCCCTCCGGTCACGCCAAGACTGACTTTGCCGGAGTCGAGGCGGTCGTAGCGATAGCCGACTCGCCAGCGCGGCATGAATTGATACACCGTCTGGGCATAGAAGCCGGACTGCGTCGAAGCGTAGTCGTCGGCGAGATTGGCGCCGTTGATGTCATAAGTGAGTGAACCGTTTTCGCGGCGATGGAAGTACTCGCCCTGCACGATCAGGTTGCGCACCGTGGCGTTGCCGTCGGGCGCCCACTTCCAGACGAAGTCGGTGAGCCAGGTCCGGCTGCGGCCGCTGAAGGCGTTGGTGACGCCGACGCCCGCACCATTGACATCGTCATACTGGCGGTCGCGCGGCGAGGTGCCGAGTACCGACAGGCCCGCGCGCCAGCTGTTCGAGAGGCCGACATCGCCGCCGACATGACCGAACAGCGCCCCGGTGGTGCTGCCGTTCTTGTTGCGGTCGGTGGACGGGAAGGCGCCGCCGGCGCCAGCCTCGGCACCGATTTCCACCAGCAGGTCGGTCGGCGCGATCCACTTCATCTGCACGCCGTCGTTCTTCCACTGGCCGCCGAGCATGGCCTTGTAGGCCAGCGGCGCATCGACGAAGTCCCAGGCGTGGGCGTGCTGGCTGTTCATGTAGCCGATGCCGGAAAGATAGCGGCCGGCCTTCACGGTGACGCCGCTGCCGAGGCCCAGCGTCTGGATGAAGGACTCCTCGACGCTGGCACCGCCATCGGCCGCCAGCGATGCGGTCAACTGGCCGCGCAGGCCGGGGTCGATGTTGGCGGCAATGCCAAGTTCGGATTCACCGAGGCCGAAGCTGCGCCGCGGTGGCGCCACATCGCCACCAGTGGGGATGAAACCATTGATGGCGTAGCGGTTGGGGTCCTGCGTCAGGCGCGTGTAGGTGCCGGCGAGCACGAGCGAGATGGCCGGATTGAAGGCGCCTTCGCTTGCCGGCGTGCNNCGCCACGGCTGACTTCGGGCGCAGGCGCGGTCGCGGTCGCGGCGTTCGCCTCCGCTTGCGCGAGGCGGGCTTCGAGGGCGGAAATACGCTGTTCGTAGCTCTGCTTCATCTGCGCGATTTCCTCGCGCAGGGCTTTCAGGTCGTCGGCATGCGCCAGCGGCGCGGCCAGTGCCAGCGCGACGGCGAGCCATAGGGATTGTCTTTGCATTGCGGTTCTCCGAAACAAATGACGACCGGCACCCTGAAGAACGGGATGCCGCGATTTGCGAAACTTCAGAGAACGGCGGGGGGTGCGCGGGCGCGGTAACGAAGCGGTGCAGCAGTATCGACGACGACGACCGACGTCGATATCGGCGCTTCGAATGCACCGTCGAAAGTCAGCCGTGGCGGTACGCCGAATGGCGCGGCCGCCGCCAGGCCGGAGGCGCTGACGCAGGTGGTGCAGACGTGCGAGAGGCTGAGTGCCGCGCCATGGCCGTCGTCGCCATGCGTCGCCACCGTGACGGCGGTCTGGCTGGCATGGCCGATGTGGCCGATCATGTGCGCGAACGCAGCCTGCTGCGCGCCAAGGAGCAGCAGCGACAGCAGGACGGCGATGAACGGGCGCAGACGAGTCATGGCAATAGCGTATCAGGAAACGTGCAGCAGCAGGCCCTTGAGGTATTCGCCCTCGGGGAAGGCCAGCGCGATCGGGTGGTCCGCCGCGCCCTGCAAACGCTGGAGAATCCTGGCATCGCGGCCGGCGTCGAGCGCCGCGCCGGCGACGATCTTCTGGAAGAGATCCAGACCCACGCCGCCGGAACAGGAATAGGTCATCAGC
>PMIH01000072.1:0-10018 GCA_003158255.1 Rhodocyclaceae bacterium
GGGCCGACGATCACCCGCCGACGATGCGTCGGAGCGCTGCCAAGATTGGGGTGCAACAAAAGCAGGCACTTACATCGCTTGCAGACACCTTGCCTGAAGGTTCGGCGCTGAAAGCTGCGCTGATGCGACTGGTGGAGCGGGCTAAAGAACGATGACTCGTTCCAGAAACATCAGCGCCAGCACTACCAGAGCAAAGATCAAGGCGTACTTGGCAATCCGGGCCGAAAGGCGCAGATAGCGCCGCTCGCCGGATACGAGGTAGGCGAAAATGCCGGCGCCGATGACAATTGCCGTCAGCACGCCGACAATCCGGAGGAGAAACATCAAGCGGCCTGTGGGTACAGGTGCAGGACAGCGGCCGGCGCTTCCTCCGCGCGGCTGAACGATGCCCATTCCCATGCCGTCGCGTCGGCCAGCAGTTCGCGCAAGAGTCGGTTGTTCATTGCGTGTCCGGACTTGTGGGCGGAAAAAGCACCCAATAGCGGATGGCCGGCAAGATAGAGATCGCCAATGGCATCGAGCACCTTGTGACGAACGAATTCGTCGTGCAGGCGCAGTCCCTCGGTATTCAGCACCCGGTATTCATCCATCACGATCACATTTTCCAGGCTACCGCCGAGCGCGAGCCCTTGGGCCCGCAAAGCCTCGACATCCTGGGTGAAACCGAAGGTGCGCGCGCGGGCGATGTCGCGGATGTAGGAATCGTCGGCGAAGTCCATGACCACCTTGGTGCCGGACTGATCGACCGCCGGATGATTGAACAGGATGGAAAAGGTGAGCCGGAAGCCATCGTACGGCTCCAGTCGTGCCCACTTGTCGCCCTCGCGAACCTCCACCGTCTTGCGGATGCGGATGAACTTCTTGGCCGCGTTCTGCTCCTCGATGCCGGCTGATTGCAGCAGGAAGACGAAGGGACCGGCAGAGCCATCCATGATCGGTATTTCCGCCCCATCGACATCGACGTGGAGATTGTCGATACCGAGGCCGGCCAACGCAGACATCAGGTGCTCGACCGTGCCGAGTTTGGCACCGTCCTTCTCCAGGCAGGACGCCATGCGGGTATCGCCAACGCTATAGGGGTTGGCCTTCATCTCCACCGGTGGTTCCAGATCGATACGTCGGAAAACGATACCCGTATCCGGCGCCGCCGGACGCAGCACCAGCGTTACCTTGACGCCGGAATGCAAACCGACACCAGTGGCGCGAATGATCGTCTTGAGCGTGCGTTGCTTGAGCATTTCAGGAGCCGGGGATGTTGCAAGGCACAATGTTAAACCAAATCGCGGCAGCAAGAGCCGCTCGGGAAGGAGGCGATCTCCCCGAGCGGCCGTGTTGCACGAGCTCAGTCGGCCTGTTTGATCAGGAAGGCCGGAATGTCGTAACGATCCATGCCGCTGTCGACCATCGCCTTGACGGCCGCATTGCGGGTACGGCTGGACGAAAACACGTCTGGCAGCGCGGCGCCGTTGTCGAACGCCTGCGCACCAACCGGATCACCATAAATGCGATCATCGGTGCCGGTACGCAGGCCGTAGCCCTCGACCCGCTCCAGCTTCGGCTTGACCGCAATCTTGCCGCCCAGGCCAGTGGCAACGACAGTCACCCGCAGTTGATCTTCCATGCCGTCGTCGAAGACGGTACCGAAGATCACGGTTGCCTCGTCATGCGTGTAGGCCTTGATGGTGCTCATCACGTCCTTGACTTCCCGCATGCCCAACTCACGGCTGGCCGTGATGTTGACCAGGACACCGCGCGCGCCGGAAAGCTCGATGCCTTCGAGCAACGGGCTGGCGACGGCGGCTTCGGCGGCCAGGCGGGCACGATCGACACCGGCGGCGGTCGCGGAACCCATCATCGCCTTGCCCATCTCCCCCATTACCGTACGCACGTCCTCGAAGTCGACGTTGACCAGGCCGGGCACGTTGATGATTTCGGCGATGCCGCCGACGGCATTGCGCAACACATTGTCGGCAGACCGGAAAGCTTCCTGCATGCTGATATCGTCGCCGAGCACTTCCATCAGGCGTTCATTGAGAATGATGATCAGCGCATCGACGTATTGCTGCAATTCGGCCAACCCTTCCTCGGCCAGGCGCATGCGCTTGCCCTCGAACTCGAAGGGCTTGGTCACCACGGCCACGGTCAGGATGTTCTTTTCCCGCGCCACCTCGGCGATCACGGGCGCTGCGCCAGTACCGGTGCCACCGCCCATGCCGGCGGTGATGAACACCATATGCGCGCCCTCGAGCACCTCGGCGATCCGCTCGCGATCATCGAGCGCGAGATTACGCGCCTTTTCGGGCTTGCCGCCCGCACCCTGCCCTGGCCCGAGTTGCAGCTTGACTTCGGCCGAAGACAAATTGAGCGACTGGGCGTCGGTATTGCAGCAGATGAACTCAACACCCTGCACACCCTCGCGGATCATGTGCTCGACGGCGTTGCCGCCGGCACCACCGACGCCGATGACCTTGATGACGGTCCCGCCGGGGTCCTTATCAATGATTTCAAACATTCTCGCCTCCTTGTGGTTTGCTGCCGTTGCTGATCAGAAATTCTTGCCGAACCAGGCCCGCATCCGGGCCAATGTCTGCCGGAACGTCACCGGCCCCTGCACCTTCAGTCCCCGCTTTCGTTGCGTTACGCCTTCAAGCAACAGCCCGACGGCCGTGGCGTAGCGCGGGTTGCGCACAATGTCGCGCAGGCTGCCGTCATAGCGCGGCAAGCCGAGCTTGACGGTGTTGTGGAACATTTCCTCGCCGAGTTCGATCATGCCCGGCATGGTTGCCGAGCCGCCGGTAATCACGACACCCGCCCGCAGCAAGCGCTCATAGCCGCTGCGCGCCAACTCCTCGCGCACCATCTGGTAGATCTGCTCGATGCGCGGTTGGATGAATCCGGCCAGTGTCTGGCGACTCAACTGCGATGCCGGCCGATCGCCGACACCGGGCACTTCGATCATTTCCTCAGGATCGGCCAGTTGTTGCAAGGCGACGCCGTAGCGAATCTTGATTTCCTCGGCATCGGGCGTCGAGGTCCGCAGGGCGATGCCGATATCGGAGGTAATCTGGTCACCCGCAATCGGGATCACCGCCGTATGGCGAATGGCGCCCTGGGTGAACACGGCGATGTCGGTCGTGCCGCCGCCGATATCCACCAGACAGACACCGACATCCTTTTCGTCGTCGGTAAGCACGGCCATGCCCGACGCCAGCGGCTGGAGCACCAGGTCGACCACTTCCAGGCCGCAGCGATGCACGCACTTGACGATGTTCTGCACGGCAGTGACGGCGCCGGTGACGAGATGCACCTTGACCTCAAGGCGCTTGGCGTCCATGCCAATCGGCTCCTTGACGCCATCCTGGCCGTCGACGATGAACTCCTGCGGAATGGTGTGCAGAATCTGGTCGTCCGCCGAAATCGGCGTCGCATTGGCAGCTTCAATCGCGCGGGCGACGTCGTATTCCGTCACCTCCTTCTCGCGCACGACCACCATGCCGTTGGAATCCTTGCTCTTGATATGAGCGCCAGCGATGCCGGTATAGACCTCCTTGACCTTGCAACCCGCCATCAACTCGACTTCCTGGATGGCGCGCGAAATGGCGTCCACCGTCGCCTCGATGCTGACGACGACACCCTTCTTTATGCCCTTGTCCTTGGTCTCCTCGAACTGGTGGCTGCCGACGCCGATGACCGACAGTTGCCCTTCCGGGTCCAGTTCGGCGGCCATGGCGACTATCTTCGATGTACCGATGTCGAGGCCGACAATGAGGTCGCGTTTCGTTTCCTTGCTCATGATTTCATATCTAGTGGTGACGGCCGCAGCGCAAAGCCGTTGGGATAGCGCATATCCACCACGCCAGCGCGGGCGAGATGTGTTTTTTCAAGTGCCAGCCGGTAATAGGCGACAAAGCGCGCCAGCCGATCGGCCAGACTGTGCTTCGCTTCATCGCGACCGAGTTCGATCACTACGCCGTCGTCGAGCTTCACCTGCCAGGCTTCCCGGCTCGACAGCACCAGGGTCTCCGGCTTGCGGCCGATCGCAACCAGGGCCTGCTCGATTTCGCGGTAACGGTTCAGCACCTGGGCCGCCGAGCCCTCCGGACCGGCGAAGACGGGCAGTTGCAGGTCGCTGGCCGCCGCGAATACTTCGCCATGGTCATTGACCAAACGGGATTCGCCATCGACCCGCCGCCAACGGGCGACCGCCACGTGTTCGTCGATGGACAGTTCGAGCGTTCCGGGCCAGCGCCTGCGCACATCCGCCTGCCGAACCCAGGGCAACTTCTCGAATACCGTCCTTACTTCGTCGAGATCGACGGTAAAGAAATTCCCGGTCAGCGCCACCCGCGCCGCCTGTTCGATCTGGCTGCGCGTCACGTTGTCGAGGCTGCCACCGACGACCACGTCATGCAGCGGAAAGATCGGCAGACGCTGCACCGCAGTTGCCGCAGACCATGCCAGCCCGGCGATGGCGAAAACGATCAGCACATCCGCCACCAGGTTCATCAGCACCGGGCGATCCCAGAAGCCGTCCTCGGCCGGCTCGGCTGCCTTTTTGCGACGAGCCGGCTTAGCCATGGCTTGCCATCTCCAGCAACTTCACCACGAGTTGCTCAAAGGAAATACCCGCTACCTTTGCCGCCATCGGCACCAGCGAATGGTCGGTCATGCCCGGAGCCATATTGGCTTCGAGGCAGTAGACCTTGCCTTCGCCGTCGAGCATGACATCAACCCGCCCCCAGCCGCGGCCGCCTAGCAGGGCGAAGGTATCGAGCGCCACCTGACGCGCATCCCGTTCCTGTTGTGCGGAAAGTCCGCTCGGAATCAGATACTGGGTATCGTCCCGAAAATACTTGGCTTCGTAGTCGTAGAACTCGGTTGCCGGCACGATGCGGATGACCGGTAATGCCTGCAACTGCGACCCGGCACCGAGCACACCGACCGTGAATTCGCCACCCGACAGGTAGCGCTCGGCAAGAACCAGCGGGTCGTACTGCGCGGCAAAGGTGTAAGCCGCGGCCAGTTCGCTGACCGATTTGACCTTGCTGACGCCTATGCTCGAGCCTTCGTTGGCCGGCTTGACGAACAGAGGTAGTCCGAGGTGATCCACTACAGCCTGCCAATCGGTGTCAGCAGCCAACATCACCCAGTCGGGCACCGGAATGCCGCCCGCCCGCAACAGCAGTTTGCTGCGCCACTTGTCCATCGCCAATGCCGAAGCCAAGACACCGCTACCGGTATAGGGGATGCCCATCAGGTCGAGCGCGCCTTGCAGGCTGCCATCCTCGCCGCCGCGCCCATGCAGTGCGATAAACACACGCGCGTAGCCGTCGTCCTTGAGTGCAGCGAGCGGACGCTCGGCCGGATCAAAGGAATATGCATCGACACCGGCGCGACGCAATGCCGCCAACACCGCATTGCCGCTCATCAGCGAGATTTCCCGTTCGGCGGAACTACCGCCGAACATCACCGCTACCTTGCCCAAATCACCGCCCCCGCTCACGCCGCGTCTCCCACAATCCGCACCTCGCACACCAGTTCGATACCGAACCGCTGCTGAACCTCAACCCGAATTCGGCCGATTAAGCTTTCTATCGCAGCAGCGCTCGCCGCACCCTCCGGATTAACGATGAAATTCGCATGCTTTTCGGAAACGCGCGCGCCACCTTCTGTGGCGCCCTTCATACCGGCGGCCTCAATCAGCCGCGCGGCGTGGTCGCCGGGCGGATTGCGGAACACCGAGCCGGCGTTGGGCAAATCCAGCGGCTGGCTGGCAAGACGCATCGCCAATAGCTCGGCGATGCGCTCGCGTGCTGCCGTGCCATCGCCTGCCGGCAGGCGCAGCCAAGCGCCGGCAAACACTTCGTCGGTCGTTGCCTTGAGGCCGACATGCCGGTAGCCGACCGCGAATTCATCGGCCTTGCGCTCGATCAACTCACCGCGCCGATTCAGCATCAGCACGCGGTCGACGAACTGCCAGGTCTCGCCGCCATAGCAGCCGGCATTCATGGCCAGTGCGCCGCCAAAGGTCCCGGGGATTCCCGCCAGGAACTCGACGCCGATGAGGTTCAGATTGGCGGCAAAGCGTGCCACCTTCGGACTGGCAACGCCCGCTTCGACGTAAAGCGTGCCGGCGGATTCGTGGCGCAGTTCATTGAGCGCGGCATGACTGAAAACCATGGTGCCGTTGAAGCCACCGTCGCGCACCAGCAAATTGCTGCCCAGTCCGACGACGAGCAGCGGCTCGTCGGGACGCAGGCGACGCAGGAACTCGGCGAGATCGGCGAGATCGGCGGGAAAGTACGCGCGCGCGACGTGACCGCCGGCGCGCCAGGACACGTGCCCGGCCATCGGTTCATCGACGGCGAAACGGCCGCGCAGTTCGGGCCTCAATTCAGCCATTCGCCAGCTTCCCCGGCACGGTGCCGACGGATCCGGCGCCCATCGTGATCACCACGTCGCCATCCTGCGCGGCTTCGGCGATGGCTGCCGGCATGGCGGTGATGTCCTCGACGAAGATCGGCTCGACTTTGCCGGCGACGCGAATGGCGCGCGCCAGCGTGCGGCCGTCGGCGGCGACGATCGGCGCCTCGCCCGCCGCATAGACTTCGGCCAGCAACAGGCCGTCCACGCCGGATAGCACCTTGACGAAATCCTCGAAGCAGTCGCGCGTGCGTGTGTAGCGGTGCGGCTGGAAAGCCAGCAGGATGCGCCGGCCCGGGAAGGCGCCGCGTGCGGCGGCCAGCGTCGCCGCCATTTCGACCGGATGGTGGCCGTAGTCGTCGATCAACGTAAAGGCGCCGCCAGTCTTGAGCGGAATCTCGCCATAGCGCTGGAAACGGCGGCCGACGCCCTTGAAGTCGGCCAGGGCCTTGGCAATTGGTGTGTCACCAACACTGACTTCTGTGGCGACGGCGATCGCCGCCAGTGCGTTTAGCACGTTGTGCATGCCCGGCAGGTTGAGCGTGACGTCGAAGCGTGAAGTGCCGCCGTTGCGACGCACACAGGTAAAGCGCATGCGGCCTGCCTCGGCAACCACGTTTTCGGCACGGATATTGGCCTCGGGATCAAAACCGTAGGTGACGACCTGCTTGGTTACGCGCGGCAGGATCTCGCGTACGTTCGGGTCGTCGAGACAAAGGACGGCAACCCCGTAGAACGGCAACCGGTTCAGGAAATCGACGAAGGCCTGCTTGAGNNCGGCCAAAGTCCTGGCCGTAGGTTTCCATGTGGTCGGCGTCGATGTTGGTGACGACAGACACCACCGGCGACAGGAGCAGGAACGAGGCATCGGATTCGTCCGCTTCGGCGACCAGGAATTCGCCCTGGCCGAGGCGCGCATTGGCGCCCGCCGAATTGAGGCGGCCGCCGATGACGAAGGTGGGATCGAGCCCGCCCTCGGCGAGGCAGCTGGCGACGAGACTGGTGGTGGTGGTCTTGCCATGGGTGCCGGCGATGGCGATGCCCTGCTGGAAGCGCATCAGTTCGGCCAGCATTTGGGCCCGCGGCACGATGGGTACGTGGCGCTCGCGCGCCGCGATTACTTCCGGGTTATCTTCCTTGACAGCCGTGGACACCACGACGGCGTCGGCCGTGGCGACGTTCGCTGCCGCATGGCCGACGGTGACGCGCACACCGAGGCCGGCCAGACGGCGCGTCGCGACGCTTTCGCTCAGGTCGGAACCGGAGACATCGAAACCCTGGTTGGCCAGCACTTCGGCGATGCCGCTCATGCCGGAGCCGCCGATGCCGACGAAATGAACGCGACGTATCTTGTGTCTCATGTTGACCTCATCTGACCAGATCGACGCAGGCCTGAGCCACGACTGCCGTGGCATCTGGCCGCGCCAGTGCGTGTGCTTTCTCGGCCATTTGCAATAGCTGCCCGCGTGACATCAAACGCAGGGCCGCCAAGCGCTCGGGATTCAGTTCGCTTTGCGGCAGCAGGATTGCGGCGCCGGCCGACGATAGAAAGCGGGCGTTGCCGGTCTGGTGGTCATCCACGGCAGACGGGAACGGCACCAGGACGCTGGCGACGCCGGCGGCGGCAAGCTCCGCCACCGTGAGCGCGCCCGCGCGGCAGATGACCAGATCCGCCCAGGCGTAGGCACCGGCCATGTCATCGATGAAGGCCACCAGATTCGCCCGCACGCCCGCCTGCGCGTAGGCTTGCCCAAGCGCCTGCATATGCTTCTCGCCCGCTTGATGGACGACGTTGGGTCGTTCGCTCTCGGGCAACAGCGCCAGCGCCTTCGGCACCGCCTCGTTGAGCGCCGCCGCGCCCAGGCTGCCACCGACGATCAGCAGGCGCAGCGGCCCGATGCGATCCGCATAGCGTTCCGCCGGCGCCGGCAGGGCGGCGATTTCCGGTCGCACCGGATTACCCGCCCAGATGCCCTTCTTCATGACGCCCGGGAAGCCGGTCAGGATGCGGTCGGCGACGAGCGACAAGACACGGTTGGCCAACCCAGCCACCGAGTTCTGTTCGTGCAGCACCAGCGGTACGCCGGCCAGCGCCGCCATCATGCCACCGGGAAAGGTGATGAAGCCGCCAAGGCCGAGTACGACGTCGGGGCCGATGCGCTTGATCTCGCGCCGCGCCTGCGCGAAACCGCGCAGCAAGTTGATCGGCAGCAGGAGCTTGCGCATGATGCCCTTGCCGCGCAGAGCCGCGAAGCGCACCCAGGCGACCTCGTAACCTCGCGTGGGCACCAGCTTCGCCTCCATGCCATCGGGATTGCCCATCCAGACCACCTTCCAGCCCAGCGCCTTGAGGTGATCGGCCACCGCCAGACCGGGCATGATGTGTCCGCCCGTGCCGCCAGCCATGATCAGGATGATCCGCCTCATGTCGATTGCCCCCGCATCAAGCGCCGATTCTCGTAGTCGATGCGCAGGAGGATGGCCAGCGCGACGCAGTTGACAACGATGCCCGAGCCGCCAAAGCTCATCAGCGGCAACGTCAGCCCCTTGGTCGGCAGCAAGCCCATATTCACGCCCATGTTGATGAACGCCTGGAAGCCAAGCCAGATACCAATACCCTGGCCGACCAGGCCGCTGTAAATACGCTCCAGCAGCAGCGCCTGACGGCCGACGGCAAATGCCCGCTGCACCAACAGGCCAAACAGCGCCACCACCGCGAGCACGCCGAAGAAGCCCAGTTCCTCGGCGATCACGGCGAGCAGGAAATCGGTATGCGCCTCGGGCAAATAGAAGAGCTTCTCGATGCTGGCGCCGAGGCCGACGCCGAACCATTCGCCGCGACCGAAGGCGATCAGGGCGTGCGAAAGTTGATAGCCTTTGCCGTAGGCGTCCTGCCACGGATCCATAAAGCCAAGAATGCGCTCGCGGCGATAGGGCGAGAGCCAGATTAGCAACACGAAGCCGACCAGTGCAATGAGGGTCAGCAAGCCGAACAGGCGGGCGTTGATACCGCCCAAGAACAAGATGCCGAAGGCGATGGCGGCGACGACGACGAAAGCCCCGAAATCCGGTTCGCGCAGCAGCAGGAAACCGACGGCGAGGATCACTGCTGCCATGGGCAGGAAACCGCGACGGAAGCTGCCCATGGCGTCGAGCTTGCGCGTGGTGTAGTCGGCGGCGTAGAGCACCGCGAACAGCTTCATGGCTTCCGAGGGCTGAAGGTTGATCGGGCCAAGCGGCAGCCAGCGCTGGGCGCCATTCACCGAGCGGCCGACGTGCGGAATCAACACGACCACGAGCAGCAAGACGCCGAGTATGAACAGCCAGGGCGCCAACTCCTGCCAGAAACGCATCGGCACCTGAAACGCGACGACACCGAAGACCAAACCAATGGTGAGAAATATGGCGTGGCGAATCAGGAAGTAGGTCGACTGATGGCCGGTAAATTGGCTGCCCTCGGCCATGGCAATGGAGGCCGAGTAAACCATCACCAAACCGAACAGCAGCAGAAATAGCGCCGGCCAGAGCAAGAGCGGATCGAGTTCCGCCGGTGTCGCGCCGACCCGCCGGCGCGAGGTGAAGACGGCGCTGGTCA
>PMIH01000072.1:10033-10485 GCA_003158255.1 Rhodocyclaceae bacterium
TTTGCCACCGCTTCCTTGAGCGGCGAAAAATCCTGGCCCTTGCCGTCGCCGCCGAGGATCACGACCACCTTGCGGCCCATGCCCTGTAACGCCGCCACCGTCGCGCCGACATTGGTGCCCTTGGAGTCGTCGTAGTAGGTGACGCCGTCGATGTCGGCAACGCGCTCGACCCGGTGCGGCAGGCCGCGGAACTCGCGCAGCGCCGGCAGGAGTGCGACGGGATCGAGGCCGATGGCGGCGCAAAGCGCCAGCGCCGCCATGGCGTTGGCGGCGTTGTGCAGGCCGGCAATCGGCAACTCGCTGACAGCCAGCAGAAAGCGGTCGCCGCGCACGATCCAGGGTTCGCCGCGATTTTCCCGGATGCCGAAGTCCAGTTCGTGGCCCGGCGCATCGAGGCCGAAACTGATCAGCGAACGACCGGCGATGGCCATGCGCTTGACGCGGGCGTCGTC
>PMIH01000048.1 GCA_003158255.1 Rhodocyclaceae bacterium
GCCGTGAAAACGATGGCCAGCCCGCGCGCCGCCAGGGCATCGGCCAATTGCGCCACCTTCGTCGCCGGCCAGCACTTGAACAGCCAGCGCGATGCCGGATGGAGGTGAACGAAATCGCGGCCGCTCAAGTCGCGTTCTGCCAGTAATCCGGCGACCCGTGTCTCGGCCTCGGCGCCGGGCACCAGCGTGACCTTCTTGTCCGCGTCCGTCGGCTGAATGCCGATGCGTCGCAGCGCGTCGAGATTGGTCTCGACCGTGTGCCGACGCGGATTACTGGCGTGCGGGTAGAAATGCGTAAAGCTCTTCTGCCAGAAATTTCCCTTCTGGCGTGGTGCGACAGCCCACTGCGGCCTCAGCAACCGCACCAGCCAGGCGCCGCGCTTGGCCTCGGTCAGATGGACGACCAGGTCATACTGACGGTCGCGCAGGGTCTTGAACAGCCGCCATTCGGCGCCGGCTTGCGCGCTCACTCCCTGGTGTTTCCAGTTGCGGTCGATCCTGTGGAGTTGCGCGATCGCGGGGTGCCCCTCCAGCATCGGCGCGGTTTCAGCGTAGACCAGCGCATCGATTTCGCATTGAGGGGCGACACGCTTCAAGGTCGAAAAGACCGGCGAGGTCAGGAGGACGTCGCCATGATGGCGCAGCTTGATGACCAAGGCGCGGCGCAGGTTCGAAAGGGGGATGGCGTCGGGGACCATGGAGGGAAAGATTCTATCCCTGTTGCAATGGCGGCTGGTTTTCCCAGTGTGACTGTCCGGAGTGTCTGTGGTGGCAGCGCCCGGGTGTCAATTATGGCACGGCTCCGGTATGGGGGCGGCGACGGCAATGTTGGAATTGCCTTTTCCGGACAATAGGTTATGAGAATTCAGCGTCCTGGCACGACCCTTGTATATCTAAAGGTGGAAGCCGCCGTTGGTCGGGGCATTTGTTCCCCCCAAATTTTCAGATGTTCTCCGGCCGTCGGCAGCCCGTGTTGGACCCTCGAATGGTGTGGGCGGAAGTTTAACGCTGAGGGCGAAATGCGGCGCGGGACAATTCCTTCCTCCGCAGTCCCGCGGCAGGCAGATGGTGTAACAACCATCGGCGGCGGTTTCTTCTTTTCCCTCCCTTATTCAGCTCGCAATGCCTCGACCGGGTCCAGTCCGGCCGCGCGTCGCGCCGGCAGCACGCCCGCCGCGAGACCGATGACGACCGCCACCGCCTCGGCCAGAAACACGAACGACCAGGGCGTATGCACCGGCAGTGCCGGGAAGACCAGATGCAGCAGTTGCGCGAAGCCGATGCCGAGCACCAGGCCGGCGATGCCGCCGATGGCGGCCAACGCCACCGCCTCGCCGAGGAAGATGCCGAGGATGGTGCGCTCCGGTGCGCCGATGGCTTTGAGCAGGCCGATTTCGTTGGTGCGTTCCGTCACGGCGATGGTCATGATGGTGACGATGCCGACGCCGCCCACCAGCAGCGAAATGCCGCCCAGCGCGCCGACCGCGGCCGTGAGGATGTCGAGGATCTTGGACAGCGTACGCAGCATGTCTTCCTGCGTCGTCAGCGTGAAATCCTCGCGGCCGTGGCGTGCCGCCAAGACTGACTTTACAGCGTCCGCCACGTTGTGCGTGTCGACGCCCTCGCGGTAGGAGAGGTTGATGCGCATCAGGCCATCGCGGTTGTAAAGCTCCAGCGCGCGCGCGACCGGGATGTAGACCATATCGTCGAGATCGACGCCGAGGAACTGCCCTTTGGGTTCCATGACACCGATGATGCGGAACTGCATACTGCCGATGCGAAGCCGCTGGCCCTGCGCCGGCTCGGTGCCGAACAATTCGTTCTTCAGTTTCGGCCCGAGCACGGCCAGCGCGCGGGCGTTCTCCATTTCTTCCTGCGGCAGAAAATTGCCGACGCCGACCGTCAACTTCGACACCTCGCGCATCGCCGGCCCGGTGCCGTACACCATCGTACGCCGCACGCGGCCGTTCGCCGACACCTCCGAATTGCCCCAGACGATGGGTGTCACCGCGACGATGTTGGGCACCTTCTCCAGCGCGCGCGCGTCGTCCATGGTCAGCAGCCGCACGGTCGTCTGCAAGCCGCCCGGTCCGCCGCTGGCGGCCGTCTTGCCCGGCGCGATCTCGATCACGTTGGTGCCGAACTGCGTGAATTCGGCCAGCACGAAGCGATGCACGCCCTCGCCGATGCTGGTGAGCAGGATCACCGCCGCAATGCCAACCGCGATGCCGAGCAGGGTCAGGAAGCTGCGCAGTCGGTGGGCCGTCAGCGAGCGTAGCGAGAGAGTCGCGAGATCCTGCCAGTTCATCGCTTGGCCAAAGCCTGTACCGGATCCATCCGCGCCGCGCGGTTGGCCGGCATCACGCCGAACAGCAAGCCGGTGACCAGTGCCGTCCCGAGCGCGGCGATTACCGCCCAGGCCGGCGCATAGGCCGGCAGCGTCGGGAACATCAGGCGCAGTGCAAAGGCGCCGCCTTCCCCGATCAGGTAGCCCAACACCGCGCCCGCCGCCGAGAGCAGCGCCGCCTCGGTGAGGAAGGCATTGCGGATCGTGTGGCCCGGCGCGCCGAGCGCTTTCATCAGGCCGATCTCGCCAGTGCGTTGCGTCACTGCCACCAGCATTACGTTCATCACCAGGATGCCGGCAACCGCGAGGCTGATGCCGGCGATGCCGGCGACGCCGTAGGTGAGCACGCCGAGAATGCGATCGAAGGTGGCCAGCACGGCATCCTGCGTTATTACCGTCACATCTTCTTCGTTGTCGTGGCGCGCCTTGATGATGGCTGCCGCTTCGTCCTTCGCCGTCAGAATTGCCTCGCGTCCTTTCGCTTCGACCAGGATGCGGAATAGCGTGTTGGTGTTGAACATCGCCTGCGCGGCGGAGACCGGTAGCACAATCACCTCGTCGGCATTCATGCCCAGCCCCTGACCGGATTGCGCCATGACGCCAATGATGCGGTAGCGGCGGTCGCCGACGCGGATCATGCGGCCGACCGCCGGCTCCGCGCCGAACAGTTCCTCGCGCACCTTGGCGCCCAGGATGGCCACCGACGACGACAGCCCCGTGTCGCCGGCAGGCAGGATGCGGCCCTGTGCGACGGTGAGCCCGCGGATCAGGAAGTAGTCGGCGGTGGTGCCGACCACCGTGGCGTCGCGCAGCTTGCCGCCATAGCTGGCTTCGGAGGTGCCGATGGTCAGCGGCGCGGTACGCAGCACCGAAGGCGCGCGGGCGATGGCTTGCGCATCGGCGACTGTCAGGTCGCGCGGCGTGCCAGTGATGGCGTTGGCGGGATTGAAACCACCCGTCTCCGAACGGCCCGGCAGGACGATGACCAGATTGCTGCCGAGCGAGGAAAACTCATTGACCACGTAGCGGCGTGCGCCGTCTCCCAGCGCCGTGAGCATCACAACCGCCGCGACGCCGATGCTCATCGCCAGCACCATCAGGAAGGTGCGCAGGGGATAGCCGGTGGCGGAACCGGCCGCGAAGCGCAGGACGTCGGCGGGGCGCATCAGCGGGCTCCCGTGTCTTCCACCTTGCTGCCGTCTTCCATCATGACGCGCCGCCGCGCGCGCTGTCCGAGCACGGGATCGTGCGTGACGACGATCAATGTCACGCCGCTCGCATTGAGACCTTCAAGCAACTCCATCACGTCCTCGCCGGTGGCGCGGTCGAGGTTTCCGGTCGGCTCGTCGGCAAGAATCATCGCCGGGCGCATGATGGTGGCGCGGGCGATGGCGACGCGTTGCCGCTGGCCGCCGGAAAGCTGGTCGGGCCGGTGGCCGGCGCGGTCGGTCAGGCCGTAGTCCGCCAGTGCCTTGGCGACGCGCTCGCCGCGTTCGGCCGGCGCGATGCCGGCCAGCATCATCGGCAGGGCAACGTTCTCGGCAGCCGTGAGGCGCGGCACCAGATGGAAACTTTGAAACACGAAGCCGATGCGCTCGCGACGCACGCGCGCCTGTTCCTCGGCGGAGAGCGTCGTCACGTCGCGACCTTCGAGCCGGTAAGTCCCGGCGTTGGGATGGTCGAGCAGGCCGAGCAGGTTGAGCAGCGTCGACTTGCCGGAACCCGAAGGTCCCATGATGGCGACGTATTCGCCCGCGTCGATGGCAAGATCCAGCGCATGCAGCGCGTGAACCTCGCTGTCGCCGAGCGTGAACACGCGCTCGATGGCGGAAAGCTCGATCAATGCCATGGTGACTATTTCTTTGCCGACTTGTCGTCGACGACAGCCCGCACGCCGGCCTTGACGCCTTCCTTCTCCAGCGAAGTGACGATCTTGTCGCCGGCTTGCAGGCCGTCCAGCACTTCTGTGTATTCCCAGTTGGCGATACCGGCCTTGACTGCGCGCTCCTCCAGCTTGCTGTCGGCGTTGAGCAGCAGCACCTTGCCGCCTTCCTGGATCGCCGCTGTCGGCACGCGCAGCGCATCGTCCTTGACCGTCAGCACGATCTCGACGTCGGCGCTGTAGCCGACCAGCAGGCCGCTGATTTCCTCGGGCTTGACAAAGTCGACCTCGACATCCACCGTGCGCGCCTGCTTCTCCACGGCAGTCACATAGGGTGCCACCCGCTTGACCTTGCCGGGAAAGTCGCGCTTGGCGAAGGCATCCATCTTGATCCGCACCGGCTGGCCGACTTTGATCTTTGGCGCGTCGATCTCGTCCATCGGT
>PMIH01000019.1 GCA_003158255.1 Rhodocyclaceae bacterium
CCTCCGCAGTCCCGCGGCAGGCAGGTGGCGTAACAGCCATCGGCGGCGGTTTCTTCTTTTCCCTCCGTTTTCCCGCAGCTATTCGGCTCTAAGCGCCTCGACCGGATCGAGCCCGGCCGCGCGCCGCGCTGGCAGCACACCCGCCGCGAGGCCGATGACCACCGCCACCGCCTCGGCCAGAAACACGAACGACCACGGCGTATGCACCGGCAGCGCCGGAAAGACCAGATGCAGCAGTTGCGCGAGGCCGATGCCGAGCAACAGTCCGGCGATGCCGCCGATGGCCGCCAGCGCTACCGCCTCGCCGAGGAAGATGCCGAGGATAGTCCGTTCGGGGGCACCGATCGCCTTGAGCAGGCCGATCTCGTTGGTGCGCTCGGTGACGGCGATAGTCATGATCGTGACGATGCCGACGCCGCCCACCAGCAACGAGATGCCGCCCAGCGCGCCGACCGCGGCGGTCAGGATGTCGAGGATCTTCGAGAGCGTGCGCAGCATGTCTTCCTGCGTGGTCAGCGTGAAATCCTCGCGGCCGTGGCGTGCCGCCAGGACTGACTTTACGGCGTCCGCCACGTTGTGCGTGTCGACGCCCTCGCGGTAGGAGAGGTTGATGCGCATCAGACCGTCGCGGTTGTAGAGCTCCAGCGCGCGGGCGACCGGAATGTAGACCATGTCGTCGAGATCGACGCCGAGGAACTGCCCTTTGGGTTCCATGACACCGATGATGCGGAACTGCATGCCGCCGATGCGAAGCCGCTGGCCCTGCGCCGGCTCGGTGCCGAACAGTTCGTTCTTCAGCTTCGGCCCCAGCACGGCGAGTGCGCGGGCGTTCTCCATCTCTTCCTGCGGCAGGAAATTACCGACGCCGACCGTCAGCTTCGACACTTCGCGCATCGCCGGCCCGGTGCCGTACACCATCGTGCGCCGCACGCGGCCGTTCGCCGACACCTCCGAATTGCCCCAGACGATGGGTGTCACCGCGACGATATTGGGCACCTTCTCCAGCGCCCGCGCGTCGTCCATGGTCAGGAGGCGCACGGTCGTCTGCAAGCCGCCCGGTCCGCCGCTCGCTGCCGTCTTGCCCGGCGCGATCTCGATCACGTTGGTGCCGAACTGGGTGAATTCCGCAAGCACGAAGCGATGCACACCCTCGCCGATGCTGGTGAGCAGGATCACCGCCGCAATGCCGACTGCGATGCCGAGCAGGGTCAGGAAGCTCCTCAGCCGGTGGGCCGTCAGCGAACGCAGCGCGAGGGTGGCGAGATCCTGCCAGCTCATCGCTTGGCTAGAGCCTGCACAGGATCCATCCGCGCCGCGCGGTTGGCCGGCATCACGCCGAACAGCAGGCCAGTGACCAGTGCCGTCCCGAGCGCGGCGATCACCGCCCAGGCCGGCGCATAGGCCGGCAGCGTCGGGAAGATCAGGCGCAGCGCGAAGGCGCCGCCCTCGCCGATCAGGTAGCCCAGCACCGCGCCCGCCGCCGAAAGCAGCGCGGCTTCGGTGAGAAAGGCGTTGCGGATGGTATGGCCCGGTGCGCCGAGCGCCTTCATCAGGCCAATCTCACCCGTGCGCTGCGTCACTGCCACCAGCATCACGTTCATCACCAGGATACCGGCCACCGCGAGGCTGACGCCGGCGATGCCGGCGACGCCGTAAGTGAGCACGCCGAGGATGCGGTCGAAGGTGGCGAGCACGGCGTCCTGCGTAATCACCGTCACGTCCTCCTCGTTGTCGTGACGCGCCTTGATGATGGCGGCCGCTTCGTCCTTCGCCGTCAGGATTGCGTCGCGCCCCTTCGCCTCGACGAGGATGCGGAACAGCGTGTTGGTGTTGAACATCGCCTGCGCGGCCGAGACGGGCAGCACGATCACCTCGTCGGCGTTCATGCCCAGCCCCTGCCCGGATTGCGCCAGCACGCCGATGACACGGTAGCGGCGGTCGCCGACGCGGATCATGCGGCCGACCGCCGGCTCCGCGCCGAACAGTTCCTCGCGCACCTTGGCGCCGAGGATGGCCACCGACGATGACAGCCCTGTGTCGCCGGCCGGCAGGATGCGGCCCTGCGCGACGGCGAGACCGCGAATCAGGAAGTAGTCGGCTGTGGTGCCGACCACGGTGGCGTCGCGCAGCTTGCCGCCATAAGAGGCTTCGGAGGTGCCAATGGTCAGCGGCGCGCTGCGCAGCACCGAAGGCGCGCGGGCGATGGCCTGCGCGTCGCCCACCGTCAGGTCGCGCGGCGTGCCCGTGATGGCGTTGGCGGGATTGAACCCGCCCGTCTCCGAGCGACCGGGCAGGACGATGACCAGGTTGCTGCCGAGCGAGGAAAACTCATTGACCACATAGCGCCGCGCGCCGTCACCCAGCGCGGTGAGCATCACCACGGCGGCGACGCCGATGCTCATCGCCAGCACCATCAGGAAGGTGCGCAACGGATAGCCGGTGGCGGAACCGGCGGCGAAACGCAGGACGTCGGCGGGGCGCATCAGCGGGCTCCCGTGTCTTCCACCTTGCTGCCGTCTTCCATCATCACGCGCCGCCGTGCGCGCTGCCCGAGCACGGGATCGTGCGTGACGACGATCAGCGTCACGCCGCTCGCATTGAGGCCTTCGAGCAGTTTCATGACATCTTCGCCGGTGGCGCGGTCGAGGTTGCCGGTCGGCTCGTCGGCGAGAATCATCGCCGGCCGCATGATGGTGGCGCGGGCAATGGCGACGCGCTGTCGCTGGCCACCGGAAAGCTGGTCCGGGCGGTGGCCGGCGCGGTCGGTGAGGCCGTAGTCGGCCAGTGCCTTCGCTACGCGTTGCGCCCGCTCGTCGGCCGCGATGCCCGCCAGCATCATCGGCAGGGCGACGTTTTCGGCAGCCGTGAGGCGCGGCACGAGATGGAAGCTTTGAAAGACGAAACCGATCCGCTCACGGCGCACGCGCGCCTGTTCCTCGGCGGAAAGGGTAGTCACATCGCGGCCCTCCAGTCGGTAAGTTCCGGCATTGGGATGGTCGAGCAGGCCAAGCAGATTGAGCAGCGTCGACTTGCCGGAACCCGAAGGCCCCATGATCGCCACGTACTCGCCCGCCTCGATGGCGAGGTCCAGCGCGTGCAGCGCATGCACCTCGCTGTCGCCGAGCGTGAACACGCGCTCGATGGCGGAGAGCTCGATCAGGGCCATTTACTTTTTCTTGTCGTCGACCACTGCACGCACGCCGGCCTTGACGCCTTCCTTCTCCAGCGAGGTGACAATCCTGTCGCCGGCCTGTAGGCCGTCCAGTACTTCGGTGTATTCCCAGTTGGCGATGCCGGGCTTGATCGCGCGCTCTTCCAGCTTGCCGCTGTCGGCGCTGAGCAGCAGCACCTTGCCGCCCTCCTGGATCGCCGCTGTCGGCACGCGCAGCGCATCGTCCTTGACCGTCAGAACGATCTCAACGTCGGCGCTGTAACCGACCAGCAGGCCGCCGACTTCCTCGGGCTTCAGGAAGTCGACCTCCACGTCGACGGTGCGCGCCTGCTTTTCGACGGCCGTCACGTAGGGCGCCACGCGGCGTACCTTGCCAGGGAAGTCGCGCTTGGCGAATGCATCCATCTTGATCCGCACCGGCTGGCCGACCTTGATCTTCGGCGCGTCGATCTCGTCCATCGG
>PMIH01000225.1 GCA_003158255.1 Rhodocyclaceae bacterium
GAAGCCGTCGAAAAAATTCTTGCTGATCAGATCGTCGCGGGAGACGTGGTGGTGATCCGCTACGAAGGACCGAAAGGCGGTCCGGGCATGCAAGAGATGCTCTATCCCACCTCGTACCTGAAGTCGAAGGGACTGGGCAAGCAATGCGCGTTGCTCACCGACGGGCGTTTCTCCGGCGGCACCTCGGGCTTGAGCATCGGTCACGCCTCTCCGGAAGCGGCAGCGGGCGGTACCATCGGCCTTGTCGAGGAAGGCGACACCATCGAGATCGACATTCCGAACCGGCGCATCCATCTGGCCGTGCAAGAGTCAGTCATGGCGGCACGCCGAGCTGCGATGGTTGCAAAGGGAGCGGCGGCCTGGAAACCGGCCGGTCGCCAGCGCGAGGTGTCGGCGGCATTGCGCGCGTACGCGGCGATGGCAACGAGCGCGGACATGGGCGCGGTGCGCGACGTCTCGCAACTCGACTGATGAGCGAGTTTCACGACCTCTACTCCGGCCGCCTCTGGTCCGTGATGTCGTGGGACCAGCTGACATCATTTTGGGCGCGGGTCGGCGGCGCCGGCTGGTATCTCTACGCCGTGGGCGAGGAATTGCCGGCCGAGCCGGCACCCGCGGAAACCACGGTTGAATTCATTCGACGCATTGACGCTTTGCTGCGCGATGACCATCGTCACGACTATTGCGGCATTGTCTATGCCGACAACCTCGACCAGCCATCCTTCATCAAGATCTACGATCCCAACAACCTCGGTGTCTCCTGCGGTTTTTCCACCAATCCGCCGCTGCCGGGCTGGATCATGAGCCGCGTTCGGCCGGAAGACCTGCAACCGGCGCGACCCGCGCCCGAAGGCCGCCGCCGCTGGTGGCGGGCCCTGTTCCCGGGTTGATGCAAGTATCGTCGCCGGAAAGCCCTTGTTGCGGTTGCGGATAGAAGTAGACTAAATTGATTGGCTATAGCGTACCGAAAGGTTCCAGATGGCCAATCACCTTGTCCGCGAGACCTCCCCTTACTTGTTGCAGCATGCCGAAAACCCCGTGGATTGGCATCCATGGGGTGAGCATGCGCTCACATTAGCCCGCCAAGAAGACAAGCCGATCCTGTTGTCGATCGGCTATTCGGCGTGTCATTGGTGCCACGTCATGGCGCACGAGTCGTTCGAGGATGCCAAGGTCGCCGCCTTGATGAACGAGTTGTTCATCAACATCAAGGTGGACCGCGAGGAGCGGCCGGACCTCGACCAGATCTACCAGAGCGCGCACCAGATGCTCACCGGCCGCCCCGGCGGCTGGCCGCTGACGATGTTCCTGACGCCGGACGGCACGCCGTTTTTCGGCGGCACCTACTTTCCGAAGTCGGCGCGCCACAGCTTGCCGGCGTTCCCCGATCTCTGCCGGCAGGTGGTCGACATCTACAGGCGGCGACCGGAAGATGTCGCCACGCAGAACCGTTCGCTGCGCGAGATGTTGAACGGAACTTTGCCGCGATCGACTGCGAAAGTCAGTCTTGACGGTACGCCAATAGGAATCGGACGCGACTTCCTGCTGCGCAATTTCGACTCGCGCTTCGGCGGCTTTGGTGGCGCGCCGAAGTTTCCGCATGCCAGCGATCTTGCCTTTCTGTTGCGGCGTGCGCAGTCAGGCGACGGCCGCGCCAGCGAAGCTGTTCTGAACACGCTCACCCGCATGGCGGAGGGCGGCCTGTACGACCAACTCGGCGGCGGCTTCTACCGCTACAGCGTCGACGAGCGTTGGGAGATTCCGCATTTCGAGAAGATGCTTTATGACAATGGCCAACTGCTCGGGCTCTATTCCGATGCCTGGCAGTTGAGCCGCGCGCCGCTGTTTGCGCGCGTGGTCGCTGAAACGGTCGGCTGGATGCTGCGCGAGATGCAGGTGCCCGGCGGCGGATTCGCTTCCTCGCTCGACGCCGATTCCGACGGCGAGGAGGGCCGCTATTACGTTTGGGATCGCGACGAAATCCGTGCCTTGGTCGGCGAGAAAGACTGGCCGCTCGCCCGCGACCACTGGGGTCTCGACGGACCCGCGAATTTCGAGCGGTCGCATTGGCATCTGCACGCGGTTGCCGCGGTCGCCCCTGCCAACGAGCAGCGGATTGCCGCCGTTCGCAGCCGATTGCTGGCGCACCGGGAAACGCGCGTCCACCCCGGCCGCGACGACAAGGTGCTGACCGCCTGGAATGCGCTGGCGATCGAGGGCTTGGCACGGGCCGCGCGCGTGTTCGATCGCCCGGACTGGCTGGCGGCCGCTCGCCGCGCCCTCGAATTCCTGCGGACAACCCTGTGGCACGACGGCCGACTGCTCGCAACTGCCAGGGACGGCCGTGCGCATCTCGCCGCCTACCTCGATGACTACGCTTTTCTGCTTCTGGCAATTCTGGAAACCACGCAGGCGGAACCGCGCCCTGGTGACCTCGACTTCGCAACAGCCCTCGCCGAGACCCTGCTGGAGCACTTCGAAGACAAGGCGGATGGCGGCTTCTATTTCACCGCCAGCGATCACGAGGCACTCATCCATCGACCGAAGCCGGGGCACGACAACGCCATGCCGGGCAGTAACGCCGCGGCCGCGCTGGGGCTCGTGCGCCTGGGGCGATTGCTCGGGCAGGATCGCTACCTGGATGCCGCCGAGCGGACATTGCGTTTGTTCAGTTCCCAAGTGGCGCAGTCGGGCGGTGGAACCGCCACCATGCTCATGGCGCTGGAAGAAGCACTGGCGCCACGCCCTGATCCCGCTGTCAACGCAATGAACTGCTCCGACGTTAGTTGCAGCGTGGTGGATGCGGAAATCAACAAGGTGTCGCAGCCGCCGGACCTTGTCTTGCATGCACGCTGATTTCCACTAGACTGCCAGACAGAATTTCTTTCACCACCCATCTTTTCGAGGACCTGTAATGAAACTGATCGCCACTGCTCTGGTTGCCGCGACCGCTCTGATCGCCACCAACGCCATGGCCAATGCCGATCTGGCCAAGAAGAGCAATTGCCTGGCCTGTCATACGGTCGACAAGAAGCTGGTCGGGCCCGCCTATCAGGACGTCGCCAAGAAGTATGCTGGCGACAAGGGTGCCGAGGCGAAACTGATCGAGAAGGTCAAGAAGGGCGGCAGCGGCGTTTGGGGCACCATTCCGATGCCACCGAACTCGCCGACCGTCAAGGACGAAGACATCAAGACCTTGGTCAGGTGGATTTTGTCCGGCGCCAAGTAATCCTGTCCCCACCAGCAAAAAAGCCCGCCGCTGCGGGTTTTTTGTTTTGTTTTGTCGGGCCTCCTCCTCAATTGACAGCGCATGGCGGCCCGCGCAGAATCGCCCCCGCCATCGCCAACAAAATCGGAGACCTCGCATGCCCATTCCCGTCAAGATAATGTCTGTCGCCGTCGCTACCGCGCTGATCGCCGTCGGTTGCGGCAAGAAGGAAGAAGCCGCTCCGCCCGCTGCGCCGCAAGCAGCTGCGGCGCCACCACCGCTGGTCGTCAAGCTGGGCCACTCGGCGCCGCTGACCGGCCCGCAATCCCACATCGGCAAGGACAACGAGAACGGCGCCCGCATGGCGGTCGACGATGCCAATGCCGCCAAGATCAAGATCGGCGGTCGCGATGTCACCTTCGAATTGCAGGGCGAGGACGATCAGGCCGATCCGAAGCAGGGCATTCTCGTTGCGCAGAAGTTCGTCGATGCCAAGGTCAACGCCGTCATCGGCCACCTGAATTCCGGCACCACGATCCCGGCCTCGAAGATCTACTCCGACGCAGGTATTCCGCAGGTATCGCCTTCCGCCACCAATCCGACCTACACGCATCAAGGCTTCAAGACGGCGTTCCGCGTCATGGCCAACGACGAGCAACAGGGCAGGGTGCTCGGCGCCTATGCCGGCAATCAGTTGAAGGCCAAGACGGTCGCCATCATTGACGACAAGACCGCCTATGGCGAGGGNNTTCTACGGCGGCATGGACCCGCAGGCGGCGCCGATGGCGATGCAGATGAAGCAGCTCGGCGTCAAGTCGAAGCTGCTGATGGGTGACGGCGGTTGCACCACCGAGTTCGTCAAGAACGCCGGCGAAGCCGCCGATGGCCACTACTGCTCGCTGCCCGGAATCCCGTACGACAAAATGCCGGGTGGTCCGAAGTTCATCGAGCGCTTCAAGGCCAAGTATGGCGAAATCCAGCTCTATGCGCCGTATGCGTACGACGCGGTGATGGTCGTG
>PMIH01000117.1:0-8692 GCA_003158255.1 Rhodocyclaceae bacterium
TCGTCGAGAAAATCGAGCGTCGCTTGCGTGAACATGGAGAGAATCCTCCGGCTGGATCACTGTAGAGTCTGGCCGAACCGATCCAGACGCGGTAGCCAGCTGCCCAGAATATCCGCGGAGACGAGAATCCGTTTCGCCTGGCCGATCAGCAGATGGCGCGGTACGAATCCAATGTAGCGCGAATCGGCACTGTTGTCGCGATTGTCGCCGAGCATCAAATAGTGTTCTGCCGGCACCGTGACCGGGCCGAAGGTGTTCTTGGCTGCGACGCCGTCGAGCAACTGGATGCGCCGCTTGTCTTGGCCGAGCGTCTCGGTCAGGCGCACGGCACGGGTGCCACCGGCGTGTTCGCCCGGCTCAAGCAGTGCCTCGGGTTCGCTGTAATCGGCCGCGTTGCCATTGACCAGAAGAACTTCGCGCCGCATTTCCACCACGTCGCCGGGCAAGGCGACAATGCGCTTGATCAACCGTGTGCCGTCCTTCGGCGAGGAGAAGGTGACGATATCGCCGCGCGTGGGCTCGCCAACATGCGCCACGACGACGTTCGTCAACGGCAACTTGAAGTCGTAGGCAAGCCGGTTCACCAGCACGACGTCGCCCTCCAGCAAGTTGGGACGCATCGAACCGGACGGGATTGGATTCCAGTCGGCGATGGCGGTCCGGAAGAAACCGAAGCAGACCAGAAAGAGGACAAAACCGCGATTGTCCCTGAGCCAGTTTTTCATGACACTCCCTTGATTGAACGTCGAATCAGCACTCGGACAACGAACTGCCGATTGAGTTCAACGCCCCGCCGGCATCGCTTGTGGCCGCTCGCTTATCGGCGTACCACCACGACTGACTTTCGCCGGCTAGTAACTGCCCGGCGCGGCAAAATTCTGGAACTTGGTGTACTCGCCGAGGAAGGTGAGCTTGACGGTGCCGGTCGGGCCATTACGGTGCTTGCCGATGATGACTTCGGCGATGCCCTTCTCGCTGGTGTCCTGCTTGTAGTATTCCTCGCGGTACATCATGAGGATGATGTCGGCATCCTGCTCGATGGCGCCGGATTCGCGCAAGTCGCTCATCAGCGGCCGCTTGTCGTTGCGTTCCTCGACTTTCCGCGATAGCTGCGAAAGGGCAATGATCGGCACCTGCAACTCCTTCGCCAGCGCCTTGATGGAGCGCGAGATCTCCGAAATTTCCGTGGCGCGGTTTTCGTTGTCCTTGGTCGAGGTCATCAACTGGATGTAGTCGATGACGATCAGGCCGAGTTTGCCGCACTGGCGGTGCAGGCGCCGGGCCCGCGCGCGCAGGTCGGTGGCATTGATGGCGCCGGTTTCGTCGACATGGATGGGTGCGTCGTGCAGCTTACCCAGTGCCACGGTCATCTTGTCCCAATCCTCGTCGGTCAGACGGCCGTTGCGTGTCTTGGTCTGATCGAGCCGACCGACCGAGGAAAGCATCCGCGTGGCGATCTGCGGGCCGGACATTTCCAGGCTGAAGATGGCGACCGGCAGCCGCATCTCGACGCCGACATACTCGGCGATGTTGAGCGCGAAGGCGGTCTTGCCCATCGACGGCCGCCCGGCGACGACGATCATGTCACCCGGTTGCAGGCCGGAGGTCATCTTGTCGAGGTCGTGGAAACCGGTCGGCACACCGGTGATGTCGGAGGGATTTTCCTTGTCGTAGAGTTCCTGGATGCGGTCCACCACCTGGCCGAGCAGCGGCGTGATGGCCGCGAAACCCTGCACGGACTTGGCGCCGGCCTCGGCGATCTCGAACACCTTCTGCTCGGCTTCGTCGAGCAGCTGCTTGGCATCGCGCCCCGCCGGGTTGAGCGCGCTGGCGGCGATGTCATCACCGACGCTGACCAGTTTGCGCAGCACGGCGCGCTCGCGCACGATCTCGGCGTAGCGGCGGATGTTCGCCGCCGACGGCGTGGCATTGGCGATTTCGCCGAGATAGGCCATGCCGCCGGTCTGATCGACCTCGTTGCTCTTCTCGATCGACTCGTAAACCGTCACCACGTCGGCCGGCTTGCTCATCGTGATCAACTTGCCGATGTGACGGAAGATGCGCCGATGGTCATCTCGGTAGAAATCGCCCTCGGCGACAATGTCGGCAATCTTGTCCCAAGCCGAATTGTCGAGCAGCAGCCCGCCGATCAGCGATTGCTCGGCCTCGATGGAATGCGGCGGCAGCTTGAGGGCGGCCACCTGGGGATCGATGGCTTGATTGGCATTGATCAGACGGGGCAGTGCCATGGTGTATGTGTCTCCGCAGTCAAGGCGACGAGTCTACAGGCCGCGCGTGCTGCTGGCGATAGAACAATTTGTGGAATAGCGGTGGACAACATGTGGGTAAACTGTGGGCAATGACACCCCGCAAGATTAATGCCCTCTTCACCCGCCTGGCAGACGCCGATCCCGCCCCGGTTACGGAACTTCATTACCGCACGCCCTATCAGTTGCTGGTCGCGGTGATTCTTTCCGCCCAGGCGACCGACAAGGGCGTCAACCGCGCCACCGGCCCGCTGTTCGCCGACGCACCGACACCGGCCGCCATTCTCGCACTTGGCCAGGAAGCACTGGCGAACTACATCCAGACCATCGGCCTTTACAAGACCAAGGCGAAGAACATCATCGGCATGACGCGACTGCTGCTGGAACACCATGGCGGCGAAGTGCCCCACGACCGCGCCGCGCTGGAAGCCCTGCCCGGCGTCGGCCGCAAGACGGCCAACGTGATCCTCAACATCGTCTTCAACGAACCGACCATCGCCGTCGACACCCATATCTTCCGCCTCGCCAATCGCACCGGCCTGGCGCGGGGGAAAGACGTGCGCGAAGTCGAAGCCAAGCTCATGAAGGCGGTTCCCGCCGTATTCCGCCAGCACGCCCACCACTGGCTGATCCTGCACGGCCGCTATGTGTGCAAGGCAAGAAAACCCGAATGCTACCGTTGCCTGGTCGCCGATCTCTGCGACTTTCGCGACAAGACACCCGAGCCATGAGGACGACGAATGTTCACGCCTAGCCGCGACCAGGTGCGTCGCTTTCTCGCCGAAGCCTGGCAGAAGCGAAGCGCCGGCACCCCCGCCACGCCGCTCGAGATCATGGCCGCCGACGTCGCTGCGCTGCATCCGGAATACCACGAACTGCTCGCCGGTGACGAGGCAGCGCTGAACCGCGAATGGGCGCCGGAACAGGGCGAAACGAATCCATTCCTTCACCTGTCGCTGCACCTGGCGATCGAGGAACAGCTGTCGATCGACCAGCCATCAGGGATCCGCGCCATTTTCGAGCACCTCTTAGCACGTCACGGCGACCGCCACGCTGCATTGCACGCGATACTCGATTGTCTCGGGGAAACGGTCTGGCGGGCCAATCGCGATCAAGCACCGCCCGATGGCGCCGCCTATCTCGACTGCCTGCGGCGAGCCGCCGGCCGCCGATAGCGACTAGCCCTGCACGGGCGGCGCAACCTTGACGACCTCGTCCATGGTCGTCAAGCCGGCGGCGATCTTCTTGGCACCGGAAATGCGCAACGGCTTCATGCCGTCGCGCGCAGCCTGCTCACGCAAACGGCCCAGATCGGTGGTCGCCGTCATCATCTTCTTGATCTCCGGCGTCATCACCATGATTTCATAGAGGCCCATGCGCCCCTGATAGCCGGTCATGCGGCAATCCAGGCAGCCGACCGGATGATAGATCGTCTGCGGCTTGCCGGCCTTCCACGGCGACACCAGCGCGTTCCAGGCTTCTTCGTCTTCGACGCGCATGCCGCCCGCCTTCTTGCATTTCGGGCAGAGCGTGCGCACCAGCCGCTGCGCCATGACCCCGAGCAGGGTCGATTGCAGCAAATACGGCGGCACGCCGAGATCGAGCAGGCGCGTCACCGCCGTCGGCGCATCGTTGGTATGCAGGGTCGAGAGCACCAGGTGGCCGGTCAGCGCCGCCTGAATGGCCATTTCGGCCGTCTCCAGGTCGCGGNNGCGGATTTCGCCGACCATGATGATGTCGGGATCCTGCCGCATCAAGGCCCGGATGCCGGATGCGAAGGTCATGCCGATATCGGCCACCATCTGCACCTGGTTGAAGGCCGGCTCGATCATTTCGATCGGGTCTTCCAGCGTACACACGTTCACTTCCGGCGTCGCCAGTTGCTTCAGCGTCGAGTACAGCGTCGTCGTCTTGCCCGAGCCCGTCGGGCCCGAGACCAGAATGATGCCATTGGGCTGCGTCGTCATCTGCCGCCAGCGGGCGTAATCCTCGTCGGCGAAACCGAGGTCGGCGAAATCGCGCACCAGCACCTCCGGATCGAAGATGCGCATGACCAGCTTCTCGCCGAAGGCGGTCGGCAGTGTCGACAAGCGCAACTCGACTTCTTCACCGGTGGGCATCCGGGTCTTGATGCGGCCGTCCTGCGGCCGGCGCTTCTCGACCACGTCCATGCGGCCGAGAATCTTGATCCGGCTGGTCATGGCGTTCAGTACCGGCATCGGGATCTGATAGACCTGATGCAGCACGCCGTCGATGCGGAAGCGGACGATGCCGATGTCGCGCCGCGGTTCGACGTGGATGTCGGAGGCGCGCTGCTCGAAAGCGTATTGCCAGAGCCAGTCGACGATAAGGACGACGTGCTGGTCGTTGGCGTCGAGCGTGCCCTTCGTCTTGCCAAGCTCGACCAGTTGCTCGAAATTCGAAATGCCCGAACCCGAGACGTCGCCGCGGATCATGGCCTTCTTGACCGACTTCGCCAGGTTGTAGAACTCGACCTGGTAGCGGCCGATGTCGTCGGGATTGGCAATCACGCGCCGGATGCTCTTGCGCAGGATCGGCTCCAGTTCGGCTTCCCAGCCGCGCTGGTAGGGCTCGGCGGTGGCAACGACGACTTCGCTCGACGTCACGGCGACCGGCAGGATGCGAAAGCGCGTCGCATAGGCGTTCGACATCACTTCGGTCACGGCCGAGAAGTTGATCTTCAGGGGATCGATGTGGAAGTACTGGAGGCCGCACCACTTGGCCAGCCATTCGGCAAGGACGTCGAGATCGAGCAGGCGATGCGGTGGCTGCAACGATTTCCAGCGCTGCTCGGCGATCACGATCAGCGGATGAATGTCGCCACGGAAATAGCGGCGCTCGCGCTTGAACGTCTCCGCCACATCGGCAGCCACAAATCCGTCGGCGACCAGAGCATCGACCACCTCTGGCAGACTCAGGCGGCGATCATGCTCCGGAGGATGTTCTACCGACTTGGCTGCCTTGTTCATCGTGTGCGCTCCGACGGAATCAGCCGGCGATTCTACCCGTGGCGCGAATCGCCGCAGCTTCGCTTATCATTGTTTTACCTCACCCGCCAGACGGAGCCCAACATGAAAATTTTAGCCACCACGATCATCGGCCTTTTGGCAGCGGCATTCCTTGCTACCAGCGCCTTGGCGCAGACGCCGCCGGAAGCATCCATCACCGACTGCGCCAAATCGCGCAACCCGGAACGTTGCGAAGCGCGCCAGAAAGCCCGCGCCGCCTGCAACGACAAGCGGGGCGCCGAACGTCGGCGGTGCGTCAAGGAGCAAATGCCCGCACCGGATTGCAGCAAGGCGGCGAACCCGTCGCGCTGCACGGCCATGCAGGCGGCTCAGGAGGCCTGCAAAGACAAACCGGGGCCGGCGCGTCGCCAATGCCTGCACGACGCAGCAACCGCCAGCAAGCCCTGATAAACGCAGTCAAACAGGAGGAGCAGCCATGAAGCGAATTTCCTTGCTAGCCATGTTGGCACTTTCGTTTACTGCCTACGCGGATGATGTCGTGCGTCTGGGCAATCTCAAGTTTGCCCACTACGGCGCCGTTTCCTACATGAAAGAGATCTGCGGCAAGCAAGGCATCAAGCTGGAAGAACGCATGTTCGCCAAGGGGCCGGAAATCATGCCGGCGATTGTCGCCGGTGAAATCGACATCGCCGCCCTGGCGTCCGACGGCGCCATCTCCGGCCGTGCCAATGGGGTGCCGATCGTCGTCGTCGCCGGCTTTGCCCGGGGTGGCGCCCGCCTGGTCGCACAGGCCGAGTCCGGCATCCGGACACTGAAGGATCTGAAAGGCAAGCGCGTCGGCGTCACCCGCGGCGGCATGCAGGAACTGCTGCTGATGTCCGAACTGGAGAAGGCCGGCCTCACCTGGGCCGACAAGCCGGGCAAGGATGTCGAGATCGTCTACCTTGCCTTCCCCGACCTCAACCAGGCGCTGGCCGCAAAGCAGATCGATGCCATGTGCCAGTCGGAGCCGCAGTCCTCGCAGGCCATCAACAAGAAGTTCGGCGTCGAATTGCTGAAGCCCTACGACACGCCGCTCGGCGAGCCGTACCGGGTACTGGTCATGTCCGAGAAGATGTACAACGAAAAAAAGGACGTTGCGCTGCGCACGATGAAGTGCTTCGTCGACGCCACCGACGCCTTCATCAAGGACCCGGCACTGGCAGAAAAGTACGTGCGCGAGCAGATGTTCAAGAACCAGATCACGTCTCAGGATTTCCGGGATGCAATGGACAACGCCGCGTACACCTACGAGGTTCCCCTCGCTCACATGGACATGGCGACTGCGATGATGCAGAAATACGGTGTCGGCCGCATGGCAAATCCGCCCAAGGCCGCGGACTGGGTGAAACTCGATCTGGTACAGAAGGCCAAAGCCGATCTAAAGGTCAAGTAGTCGCTACATGCCGGGCAAACTCAAGGCACTCCTGACCGGGGCCATCGTCCCCCTCGTCGTACTCGCACTCTGGGAAGCCTGCTCCCGCGCCGGCTTCTTTTCGCCCATCGTGCTGCCAGCGCCGTCGGCCGTTGCCGTCAGATGGTGGGCCTACCTCACGCCGATGGAGCCGTGGAGCCCCAACACGCAATCGTGGCTAGCGTGGGCACTTTCCGGCGAGCTGCCGGGCGACGCCGCAGGCAGTCTCTACCGCGTGCTGGTGGGTTTTGCCGTTGGCGCCGGCCTAGCCTTGCCGTTCGGTCTGCTCATGGGCGCCAGCAATCGGATCTATGCGCTGATGAATCCGCTGGTGCAGATCCTGCGGCCGATTCCACCCATCGCCTACATTCCGCTCGCCATCGTCTGGTTCGGGCTGGGCAATCCACCGTCGATCTTTCTGATTGCGCTGGGCGCCTTCTTTCCGGTGCTGATGAACACCATCGCCGGCGTCCGCCACGTCGACGGCATCTACCTGCGCGCCGCGCGCAATCTCGGTGCCTGCCAATGGACGCTGTTCACGCGCGTCATCCTGCCGGCGTCGACGCCCTACATCCTGGCCGGCGTGCGCATCGGCATCGGCACCGCTTTCATCGTCGTCATCGTCTCGGAAATGATTGCCGTCAATAATGGTCTGGGCTTCCGCATTCTCGAAGCGCGCGAGTTCATGTGGTCGGACAAGATCATCGCCGGCATGTTGACCATCGGCCTGCTGGGCCTTGCCATCGACACCGCCGTCAGCCGTCTCAACAACTATCTGCTGCGCTGGCACCGGGGACTCGAACACTGACATGGCGCAGATTGTGATCGACATGGTCGAGAAAGTCTTTCGCGGCAAGGAGCGCGAAGTCGTCGCGTTACGCGACATCAACCTCGAAATCGCCAAGGGCGAATTCGTCTGCCTGCTCGGTCCTTCGGGTTGCGGCAAGTCGACGCTGCTCAATGCCGTCGCCGGCTTTTCGCTGCCTTCATCCGGCACCATCAGCGTCGACGGCCAGCCGATCGCCCAACCGGGCCCCGACCGTGGCATGGTCTTCCAGGAATATGCGCTATTCCCATGGATGACGGTGGCGCAAAACATCGCCTTTGGGCTAGAGGTGCAGAAGCGCCCGAAGAACGAGATTGCAGCGCGGATTGACCGCTTGCTTGACACCCTCAAACTCAAGGATTTCCGCGACCGCTTTCCGAAAGACCTTTCCGGCGGTATGCGCCAGCGCGTCGCCATCGCCCGCGTGCTGGCGATCGACTCACCGATCCTGCTGATGGACGAGCCGTTTGGCGCGCTCGACGCCCTCACTCGCCGTAACCTCCAGGACGAACTGCTGCGCATCTGGGCCGGGGTCGGCAAGACCATCCTGTTCGTCACCCACTCGATCGAGGAATCGATCTATCTTTCCGACCGTATCGTCGTCATGACCTACCGGCCGGGCACGATCAAGCGCGACCAGCACGTGACGCTGCCGCGTCCGCGCGACCCTGCATCTTCAGAATTCAACGAATTGAAACGTGAACTTGGCATGCTGGTGATGGAAGAGCAGCAACGCCACGCCG
This sequence comes from Rhodocyclaceae bacterium, assembly GCA_003158255.1. Classification (GTDB taxonomy): domain Bacteria; phylum Pseudomonadota; class Gammaproteobacteria; order Burkholderiales; family Rhodocyclaceae; genus Fen-999. The sequence continues at coordinate 8,280 of PMIH01000117.1, forward strand.
AGGAGGAAATGAAGCCGGCGGCTGTCGATTAGCTGCCAGGCAAGGCAAGGAGCCTCGGCCGGGAGAACGTTGGTCGCTTTCCCACGACCGTTGCAGATGACATGTTTATAATGAATACTTTGGCTTTATCGCATGACATCAAGGCGAAGTGGGACCGGCGCGTGGAATTTGTTTGTAAATTCCGCGTATCGAGTCAAATCGGCCGCCCCGAAGCGCCCATACCACCGAGGTAATCGCGCCATGGCATTCGCTACCCATAATTTCTTCCGTCTCGCTATTGTTCTTTCTTTCTTTGGCTTGGCAGCGCTGACAGCCTGCGGCGGGGGTGGCGATAACGGTAGCACCAGCGCCAGTAGCACCAGTTCCAGCGGTAGTAGTGGCAGCGGTACCAGCACCAGCGGCAGCAGCACCAG
>PMIH01000117.1:8757-23177 GCA_003158255.1 Rhodocyclaceae bacterium
AGCAGCACCACGGGCAGCAGTACCGGCAGCACCACCAGCGGTAGTAGTAGTGGAACCTCTGGCACTTTCACCTTGACTGTTACCAAAACGGGCCAGGGCACCGTTGCCTCCGCGTCATCTGGCATCAATTGCGGCGCTACGTGCAGCGCATCGATCGCCTCCGGCACCTCCGTCACGCTTACTGCCACACCGGCCAGCGGCTACACGTTTACGAGCTGGAGTGGCGGCGGCTGTTCGGGCACGGGAACGTGCACGGTGAGCATGTCCGCGAACACTGCCGTCATGGCGACATTCACGCAAACCGCCATCAACAACTACTCGCTCACCGTCTCCAAGGTCGGCTCAGGCACCGTGACCTCGGATACCGGTGCGATCAATTGCGGGGCGACATGCAGCGCATCGCTCGCAAGTGGTTCAACGATCATCCTGACGGCCGCACCCGCTGCCAACTACACCTTCAACGGCTGGAGTGGCGGCGTCTGTTCCGGAACAGGAACATGTTCGGTCACCATGTCCGCGGCGCGCACGGTGGTGGCGACATTCACCAGTTCGGGAGGCGGCGGCACATCGGCGTTGAGTTTCCATACTTATGCATCTAACCCATCCGGCAATGGCACTTCGCCGATGACGACGTCAGCAGTGGATACCACCTCGGCCACACCGGTCACGATCCTCGTTCAAATGCTCACTCAGACAACTGGCGCATTCGCTGGCCTAAGTGACAACAAAGGCAATACCTATGTCCGGATCGGCAGTGCTCAGAACTATGCCGGAACCGCCGAAACGCTGCTGTACAAATGCGAAAACGCTACCGTGGGAACAGGCCATACGTTCAGCCTGACCAAGCCAAGCGGGTGGGAAAAAGATGAGGCGACCATCTTCGTCGTAGGCGTGAATGGCGGCATCGGTTCGGTTGGTGTATGGAGCTTTCTCAATACGTCAACCTTTTCCGGTACCGCCATCACCACAACGGCCGCAAACAGTGTGGTCGTATCATTCTGGGGACCGGCCGATTGGAGTGGCGGAACAGTCAATTACACCCCTCCATCCGGTTGGACCAAGCTGGATCAAGTTCCAGACGCCAGCAACTCCAATTCGGGAGCGGATGCCTACAAGGTGGTCGCCGCCAGCGGCACTAGCGTTAATACCACATGGACGTCGACCCAATCAGTTCAGTCCGGTAGCTCGATGTGGCTGATCGAGGTCAAACCCTGAGGCCCCGCCGCCAGAGGAATTGCTTGGCGTACCGCGACGGCTGACTCTTGGCCGGCAGGCAAGGTTCCGGTCCGCCGCTGGCGCCAACGGAATGCCGTTCGCGCCGTAGACGCCCCGGCGTGTCGCATGGCGCTGGTTTTATGCGCGGGCGGAAACTAAAGTTTCGGCGGCAAGTCTCATACAATTAACATTTCCCCGGTCAAACGCTGGAACCTCGTTCATGACGCTGCAGACTTTCGGTAACCGCCGCCAGGGCGTATTGGCACTTTCATTCGCAACGGCGCTTGCCGTATTGCTGTCCGCCTGCGATCGGGCGCCAGCGACGACCGACAGCAGCGGCGGCGCCGTTCCTTTGCTGATCGCCGCCGAAGACACGATCACCCTGCATCCAAGCGCCTTGACCGCTGGCCCCTTGATCACCGGCTCCATCCAGCCGGAACGCCGCGCCGATCTGCGTGCCGAGGTCTCGGCGATGGTGCTCAAGGTCATGCGTGAAAACGGTGATATCGTCCATCGCGGCGACGTGCTGGTACAGCTGGACGACACTTCCATCCGCGACGCCCTGACATCGGCCGAAGCGGCCGGCCGAACGGCCGGCATGACGCTGGAACAGGCCACCCGGCAGCTCGAACGACAGCAGACTTTGCGCGGCTCGGGCATGACCACGGCCCAGTCGCTCGAAGATGCGGAAGCACGCCGCAACAACGCCTTGAGCGACTTCGAGGCCGCCAAGGCGCGCATCGTCTCGGCGCGCCAGCAACTCACGCGCACGCTGGTGCGGGCGCCCTTCGACGGCATTGTCAGCGACCGCAAGGTTTCCGCCGGCGATACAGCGCAGCCCGGCAAGGAACTGATCAAGGTTATCGATCCAGCCAGTCTGCGCTTCGAGGGGGTGGTGTCGGCCGACCAGATCGGCGTGGTCCAGGCCAGACAGACGGTGAGTTTCCGCGTCAATGGTTACGGCGATCAGGATTTTGCCGGGCGCGTGCGCCGGGTGAATCCCGCCGCCAACACGGCGACGCGGCAGGTGGAGGTGCTGGTCGACTTTGCCGGCCCCGCGCAACCGCGCCTGGCAGGCCTTTACGCCGAAGGGCGGGTCGACGCCGAAACGCGGATGGCGCTAACGCTGCCTGCGTCTGCCATCGTGCGCGAAAGTGACAAGACTTTCGCCTGGGTCATCAAGGAAGGCAAGGTGCGCAAGTCGCCTGTCACGCTCGGCGCCCGCAATCCACGCACGGGCGACTACTCGCTTGTAAACGGCGCGGCCGAAGGCGAGCAGGTGCTGCGCCAGCCGTCGGCGCTGATCAAGGACGGCCAGGCCGTACAGCCGGACCCTGCTGCGCACGGCGCGGCGCCCAACGACTCCACCGCGAAGTCCTGAGTCATGCTGCTTTCCGACTTCAGCATCCGCAAGCCGGTATCGGCGGTGGCAATTATCCTCGCCCTGATGTTCATGGGCCTGACGGCGCTGCACAAGCTGCGCGTCAACGAAATTCCCGACGTCGCCATGCCGGTCATCGTCGTTGCGATTCCCTACCCGGGCGCGTCGCCGGAAACGGTCGAGCGCGAAATCATCGATCGCGTGGAAAAGTCGCTGCAAAGTATTCCTCAGGTGTACCAGATCCGCTCCACCGCGGCTGAGAGCCAGGCCACCATCGTCATCATCTTCAACTTCAAGAAGAACATGGTCGAGGCGGCGGACGAGATCCGCAACTCCATCGCGGCCGTGCGCCACAAGCTGCCGCTCGAAATGCGCGAGCCGATCCTGCAGCGCATCGATCCCGGCGCCGAACCGATCCTGCAGATTGCGCTGTCCTCGACCGCGCAGTCTCACGCTGAAATTTCTCGCCTGGCCGCGGACGTGCTGGCGGACCGCTTCCGCGCCGTCGACGGCGTCGCCTCGGTCACCGTCGAAGGTGCCCTGCGGCGCGAGCTGTCCGTGCTGCTGAGCGCCGAGAAGATGCGCGAACGCAACGTCTCGGCGGCCGAAGTCGTCGCCGCCCTGCGGGCACAGAACACGACCGCACCGGTCGGGCGAATCAAGGGCGTGCTCGACGACCAGAGCATCCGTCTCGTCGGCCGCATCGAGTCGCCGCGCGAGTTCGAGCAGATCGTCGTCCGCCATGTCGGCGACCAGATGGTGCGCCTGGGCGAAGTCGCCAGCATCGCCGACGGCTTTGCCGAACCCTCGGGCTACAGCCTGCGCAACGGCATAGCCAACGTCGGCATTTCCGTCACGCGTTCGCGCGATGCCAGCACCGTCACCGTCGCCGACAAGTGCCGTGCGCTGATCGAGGAGATCAACAAAACGCTGCCCGCGGGCACCAAGCTGGAGATATTCCAGGACGGTGGCAAGGATGCCGAATCGAACCTGCACAACGTCATCGAGGCGCTGATCTTTGGCGCCATGCTGACCGTGGCCGTTGTCTACGCCTTCCTCAACTCCTGGCGCTCGACGTTGATCACGGCGCTGTCGCTGCCGACATCTGTCATCGCCGCATTTACCGCCGTCTGGGCCAGCGGTTTCACGCTCAACTTCATGACCCTGCTCGGCCTGTCGCTGGCCATCGGCGTGCTGATCGACGATGCCATTGTCGTGCGCGAAAACATCGTCCGTCACATGGAGCGCGGTGCCGACCGCATGAGCGCTGCACGTCTGGGCACCAGCGAAATCGGTCTGGCCGTGACGGCGACCACCTTGTCCATCGTCGCCGTCTTCATCCCGGTCGCTTTCATGGGCGGCGGCGCCGGCGAGTGGTTTCGTCCTTTTGCGTTGACGGTCACGTCGTCGGTGCTTGTCAGCCTGCTGGTGTCATTCACGCTCGATCCGATGCTGTCGGCCTATTGGGGCGACCCGGTCGGCTACCGCCAGCGGCCGATGCGCGGTCTGTCCGTAAAGCTCGCCCGCTTCAACGACTGGTTCGATCATCAGGCCAACCGCTACGGCGACGTCATCGCCTGGGCGCTGCACCATCGTCGCAACATGGCGCTGATCGCCACGGCATCGATGGTGGGTGCCATCGTCTTGCAGGTGACGGTAGGCGGTTCGGCCTTCCTGCCGCCCGGTGACGTCGGCTTCGTCGCCATCGAAGTGCGCACGCCGCCCAGCGCCAGCCTCGACTATGCCCGCATGAAGGTCGAGAAGGCCGCCGAACTCGCGCGCACCTTGCCTGAGACCGCGGCGACCAACAGCACGGTAAACGCCGGCGGTGGCCGCGTATACGTCGACCTCGGCAAGCGATCGCAACGCAGTCGCAGCGCAGCCGAAGTCTCCGCCGCGCTGCGGCCGCTCCTGACGCGCATCGTCGGCGCCGAATACACGGTGCTCGACGACCTGAACAACGGCGCCGTCAAACCCGTCCAGATTCAGTTCTTCGGGCCGGATGCACAGCGACTCAACGCGATTGCCCACGACTTCATGGAACGCATGAAGCAGATACCCGGCGCGGTGGACGTCGGCCTTTCCGAGCAGGAGCCGAAGGACGAGCTGCGCATTGAACTCAACCGCGGCCTGGCCAATGCACTCGGCATCACGGTCGGCGACGTCGCCGAGACACTGCGCGTCGCTTTTGCCGGCATCGAAGTGGGCGACTGGATCGACCCGACGGGCGAGACGCGCGACGTTGCCGTACGCCTGCAACCCAGCGACCGCGCCGACGTGGCGCAGATCGAGCGCCTGCCGATCCTCACCGCTGGCGGCCAGGCGATGACACCGCTCGAGCAGATCGCCACTGTGTCGATGGGCAAGGCGCCAGCGAAGATCGAGCATTTCGATGGCAAACGTACGATCACGGTTTCCGCCAACGCACAGGGCCGCTCGCCCGGCGAGGTCACCAGCGATGCCATGAAGGTAGCCAAGGCGATTGACTTCCCGCCGGGCTTCGGACTGCGCCTGGGCGGCTCCTCGCGCGACCAGCAGGAAGTGTTCTCGGAAATGGGCATCGCCCTCGTCATGGGCATCGCCATGATGTACCTGGTGCTGGTGATGCAGTTCAGCTCCTTTACAGCGCCGCTGCCGGTGATGATGTCGCTGCCGCTGTCGCTGATCGGCGTCGTGCTGGCGTTGCTGCTCACCCGCGGCACACTCAACCTGATGAGCTTCATCGGCGTCATCATGCTCATGGGCCTGGTGGCGAAGAACGCGATCCTGCTGCTCGACTGCGCGCGCAAGGAAGAGGCGCAGGGCGTGCCGCGCGAGGAAGCCCTGATGCACGCCGGCCGCGTGCGCCTGCGGCCCATCCTGATGACCACCTTCGCGCTGATCGCCGGCATGCTGCCGGTCGCCATCGGCTTCGGCGACAACGGCGAGTTCTACCGGCCGATGGCGGTCGCCATCATCGGCGGCACGATCACCTCGACCCTGCTGACCCTGCTGGTGGTGCCGACGTTCTACGATGCCGTCGAGATCGCCCGCGACCGCGCCATCGCCAAGTTTCACTGGCGCGCCGAGCGCGGCAATGTCGCCATCGCCTTCATGACCACGCTGGTCGAGGCACTGCTCGCGCTGCTGATGTTGCGCGGGATTTACCGGCTGGTAATGCGGCGCGGGCGCGCCGCCGCCTGACGCAGGCAGCCGTCGAGCGCCGCGCGCCACGCGACGAGCTTGCGCTCAAACGACCAGCCCGCGTTGGCGGGACTGGTGGACGGCAGAACGATGGTTTCATAGCCGAGCGCCGCCAGCTGCGGCGCAAAACGCCCCGCCGCCTGGCCGTTGAAACATACACGGCGTACCGCCATGGCTGACTTTCGCAGCGCGGCAAAATCGTTGGGGATGCCTGCGCGAATCGCGGCATCGAGACTGCCCTCGCGTTCGCAGGCGCCATAGACATCCCAGATCGCCAGCCCCGCCGCTTTCACCGCCGCCTGCTTTGCCGCATAGTCCACCTCGACCAGCGGCTGGTCCAGCACCTCAGCCAGGATGCGCCAGAACTGGTTCTGCTTGTGGCCATAGTACTGCTGCGCCGCCAGCGAAGCCGGCGACGGAAACGAGCCGAGGATCAGAATGCGGGCCTGCGCGTCGATGATCGGCGGCAGGCCCCGCAATTGCATCACTTCGACGTCATCGCCAGCATCAGCTCGTTGATGCGCTTGACGAAGGTAGCCGGATCGTCGAGCTGACCGCCTTCGGCCAACAGCGCCTGCTCGAACAGCACCGCCGCCCAGTCATCGAACTTGCCATCCTCGTATTTCAGCCGCAGCACCACCGGATGCTTCGGGTTGATTTCGAGTATCGGTTTCATGTCCGGCGCCTGCTGGCCGGCCGCCTTGAGGATGCGCGCCAGGTTGCCGCTCATGTCGTGCTCATCTGAGACCAGGCAAGCCGGGCTGTCGGTCAGGCGGTGCGTGACGCGCACTTCCTTGACGCGGTCGCTCAACGACTTGGCGATCTTGTCGGTCAGGTCCTTGAACTCGCCGGCAGCCGTTTCCTGCTCCTTCTTTTCGGCCTCGTCTTCCAGCTTGCCGAGATCGAGGCCGCCCTTGGCGACCGACACCAACTGCTTGCCATCGAATTCGCTGAGATTGCTGACAACCCATTCGTCGACACGTTCCGACAACAGGATGACCTCAATGCCCTTCTTGCGGAAGATTTCCAGGTGCGGGCTGTTCTTCGTCGCGTTGAAGGTCTCGGCGGTGACGTAGTAGATCTTGTCCTGGCCTTCCTTCATGCGTGAAACATAGTCGGCCAGCGACGCGGTCTCTTCAGTCGTGTCGGCATGAGTCGACGCAAACCGCAACAGCTTGGCGAGCTTGTCCTTGTTGCTGGCATCCTCACCGACCCCTTCCTTGAGCGCGCGGCCAAACTCGCCCCAGAATTTCGCGTAGTCGTCCTTGCGATTCTCCGCCAGGTCGTCGAGCAGACTCAGCACCTTGGCGGTGCAACCCTTGCGGATGGCCTCGATATCCTTCGATTCCTGCAATATTTCGCGCGAGACGTTGAGCGGCAGGTCGGCGGAATCGACCACACCGCGCACGAAGCGCAGGTAGAGCGGCATCAACTGCTCGGCGTCGTCCATGATGAAGACGCGACGGACGTAGAGCTTGACGCCGTGGCGCGACTGACGGTCCCAGAGGTCAAACGGCGCGCGCGCCGGAATGTAGAGCAGCTGCGTGTATTCGGTCCTGCCCTCGACGCGGCTGTGCGTCCAGGCCAGCGGCTCGTCGAAATCGTGGCCGACGTGCTTGTAGAACTCCTTGTATTCCTCTTCCGTAATGTCGTTCTTCGGCCGCGCCCACAGCGCCGAGGCCTTATTGACCGTCTCGTCCTCGTCGGTGACGACTTGCTTGTCTTCTTTCCATTCCTCCTTCTTCATCACGATGGGCTGGACAATGTGGTCGGAGTACTTGCGGACGATCTGGCGCAGCTTCCAGCCGGAGAGGAGGTCGTCCTGGCCTTCGCGCAGGTGCAGGGTGATCTCGGTACCGCGCGTCGGCTTGTCGATCATTTCGACAGTGAACTCGCCACCGCCGTCGGAGACCCATTCGACGCCTTGATCGGCAGCCTCGCCAGCGCGGCGGCTGCGCACCGTTACCTTGTCGGCGACGATGAATGAGGAGTAGAAGCCAACACCGAACTGGCCGATGAGGTGGGTGTCCTTTTGCTGGTCGCCGGTCAGGTGCGAGAAGAATTCGCGCGTACCGGATTTGGCGATGGTGCCGAGATGGGCGATCACCTCATCACGGTTCATGCCGATGCCGTTGTCGGCAATGGTGATGGTGCGCGGCGTACCGTCATGACTGACTTTGATGACGAAATCGCTGTCGTTCTCGAATAGCGCCGCGTTGTGCAGCGCCTCGAAACGCAGCTTGTCGCAAGCGTCGGACGCGTTGGAAATCAATTCACGCAGGAAGATTTCGCGGTTCGAGTAAAGGGAATGAATCATCAGGTGAAGCAGTTGCTTCACCTCGGCCTGGAAACCCATGGTCTCCCGGTTGGCGGTGCTTGCAGTCATGAAATACTCCAGAAGGAAACGACAACGGCCTTAGGTGGGGGATACGGCCGACTTTTCAAGCGCCGGATCGATCGGTAAAACGACGCGGAATGTCGTCCCCTTGCCGACGATGCTGGACACCTCGATCTTGCCGTGGTGCTTGAGGATGATGCTGTAGGACAGCGACAAACCCAGTCCGGTGCCCTTGCCTACCGGCTTGGTGGTAAAAAATGGCTCGAAGATCCGGTTCAGGTTTTCCTGCGGTATGCCGGCCCCGGTATCGGCGACCTCGATCCACACCTGCTCCTCTTCCCGACCGGTGCGAATAGTGATCTCGCCCTGATCCACGATTGCCTGCCCGGCATTGACCAACAGGTTCATGAATACCTGGTTCAACTGGGACGGCAGGCAGTGNNTCCGCCTCGCCGACGCGAGAGAAGTCCTTGAGATCCTGGACGATCTTGCGCACCCGCACCAGGCCGTCCTTCGATTCCGCCATCAATTGGGCAACGTCGGATTTGATGAAGGCGTAGTCCTTCTCTTCCTTCAGCTTGCGCACCGCGTCGAGCTGCGGACTGGTGCCGGCGCTCGACTGTTCGACGACTTCAAACGCATCGATGATGGCAAACAAATCGTTGAGATAGCCTTCCAGACTGCCCATGTTGGAATGGACAAATCCGATCGGATTATTAAGCTCATGTGCAACGCCGGCAGCCAATTGCCCGATCGATGCCATCTTTTCCGATTGCAGAAGCTGATTGTCGGCCGCTTCGAGCTTCTTGTTCAACTGCATCTGGCGCTCCAGGTTCTGCCTCAGTTCCGCCTCCTGTAGCTTGCGAGTCGAAATGTCCCGCACGACCGCCAGCAAGCGCTCCTGTCCCGCCAGAAGGGCCCGCCGCATGGTGATTTCCGCCCAGAACAGCCGACCGCTGCTGTCCTTCGCATGCCACTCGAATGTCTGCGGATCGCCCGCCGCCGCCCGCATCATCCAGAACGCCGCATCCGCCTGCGTGTAGGGCGCGAAACCGGAGCTCAGATCCTCCATGCTCGCCGCCAGCAGTTCCGGCTCCGTCTTGGCAAACAGTTCGCAGGCACGCCGATTGGTGGCCAGTATGGCGCCGGTATCGATATCGTGAATGAATATCCCTTCCTGGATACTGTCGAAAATCGCGCGAAAACGGGCCTCACTTTCCTGTAGCGCCGCCTCCGCCAACCGTCGCTCGGTGATGTCAAGATTGATGCCGATAACGCGAACCGGCAAGTCCTCGGCGTCACGCGTGACAACCATGCCGTGGGCAACCACCCAGCACCAGCCACCTTGGCGCCGTTTCAAGCGGAATTCGAGCTGGAATCGATCGGCATCGCCACCCGTCAGTTGCGCCAGTTGGCCGATCAATGCCGCGTGGTCGTCCGGATGAACCAATGACGACCAACCGTCGAATGTTGCGGGAAAGTCATCCGGGCGATAACCCAGCATACTGTAGTAGCTGGCGCTCAGATAAGTCTTGCCGGAAGGCAGATCCCAGTCCCAGAGTCCCTCATTCGCCGCCTCCAGCGCCAACATCAAACGCTGTTCTGCGCAACGCAGGGCTTCCGCGACCTGCCCGATATCGGCAACATCGACGTCGAACGACACTATGGGCAAAGATGAATCCGGCATCACGTCATTGTCCGCTCACCGATAGCTGATTTCCAGCACTTCCAGTTCCCGCAGGCCAGCCGGCACCTGAAACCGCACGAGGTCGCCCTCGCGAGCCTTGATCAATGCCCGCGCCAGTGGCGACAGCCAGCTGATCCGGCCGCAGGCGGCATCGGCTTCGTCGACACCGACGATCTGGTAGCTGGCTCGACTGCCATCGGCGTCGACGATCGTGACAGTCGCGCCGAAGAAGACCTGCTCGACGTTCTCTTGCAGCGTCGGTTCGACTACCACCGCACTTTCAATACGTTTCGTCAGGTAGCGAAGGCGACGATCAATTTCGCGCAAACGCTTCTTGCCGTAAATATAGTCGCCATTTTCCGAACGGTCGCCGTTGCTGGCTGCCCAGGAAACCACCTGGACAAGGTTCGGCCGTTCGACCTTGAGAAGTTGGACCAACTCATCCCGCAGACGGCGATGCCCCACCGCCGTCATGTAATTGCGCGTACCGGGAGGAAGCTGAGACGCCTCCGGAACCTCATCGTCCTCATCGTCGCTTTCCTTGACGAAGGCCTTGTTCATGCGCGCCACGCCCTCGATGTCAGATGCATCATCTTACTGTATCGACTGCTTGATCGCCAGCAGCGCCTGGTTACGCAATGTCTTCAGCAGTGCGAGTTCCCGCTCGGGAATGGCGATGGTGCCTGCCCGATCCTTGTCACAATAAATCATCGCCAATGGCTTGCCCTTGATATTCAGTGGGAACAGCACGAAGGTGCGCGCCGTAGTCAACTGTCGGTACCAGGCCGGAATACGCTCGGAGATCTTCGGATCGTCGATGTCGGTAATGATGATATCGACGGCCTTCGATGTCGCGAGGTGAAATACGTCGGCGGAATAGCTAAGCGGAAAATGGAAGCGACGAGCGATTTCGTTGGTATCCGGGCCGAAGCCGAAACGACCGGTCATCTGTTCCGTCTTGCCATCGCGCAGACACAGCAACACACGCTGAAAGCCCATTGCCCGATACATGGTCTCAAGGGTAATGCGCAATACGTCGTTGAGCTGGAAATCATCGACCAGCGAGTTGCTGATGTCCTGGATGCCGGCGGTCAGCACTGCCTGGGCGTCCTCCGGCAAATCGATGTCCGGCTCGTCAGAAACATCTTCGTTGATGCCGAGCGTCGCCGTGCCGCCCAGCACGGTATCTGCCAGGGTCACATCCTCGTCGCTGCTAGCGGCCACATCCGGCGCGCCAGCCTCCTCAACCGGCGCGGCAAAGGCGGTTACCTGTCGCGCAAACGGACTCTGCTTCAGGTTTACGTGAAGGATGGCCGCCACCTGAGTCAGCGCCGTGGATGATGACTCGATCACTCCCTGGAACTGCTTGTCATTCATCTGCATGGTGGCGCCGAAACGATCCGTCACCGCCTGTATGGCCTTGCCCCGCGCTTCCGCGGGACTGCCGGCAATCATGTCGCACAGTTCGTTGGAGAAACCGGCCATCAACCGCAACGCTTCGTCGCGCGTCGCCGGCTTGCGGATCGTCCCCTCCGGCAAGTGCCGCATGCTATTGACGATGGATGATGGGAAACCCCAACTGCGTGCAATGCCGATGCCGAGATCTTCGAAAGACAGTCCGAAGATCCGCGCGGCCGCCGCGGCTTCGGACAATTTCTTCGCCTGCATCAGCTTGCGGATTTCTTCCACTTCCTCGGGGAAATAGAACTGCGCCAGCAAATGGCCAAGGCCGTGGAACAGCGCACAGATGAACGCCTCCTCGCCTTCGCGCGGCAACACGGTGCCACTAGCCTCGCGCGCGAGCAGACCCGCCAGATTTGCGCGCAGGAAGAATTCCTTGAGCTCTCGGGCATTGGCCTTGTCTTGCAGATGCTCGAACAACAGCACGGTAATGGCGATATTGCGGATCGCATCGAAGCCAAGCACGATCACCGCGCGCGATACCGTGCTGATGTTGCCGCCGCCAGCTTGGCGGTAATGGGCGGAATTGACGAGGCGCAGAATCTTGTTGGTCAGCGCATAGTCCTTGAGGATGCTGTTGGAGAGCTTGTTTATGCTCTCACGATCCGAGTTGGTCAGCTTGTTGATGGCCGAGACCGAATCGGAGAGCGCCGGAAAGTCGCTGCGGTGGCGCATGCGGCGCAGCAGGAACTCCAGGGTGCTCTGCTTGTTGGCCTCGGCGTCGGCCGCCGAAAGTTCGGCGCCGGCGCCAACATCGAGATAGGCATCGAGCGCCTGCCGCATCTCGGCCGCAGTCGGAAATCGTTGCGCCGGATCGTGCGCGCAGGCGCGCAGGACAACGTCGCCGAGTCGGTCGTCGATGCCGGCTGATTTCGGCAGCGTCACCGGTTCCCGGCCAATACGTTGGATAAGCGCCTCCGCGCCGCCGCCCCGAAACACGCGCTCGCCGGTCAACATTTCCAGCAGCACCAGACCGGCGGCAAAGACATCGATCTTTTCGCTCACCACCCGGTCGGTCACGTATTCCGGTGCCATGTAGGCTGGCGTACCGACAAACCCCGTGCCTCGGTCGGACGCGTCGGCCGTTCGGGCGGCGATACCGAAATCCATCACCCGCGGTACCCCGGCCCGGTCAAGGAGAATATTCGAGGGCTTGAGGTCGCGATGGATGATGCCCAATGCGTGAGCCTGCGCGAGTGCATCGGTGACCTGTCGCATCAAGTCGGCCGCGCGCACCGGTGGCATCGGCCCATGGTTGCGCAATGCATCCTGCAAACTGCCACCGTCAATGTATTCGAAGACCAGATAAAGATCGCCCGCCTGTTCACCGGCGTCATGGATGGGCACGACGTTCGGATGGTGCAGCTTGCTGACCGTGCGCGCCTCATCCAGCAGAACGGCATTCACCTCAGGATCCGACTCGGAAAAGTGCAGCGTCTTGATCGCCACTTCGCGCTGCAACTGCGGATCCCAGGCGAGATAGACGACGCTCTGGCTACCGCGCCCCAGTTCGCGGCGGATCTCGAAACGGCCGATGGTGTCAGTCATGAACCGGACGATACACCTACCGGCCGGCATTGCCCTGATCCCGAGTCCAGGGTTTCGCCATCGACATCGATTGCCCGCCAGCGGTAGTTGTCGTCCTCAATGTCGACGCGCAAAAAACCCCAGTGCCCGAACACGGCCGTCGAGTCCCAATGCCCTTCCATTGCCGGATAGAGCGTGGCACCACCATTGCCGACGATGAAAGAACGCGTTCCCGTCGCCACGGCGGCGCCGCCTTGATCGATCGGCCGCAACGATTCGTAGTGGTGATCGTGGCCATGAAGCGTGAACGTCGCCGCACCCGCCACTCGTTGCCACAATGGCGCCACGAACGCCGAGCCACCGCGGCGCCCCGACGACCAGCGTGGATGATGCCAGACGGCGATCACGCAATGGCTCGCAGCATTCTCTGCCGCCTTGTCCAACCACCGCAATTGGTTGTCCCACGCGTCGTCGCGCAGATTACTGTCGAGCAGCCAGAGCACCCAGCGCTCATCCAGCGCAACGGCACGGGGCACGGGCTCCGGGAACAGACTGAAGAAACCGTGGGCACCGGGATCGTACCAGTCGTGATTGCCTGGCACCGCGAGCCTGCGCGCAAACATCTCGAAATGCGGCTCGTGGCATTCCAGAAGCCGCTCGCGGGTTGCCACCGGATAAGCGAGGTCGCCAACCTCGACCAGCCACCCACGCTGCCAATCCGGCTGGGCGCGCAAGGCGGCGGACACCTTGGCCGCGCCACCGGTATCGCAATCGCCGGTATCCCCAATGACAAGCAGCGTCATGGGTTCCGCCGCCACGGCCAGCCCGCAGAACAGCCATATCAAGGCGAAACATGAACGAAGTAGAATGCGCGGCCTCAGCATGACCCTTCCCAAAAAAACGGAGTCTACCGCACCATGTCCGAAGATCATTTTCACGTTCACGGCCCACACGACCACGCTGTCGAGCACGCAGCCCAACACGGCGGCGAAGGCGATTCGTTCGCATCGCGCATTGCGGTCATGACCGCCATCCTGTCCACTTGCGGCGCGATCTTCAGCTTCGCTGGCGGTGCCAGCCAGAACGAAGCGCTTCTGTTCAAGAACGATGCGGCCATCAAGAAGACCGAAGCCTCGAACCAATGGGCCTACTATCAGGCCAAGAGCAACAAGCAGAACCTGGCCGAACTGTCGGTGGTCCTGACCCAGGGCGAGCTACATGACCGCTACTTGAGCGAAATCGAACGCTACAAGACGGAAAAAGCCGATATCAAGACCAAAGCGGAAGCACTGGAAGAAGCATCGAAGGAAGCGGACCATCGCAGCGAGGAGGTCATGCATCAGCACCATCGCTGGGCTCAAGCCATGACGGCGCTCCAGGTGTCAATCTCGCTGGCGGCAATCACCCTGCTGGCCCGCCGTCGGTGGCTGATGTGGACTTCGGCAGCCGTTGCCGCAGGCGGTCTGGTCATCGGTATTGCCGCAATGATGCATCTTTGAGGATGGTGCCGGCACCCGGATTCGAACTGGGGACCTACCGCTTACAAGGCGGTTGCTCTACCAACTGAGCTATGCCGGCGCAGGGCGCATTGTACGGCACCCCAATAGGGGGGTAGACAGTATTCGGCG
>PMIH01000140.1:0-384 GCA_003158255.1 Rhodocyclaceae bacterium
GGCGAAATCCGCGACCGCGAAACCATGGAGCACGCCATCGCCTTCGCCGAAACCGGCCACTTGTGCATGGGCTCGCTGCACGCCAACTCGACCAACCAGGCGCTTGACCGCATCATCAACTTCTTCCCCGAGGAGAAGCGGTCCCAGTTGCTGATGGACTTGTCGCTCAACGTGCGCGCCTTCGTTTCCCAGCGCCTGATTCCGAAACGCGACGGCAAGGGCCGCATCGCCGCCATGGAAGTCATGCTCAATTCCCCGCTGATTTCCGACCTTATCTTCAAGGGCGACGTCGGCGAGATCAAGGAGATCATGAAGAAGTCGCGCGAACTGGGCATGCAGACCTTCGACCAGTCGCTATTCGACCTCTACGAAGGTGGCGAGATC
>PMIH01000140.1:395-8330 GCA_003158255.1 Rhodocyclaceae bacterium
CGGCATTCGAGCGGGCCGTTGAAGAGCGGGATCTTGCGCATCGGCTTGAGGCCGATCAGCTTCGGCAGCCGGGTGTCGGCGGACAGGAACCAGCAGTCCCAGCCGGCGAAGTTGCGCTTCAGGGCACTGCCCAGACGCGGATAGAAATCGGCCAGTTCGTCCGCCTCGCCGAGTCGCTCGCCGTAGGGCGGGTTCGTCACCAGCATGCCCGTTGGCGCCGGCGCCTGACGTTCGAGCAGGTCGACGCATGCCACGGTGACGAGATCGTCGAGCCCGGCGTGGGCGAGGTTCTGGCCGGAGCGCGCAACGGCATCGGCGGAATAGTCGGAACCCCAGATCGGCAGACGCTCCGCAGCTCGGCGTACCACCGCGGCTGACTTTTGCAGATCACGCCAAAGCTCGGGCTGAAAGGACAGCAACCGTTCGAGGGCGAACTCGCCTTGATCGCGGCCCAGGCCCGGCGCATCGTCGAGACTCATCTGCGCCGCTTCGAGCAAGAAGGTGCCGGAACCGCACATCGGGTCGAGCAGTGGCACGCCCGGCTTCCAGCCGGCCAGGCGCAGGATGCCGGCAGCGAGGTTTTCCTTGAGCGGCGCGCCGACCTTGGCGATCTTGTGGCCGCGTTGCCAGAGCGGTTCGCCTGAAGTGTCGACATAGAGCGTCGCCTGCCGGTCGGTGAGGAACAGATGGATGCGCATGTCCGGCGTCTTCGTGTTCACCGTCGGCCGAATGCCGGTGGCATCGCGGAAGCGGTCGCAGACGGCATCCTTGACGCGCAGGGTGACGAACTCCATGCTTTTAAGCGGCGAACGCTGTGCAGTGACGTAGATGCGGATCGTGCGCTCGACGGCGAACAGGCGCGGCCAATCGACGTCGCGCGCAAGGCGATAGAGGTCGTCTTCGCTGCCATAGTCAGCCATGGCGACACGCCAAAGTACGCGCGTGGCGATGCGCGATTCCAGATTCATCCGGTAGCAGCATTCCTCGTCGCCAACGAACTCGACGCCCCCCGGGACTTGCTTGATCGAAGCCGCACCGACAGCGGTCGCATCCTCTGCCAGCAGGGTTTCGAGCCCGCGCGGACAGGGAGAGAAATAGTGTTGCTGGCTCAAAATGGTTTCACCACGGCGAGGATGCAGATAGTCAGTAATAGCAACACCGGCGCCTCGTTGAAGAAGCGGAACCAGACATGCGAGCGCGCGTTGCGACCGGCGGCAAAATCCTTGAGCAGCTTGCCACAATAGAAATGGTAGCCGAGCAGAATCGCCACGAGCGTCGTCTTGACATGCAGCCAGGCTCCGGCGAAGCCAAAGCCCAACCACAGCCAGAGACCAAGCGCCACGGCCAGCAGGCCGATCGGCGTGACGAACTTGTAGAGCTTGGCGGCCATGATCAGCAAGCGCTCGCGTTCGGCCACGTTCTCCACCGGCACCATGGCGAGGTTCACGAAAATGCGCGGCAGATAGAAAAGGCCGGCGAACCAACTGACGACGAAGAAGATGTGGAAGGCTTTTACCCAGAGCAACATGCTTTTCCTTTGGCGGCGGCGATGCCGGCATCGACGGTGGCGTAGCGAAACTTGAAGTGCAGTTCCCGCTTCAGGCGCGCGCTGTCGAGCCGGCGCGATTCATTCATGAACGATAGCATGGTCGGTGGCAGCGAGCTCGGCGTACCACCACGACTGACTTTCGGTGGCCGCGGCAAATCGAAGGCGTCGGCGAGTTTGTCGAACCACTCGCCCATCGGCAGGTCGGAATCGTCGCTGGCGTTATAGGCGCGATTGGCCCGACCGCGCGCGAGTGCGGCGATGCAGGCGCGGCCGAGGTCCTCGGCATGAATGTGGTTGGTGTAGGAATCGTCTTCCGGCCGCCACACCGGCAGGCCCTTCTTCAACCGCTCCAACGGCAGGCGATCGGCGGCGTAGATGCCCGGCGCGCGCAGGATCGACACTCGGCAGCGCGATGCGGCGCCGAACTGCCGCAACGCATTTTCGGCATCCACCCGGCGTTGCGCGCGGGCGGTTTGCGGCCGTGTGCTGCGCGTCTCGGCGACCCGCGCACCACCGCAATCGCCATACACGCCACTGGTGCTTATATAGACCAAACGCCGTGGTAGACTGGCTCGGCGCAGTGCGGCAATGAGGCGTCGGGTGCGTGGATCGGAGTCGCCGTGATCCGGCGGAGGGGCGCTGTGCAGCACGGCATCGGCCAACCCGGCCAGGCGGCGCAAGCTGGATTTTTCGTCAAGGTCGCCAACGATCTGCGTCACGCCAAGTCCCGCGAGCGTGGCGTCTGGTTCCCGCACAAACGCGTAGACGCGCCAGCGGCGGGTCAGCTCTGGGAGAATACGGCGAACCACGTCGCCGCAACCAACAATAAGCAGTCTTTGCACCGGATAATTATCGCATGGCCCATACCGTCACCCTCCAACCCAGCGGTCACACCTACGCCGTCGCCGACGACACGACGCTGTTGCAAGCGGCGCTCGATGCCGGCATCACGCTCCCCTATGGCTGCCGCAACGGTGCCTGCGGCGCTTGCAAAGGCAAGGTGCTCGAAGGACAGGTCGACCATGGCAAGGCCGAAGCGCATGCCCTGACACCCGAAGATCGCGCCAATGGCCTGACGCTCACCTGCTGCGCCGAACCGCTGTCCGATGTCGTGCTCGAAGTGCATGAGGTCAGCGGCCAGAACGACATTCCGGTCAAGACGATGCCCTGCCGTGTCGACGAACTGCGCAAGGTTGCCGATGACGTCATGATTTTGCGGCTCCGGCTGCCGACCAACGAGCGCCTGCAATTCGTCGCCGGTCAGTACATCGAGTTCCTGTTGCCCGATGGCAAACGCCGCGCCTTCTCGCTCGCCAACGCGCCACACGAGGACGAAGTTCTCGAACTGCATGTTCGCTTCATTCCCGGCGGCAACTTCACGGCGCAAGTCTTCTCGACCATGAAGGTGAAGGACATCCTCCGCTTCGAAGGTCCGCTCGGCACCTTCCGTCTGCGCGAGCAGTCCGCCAAGCCGATGGTCATGGTCGCCGGCGGTACCGGTTTTGCACCGATCAAGGCGCTGGTGGAACACGCCATCCACAATCACAGCGAACGTCCGATCGCCCTCTACTGGGGCGCAAAGAACCGCGCCGAACTCTACTTGCCCGAGTTGCCGCTACAGTGGGCGACAGCGTACGCCAACATCAGCTATGTTCCGGTGCTGTCGGAACCTGCGCCGGAGGACGACTGGCGCGGACGCACAGGCCTGGTACACCAGGTGGTACTCGACGATTTTCCGGATCTTGCCGAATATCAGGCCTACGTCTGCGGCGCACCGGTGATGGTCGAGGCCGCCCAGCGCGACTTCATCGCCCACGGCCTGCCGGCCACCGAATTCTTCGCCGATATTTTTTCCTACGCCGCCAAGGCACAAGCCAAATGAACCCCGCCCTGATCCGCCGCGAACCCGTCCTCAACCGCCAGCAGAACATCACCGCCTCGCGCCTGGTGGTTCATGCCGACTCCAGTGCCCTGGCAGCGCAGGCGCTCAATGAAGTCGCCGATGTCTGGCCCGGCGCGCGCAGCGTCTTTGTCGGTCTGGCCGGCTGCCTGCCCGACGACCAGCTGCTCGGCTGGGGAGCGCCGGACAACGTGCTGCTGGAGATTGCCGCAGTCGGCCTGGAAGCGGCGACCACGCGGGAATTCGTCGGTCAACTGGCGGCGACGGGAATCCCGCTCTGCCTCGAAGGCTACGTACCCGGCATGGTACTGCCCGCCGAGTTGCCATTCCGCTTTCTGCTCGCCGACGCCGGAAGCCATCCGCGCGTCGCCAATGCGCCTGGAATCCCTCTGGCCACCGGGCTGGCAGATCTGCCGGCCTTCGTGCAGGCGACGGCCAGCGGCTACGACGGCGCCGCCGGCTGGTTCTTCCTCCATGGCCGCAAACCCGCCGACAAACTCAATCCCAGCCACGCCCAGATCGTCCGCGTGCTGAACCTGGTGCGCCGCAACGCCGAGGTGAAGGACATTGAGGTGGCGCTCAAACAGGACGTGTCGCTTTCCTACAAGCTGCTGCGCTACATCAACTCGGCCGGCTTCGGACTCTCCTGCGAAATCG
Source organism: Rhodocyclaceae bacterium (assembly GCA_003158255.1). Classification (GTDB taxonomy): domain Bacteria; phylum Pseudomonadota; class Gammaproteobacteria; order Burkholderiales; family Rhodocyclaceae; genus Fen-999. Next base: position 4,502 of record PMIH01000140.1, read on the forward strand.
AGTCGTTCCGGCACGCCGTGGCGATTCTTGGTTTCGACAAGCTCAACAAGTGGCTGTCGCTGCTGCTGGTGACTGCCAGCAAGGATCCCGCTGCGCCGGCACTGATGCAGGCTTCCGTCGCACGCGGCCGTTTCATGGAAATCCTCGGCAAGGATTACTTCGAGAAGTCCGTCCTCGACAACCTTTTCATTACCGGCGCGTTCTCGCTGCTCGGTGTCCTGCTCGGCACCCGGATCGAATCCATTCTTCAGGAAATGCATCTGCCCGAGCCGGTCGCGGATGCCTTGCTTCGCCATGAGGGCGCCTACGCGGCATTGCTAGATCTGGCCCTCGCCTGCGAGGAAGAAAGCTCGCCAGCCCTGGCCGAGAAGGCCGCAACGCTCGGCATTTCGATCGCAAAACTGAACCACGCGCAGATCGAAGCCCTCGCTTTCGCCGACTCTTTGCAATTTTCTTAAACCAATCTCCTTGACGTGGTTTCTCTTGGGCAACTATGATCCGGCTTCTGTCGAAAGACATAGACTCAAGAAGGAACGCGATGCTTGCGAGAATTGCCGTCGCACTCGTGATAGCGCTCACTGCCGGATTGTGCGGCGCCCAGGGCTACAGGCCTACGGGGACCGCACCGGCAGCGCAAGACACCTATATTTTCGGCATCCACCCCTACACCAATCCGCAGGACCTGTTCGACGCCTACGCCCCAATCATGCGTTACCTTGAGCAAAAGTTGCCAGGCTCCCGCTTCGAGGTCGAAGCCTCGCGTGACTACCCGGACTACGAGGCAAAGCTTGCGGCCAGACGTTTCCATTTTTCGCTGCCCAATCCGGCGCAGGCCGTAGCCAGCTTCGAGCACGGCTACCGGGTCATCGCCAAAATGACCCCCGACGATGACTTCCGCGGCATCTTCATCGCCCGGAGTAGCGAAGCACCGACGTCGCCGAAGGATCTGGCCGGAAAATCCGTCTGCTTTACCTCGGCGACCGCGCTGGCCGGCACACTGCAACCCCTCATGTGGCTTCACGATCAGGGCGTCGACTTGAAAAGCCTGAAGATTCGTTACGTCGGTTCCCAGTTTTCGTCCATCCTCAACGCCTGGAGCGGTGAGTTTGCCGCCTGCGGCAGCACCTCCCGCTTCTTCCGCACTTGGTCGCGCAATAATCCCGACAAGGCGAAGGACCTCAAGCTGCTGTGGCGCACGCCGCCGCTGCCGCACAACGCAGTCGTCGTTCGCGACGACGTACCGGCCGAGGTGGCAAACCGGGTCGCCAACGCTTTGGCGGGCCTCGATAAGGATGCGACCGTCGATCAAAACCAATTCCGCGCCGACCAACAGCATTTTGAGTTGGCCGACGACAGCGCCTACAAACCGGTGATCGAGTTCCTGCGGCGCTACGATACGGCTATCGGCCTACCGCCCCAGATCAAGCTGCCCCGGGGCCGGCAAGGCGCATTTTGAAAAAGCTGATCGACTTCTTCCTTCATAGCGTTCGCGGCCGCATCATCGCCGGCGTCGTGCTGTTGCAGGCGGTGCTGATGAGCTTGCTGGTCGCCGACATGGTCGCCCGCCAGCGGGAGTTCATGCTGAATCAGCTCGCTCGTCAAGGCGAGAGTCTGGCCCGCACCCTGGCCGTCAATGCGCCCTCCTGGCTGATCAGCAATGACGTTACCGGACTGGATGAACTGGTGGATAGCCTCAAGTCGGCGCCGAATCTGCAAATGGCGCTGATTGTCGACCATGACGGCAAGACGCGCGCCAGCACGGACCCGGCCCTGTACAACAAAACGCTCGTCGACGAAATCAGCCACAAGATGCTGGCCGACGAGGGGGCAAAGCAGATCTGGCACGACGGCATGGTGGACAGCGTCGCCGACATTGCCATTGGCGGCCAGATCATCGGCCATGCGCGCGTAATCCTGGACACAGCGCCGGTGCGCGCGGAGCTGGTTGCCGTCATCGGCCAGGGCGTCATCTACACGATTTTCGCCATTCTTTTCGGCGGCCTGGTCGCCTGGCTGGTGGTGCGCACCATGACCGAGCGGCTGGCGCGGCTGTCGGACGCTGCCGACCGCGTCGCCGAAGGCANNAACCTGGCCGAGACGGCGCTGTTCGACGAAATGGAACGTGCGCAGGTCACACTCGCATCCATCGGCGATGCCGTCATCACGACCGACGTCGGCGGTCATATCGAGTTTCTCAACGGTGTCGCCGAGGAGCTAAGCGGCTGGACCAATGCCGAGGCAGCCGGCAAACCCCTGGATCACGTGTTCCGCATCATCAACGAAGGCACGCGGCAGGTGATCGACAATCCGGTCGGCATTGTTCTGCGCACCGGCACCATTGTCGGTCTGGCGAACCACACAGTGTTGATCCGCCGCGACGGCGCCGAGCTCAACATCGAAGACTCGGCGGCGCCGATTCGTGACCGTCAGGGAACGATCATCGGCGTCGTGCTGGTATTCCACGATGTCACCAAAGCGCACGAAATGGCCCGGCAAATGGGCTGGGCCGCGACCCACGATGCGCTGACGGGCCTTTACAACCGTTCCGAGTTCGAGCGTCGGCTGAAGATCCTCATCGAGCACACGACCACCGGAAAGCATCACGTACTGCTCTACATCGACCTGGATCAGTTCAAGGTCGTCAATGACACCTGTGGTCACGCTGCCGGCGACCAGATGCTGTGCCAAATCGCCGCGCTCATGCTCACCCGCATGCGCGAATCGGACACTCTTGCACGCCTCGGTGGCGACGAATTTGGCGTCCTGCTGGAGAACTGTCCCTCCGACAAGAGTCGGCAAATCGCCGAGGGGATTCTCGAAGCCGTGCGAGACTTCCGCTTTGCCTGGGACGACAAGACCTTCCTGGTGGGCGCCAGCATCGGCCTGGTCGAGATCGCTGGCGAGGGCCTCGATGGCGCACGCCTCCTGGCGGCAGCCGATACAGCCTGCTACACCGCAAAGGACGAAGGCCGCAACCGCATACAGGTCTTCAACGCCACCGACAGCGAAACCATCCGCCGCTCCGGCGAAATGAATTGGGTAGCCCGCATCAACCGGGCGTTCGACGACGGTCGGTTTCGTCTCCATTGGCAGGCCATCGAATCCTTGCAGGGCGCCAACGCCGACCAACGTCACGGTGAAGTCCTGCTGCGCATGGTCGACGACGAAGGCCTCCTGGTACCGCCCGCTTCTTTCCTGCCCGCGGCTGAGCGCTACAGCCTGATGCCGCGCATCGACCGCTGGGTCGTGCAGCGATCGTTGCGCTGGCTGGTGGACCACCCGGCGGAGAATCAATGCGGCTCCATCAATCTTTCCGGACAGTCGCTCAGCGACGAGCAATTGCTCGGTTTCGTCCTCGAACAATTGCAACACACGGGCATAGATGCCAGCCGCGTCTGCTTCGAGATCACCGAAACGGCCGCCATCGCCAACCTGACCAAGGCGGTTCGCTTCATCGGCGCGCTGCGGCAGCGCGGCTGCCGCTTCTCGCTCGACGATTTCGGCAGCGGCCTGTCGTCGTTCGGCTACCTGAAGAACCTGCCGGTCGATTTCCTCAAGATCGATGGCGGCTTCGTGCGCAACATCACGCGCAGCCCGATCGACCAGGCCATGGTGGCCGCCATCAACAACATCGGCCACGTCATGGGTCTGGCGACCATCGCCGAGTTCGTCGAAAGCGACGAGATCAAGGAAGTGGTGCGTGCCCAGGGGGTTGATTTCGGGCAGGGCTATGGCATTTCCCGACCGGTGCCGCTGGAGGAAGCCTACTCGCCGAGATAGGCCGCGCGCACGCGCGGATCGGCCACCAAGGCGGCCGCCGTGTCGGCCA
>PMIH01000064.1:0-581 GCA_003158255.1 Rhodocyclaceae bacterium
CCTGCCACCATTGCGCAATGTGCGACATGGGGATGGAACAGTATTGCGAGAACTGCGCGGTGTTTACCTATGGCTCGAGGGATCGCGATGGAACGATGACTCAGGGCGGATATTCCACCTTCAACGTGGTGGACGAAGATTTCGTCATTCGCGTGCCGGACGTCGTTGATCTCGCCGAGGCGGGTCCCTTGATGTGCGCAGGCATCACGGTCTATTCGCCATTCCGTCGGTGGAGCATTGGGCCAGGAAAGAAAGTGGGTGTCGTCGGTCTTGGCGGCCTCGGGCACATGGCGGTGAAGATTGCCTCGGCCATGGGGGCGGAAGTGACGGTGATTACAACGTCGCCGAGCAAGGTCGCAGACGCCAGGAAGTTCGGCGCAAAAGACGTGATCGTGAACCCGGATAGTGCGGACCTCTCGAAACATAGCCGCTCGCTTGATTTCATTCTCGACACGGCACCCTATAGGCACAAGCTCGACAAGCTCATCACCCTCTTGAAGCAGGAAGCTACATTTTGCATGGTCGGCGCCGGAAAAATCGACGAGCCCCACGAGATTGGACCGTTCGCGCTTCTTCGCACA
>PMIH01000064.1:673-15279 GCA_003158255.1 Rhodocyclaceae bacterium
ACCTTCGACAACTTCGCCTTTGACGAGGTGCTGCGACACGGTAGCCTCGATGTCCACACTCGGCTCATGATCCAGCTCGCGGCGATCATTGCCAGCCAGGCGTTGCGCGAGTACCGCGTGATGGCGGGCGCCGCGCTCAACGTCGGCGTCACTCCGGTGGAGCTCAAGGAGATCGTATACCAGGCAGTGCCTTATGTCGGCATGGCAAAGATTTTCGATTTTCTCCACGCTACCAACGAGGTCCTCACCGAGCGCGGCGTTACGCTGCCGCTTCCTGGCCAGTCGACAACTACGCCTGAGAATCGCATGGACAAGGGCTTGGACGTCATGCGACAGATCGTCGGCAGCGACATAGTCGACAAGCTCCGTGCCACAGCGCCGGCGGACCAGGTGCACATCCAGGACTACCTCGCCGGCAACTGTTTCGGCGACCACTACACTCGCAGCGGCATCGACGTGCCCACGCGCGAACTGCTGACCTTGAGCATGCTGGTCGCGCTCGGCGGTTGTGATCCGCAGGTGCGGGGGCACATCGCTGCCAACCTCAATGTCGGCAATGACCGCGCGCGTCTGATCGAGGTCATCACGCAGCTGTTGCCCTTCATCGGCTATCCGCGCACGCTCAACGCGTTGCGGGCGATCGACGAGGTCGCGCCTGCGCCGACCGCGGTACTGCGAAACAGTGAGGGGCAACCATGAGCAACCATCCGAACACAGTCCTGGTGGTCGGTGCAACGGGCAGTATCGGTCAACAGGTCGTGGCCGAAGCCATCCGGGAGGGTTATGCCGTGCGCGCGCTCGTTCGAGACCTGGGGCGCGCGCGCCGGCTACCGACGCAGGCGCAACCGGTCGTCGGCGATCTCACCCGGCCGGAGACCTTGGTTGCGGCGGTCGACGGCGTCGATGCCATCGTCTTCACCCATGGTTCCGATGGCGGCGGCAAGGTCGGTTCGGAGAACATTGACTACGGCGGCGTGCGCAATGTCTTGGCTGCGCTGGGGAACAGGAAGGTGCGCATCGCCCTGATGACCGCCATCGGCGTGACCTATCGAACCGGCGCCTACAACCGCTCCACCGAGGCGCACGACTGGAAGCGGCGCGGCGAGCGACTGGTGCGGGCCAGCGGCATGCCGTACACGATCGTTCGGCCCGGCTGGTTCGACTACAACGACGCCGACCAGCATCGCCTTGTGCTGCTTCAGGGCGACACACGGAAAGCGGGCAATTCCAGTGATGGTGTCGTAGCACGTAGGCAGATTGCCGAGACTCTGGTTCGGAGCCTCGCATCGGGTGCCGCCGAAGGCAAGACTTTCGAACTCGTGGCCGAACGAGGGCCGGCGCCTCAAGACTTCGAAGCGTTGTTCGCACCTCTGGACGCCGACACACCGGGCGCACTCGACGCCGTTCGCGATACGCCAAACATGCCGCTGGATCAGGAGCCGGAACGGGTCCGCGAGGCCATGCAGCGGTTCGCCGCAGCGTAGCGGGCCACTCGGACCTGCCCACTTTGCTTAAGGAACCGACCATGACACACCGTACCTGGCTCATCACCGGCGTCAGCAGCGGCTTCGGCCGCCAACTCACGCAACAGCTTCTCGAACGTGGCGACCGTGTCGTCGGCACCGTGCGCGATACGGCCAAGGTCGCCGATCTCGCGCAGCGCTATCCCGAGACGTTCACGGTCGAGGTACTCGACGTGACCGACATGTCGGCCACGCGTGCGCTCGTCGACCGGTCGTTCGCACGGCTCGGACGCATCGACGTCGTCATCAGCAATGCCGGCTATGGCTTGTTCGGCGCTGCCGAGGAGCTTACCGACGCACAAGTCGAGCACATTCTTGCGACCAACCTGACGGGATCGATCCAACTGATTCGCGCGTCACTGCCCCATCTGCGCGCCCAAGGGGGCGGTCGCGTCATCCAGATATCGTCCTACGGCGGACAGGTCGCCTTCGCAGGCAATTCGCTGTACCACGCCACCAAGTGGGGCATCGAAGGCTTCGTCGAATCGGTGGCTCAGGAGGTGGCCGGATTCGGAATCGGCATGACGATCGTCGAGCCGGGTGGCGCACGTACAGAGTTCCGCTATGGCAGCGCACAGGTGGCGACGCTCATGCCGGAGTACGACGCCACGCCGGCGCATGCCTTCCTGAAGATGCTCGACCCTGCCAATGGACTGGCCCCCGGCGACCCTGCTCGCATGGCGGCACGCATCATCGAGAGCGTGGATGTCGAGCCGGCACCCCTGCGCATGGTGCTCGGTTCGCAGGCGCTGGAAGGCACGATCACGACCTTGCGCAAACGACTCGTGGCATTCGAAGCCCAGCAGACGCTTGCGGCATCTACCGACTTTCCGCCCGGGGCGTAAAGCCCTGTCGAAGCCCTGATGGTGGATAGCAAACCTGACAGAAGGAGAACAGCCATGCGGAAACGCAAACTTGGATCGTGTGGGCTCGAGGTTTCGGCCATTGGACTCGGTTGCATGAGTCTGAGCAACGTCTACGGCACGGCTTTGGACAAGCCTGCGGCGATCTCGCTGCTGCGATCGGCCTTCGACAGCGGGGTGACGTTCTTCGATACCGCCGAGGCCTATGGTCCGTTCACCAACGAGATCATCGTCGGTGAAGCCTTGGCGCCGATTCGCGACCGGGTGGTAATCGCCACCAAGTTCGGCTTCGATATCGACCTGACTACGGGCGAACGGCGAGGCGGGGTGAATAGCCGTCCCGAGCACGTGAAGGCAGTCGCGGAGGCTTGCCTCAAGCGCCTGGGCGTCGACCAGATCGATTTGTTCTACCAGCACCGCGTCGATCCAGCCGTGCCGATCGAGGACGTCGCTGGCGCGGTCAAGGAGTTGATTGAGGAAGGCAAGGTCAAGTACTTCGGCCTTTCGGAAGCTGCGGAGCAGACCATCCGACGCGCCCACTCTGTCCAACCCGTGACGGCAGTCCAGAGCGAATATTCGCTGTTCTGGCGCGAACCCGAGAGCGAGATCCTGCCGACGTTGGAAGAACTCGGCATTGGCTTTGTGCCCTTCAGTCCCCTTGGCGCGGGCTTTCTCACAGGAAAGATCGATGCGAACACCAAGTTCGACTCTTCAGACTTTCGCGCCAAGGTTCCCCGATTCGCACCGGAAGCCTTGCAAGCAAATTTGGCGCTGGTCGATATCGTGCGCGCCGTCGCGACACGCAAGCACGCGACGCCCGCTCAGGTCGCGCTCGCCTGGCTACTCGCCCAGAAACCATGGATCGTACCGATCCCGGGAACCACGAAACTGCACCGTCTGCAGGAGAACCTTGGCGCGGTTGCTGTCGAGCTCACCGCTGGCGACCTCCAGGAAATCGACGCGGCCGTATCGAAGATCACCGTGCAGGGTGCTCGTCTTCCCGAAGGCGTTCTGAAGATGACAGGGCTGTGAGGTGGTGTTAAGGGTAAGTAGCAGCCTACGTCAGATCTGGATTGGAAGGGCCAAAATTGCCGATCACGAGTCACCCAGTTGAAGTTTCTGAACGGCAGCTTTCCGTTCAGTAAGCTGCCCGTGGACTGTCGCTTGTCATCAGGCAGGTTTGGGCATTATGCTGACCCCATGCACAGTCAGTCGTCGCGGTACGCCTCGTTATAGACTGGAGCTGGAGAACACATGGCTTCCGATCCCGATTTCGTCGAATACGTTTGTGACCAGCTTGGCGGCGCGGGCCGCATCACGTCGCGCAAGATGTTCGGCGACTACGCCGTCTATTGCGAAGGCAAGGTGGTGGCGCTGGTTTGCGACAACCAGTTGTTCGTGAAGCCGACGGCCGCCGGACGCGCGGTGATCGGCAAGCCAGTCGAGGCGCCACCCTACCCCGGTGCAAAGCCGCATTTCCTGATCGATGACGAACTCGACGACCGCGACTGGCTCACCACGCTCGTTCGCGCCACCCACGCCGAACTCCCCGAACCCAAGCCCAAGAAACCCAAGGCGGCCAAGGCCAGGCGCGAATAGTCAGCCGTGGCGGTACGCCGCCAGATCCGCCTGGTCGCCCGTCTCGACCAGGATGTTTCTGCCAGGTGCGGTCAGGCACTGCGGCGCCACCTCCGCCTCGTCCTTGAGTGCAACCCCGGTGAGCTTGCGGCGGCGCGCTTCGCTGATCAGGTAGAAGAGCTTGTGCGCCGCGAGCTCGTAGCTCAAGCCGTCCCGGCGCACGTTGGAAATGCAGTTGCGGCTGGCGTCCGCGGCCCCGATCGCCGGCTGGTAGGTGAGGTAGATGCCCATGCTGTCGGGCGCGCTCAGGCCCGGTCGCTCGCCGATCAGGATGACGACAAGCCGCGCCCTCAACACCTGCCCCACTTCGTCGCCGACGGCGACCCGGCCCTGCTCGACGACGACGATCGGCGCATCGAGCCAGCCTTCGCCTGCCAGCCTCGGCAGCATCGCGTCGAGAAACGGCAGCGCGTTCTCCTGAATGGCAATGGCCGACAGGCCGTCCGCAATCATGAAAGCGAGCTCGCATTCGCCTTGCCGCGCTGCCGCCCGGGCGTCGAGAACTTGTCGCGACGCGTCGTCCAGCCGCCGTCCCAGGTCCGGGCGTTGCAGATAGATATGGCGGTCCTTGGCGGCGCTGTGCAGGAGCATGACCTCATGTCCGCGCTGGGCAATGGCCATGTGCAAGTTCTGCGCGTCGAGCCGGTGGTGCACGGCATCGCGCGCGCGGGCATGGGCGAACTGGAACTCCAGATGCGGTCGGGTGGGCAAGCTCGTACCCGCATGTCCGAGCGCGATGCGCGCCCGGGAATACTGTCGCAATTGCTGCCACAGGTCGGCGGTGACGGGTTCCATGGGCATCGGTGGCTCCTCAGGACAGCTTCGCCAGCACGCGCTGGAACGGCTGTGGCAGACGTTTGGCGAGACGCGGTGTATCGCCCGGCTCGAAGATGCCGACGCTGTGCAGCCAGGCTTCGAATTCCGGCGCCGGCTTGAGGCCCAGCACCTTGCGCACGTACAGGGCGTCGTGGAACGAGGTTGTCTGGTAGTTGAGCATGATGTCGTCGGCGCCGGGCACCCCCATGATGTAGGTAACCCCGGCCACCGCAAGTACCGTGAGCAGCACGTCCATGTCGTTCTGGTCGGCCTCGGCGTGGTTGGTGTAGCAGACGTCGCAGCCCATGGGCAGGCCCAGCAGCTTGCCGCAGAAGTGGTCCTCCAGCCCGGCGCGGATGATCTGCTTGCCGTCGTAGAGGTACTCGGGGCCGATGAAGCCGACAACGGTATTGACGAGCAGCGGGCGATACTTGCGCGCCACGGCATAGGCTCGGGCCTCGCAGGTCTGCTGGTCGATGCCATGGTGCGCGTTCGCCGAGAGCGCGCTGCCCTGGCCCGTCTCGAAGTACATCACGTTGTCGCCGACCGTGCCGCGCTTGAGCGACAGCGCCGCGTCGCGCGCCTCATCGAGCACGCGCAAGCTGATGCCGAAGCCGGCGTTGGCCGCCTCGGTCCCTGCGATCGACTGGAATACCAGATCCACCGGCGCGCCGCGATTGATCGCCTCGATGGTGGTGGTGACGTGGCAGAGCACGCAGGACTGCGTGGGAATCCGGTAATGGGCGATGCTGGCATCCAGCATCTGCACCAGCGTCATCACCGACGCGATGCTGTCGCTGGCGGGATTGATGCCGATCACCGCGTCGCCGCTGCCGTACATGAGCCCATCGACGATGCTGGCGGCGATCCCGGCCGGATCGTCGGTCGGATCGTTGGGTTGCAGCCGGGTCGAAAGCCGCCCTTCGAGCCCGATGGTGTTGCGAAACCGGGTCACCACCCGGCATTTCCGGGCCACCAGGATCAGATCCTGGTTCCTCATGATCTTCGACACCGCGGCCGCCATCTCCGGCGTCAGACCCGGGGCCAGTGCCGTCAGCGAAGCCCCGTCCGCGGCATCCGAGAGCAGCCAGTTGCGGAAATCGCCCACCGTCAAATGCGCGACCGGCGCGAATGCCACCGCGTCGTGTTCGTCGATGATGAGCCGCGTCACCTCGTCCTGCTCGTAAGCGACGAGCGCCTCGTTGAGAAAAGTCTTCAGCGGCACTTCGGCGAGCGCCATCTGGGCGGCGACGCGTTCCGTGTCGTCCGATGCCGCGATCCCGGCCAGAAAGTCCCCGGAACGAGCCGGCGACGCCTTCGCCATCAACTCCTTGAGACTGCCAAAGCGATAGGTCTTGGAACCGATGCTGTGTGCGTATGCTGTCATGGGCGCTTCCCGGACACGAGGTGGTCGGCGCCCAAGGGCGCGCCGCCCCCATAGCCTAAACGCGACGGCGGCTGCCCGCTAGCGCCGCAGCGACCACCGATCGCGCCGCCGTGGGCGCCGGCCCGAACCTCTTGCTCGTACCGGGCGGCCAACTGCGAAAGTCAGTCGTCGCGGTACGCCAACCGGCGCCTACCGCGTCTCGCTCGCCCCGCTTGGCGACAGGGGAGCAAACCCCATCCAGGTGCCGCTTTCGACAGTCCTCGGCGACACCTTGCGGCCTTGATAGAAGAGGTCGACGCGCCCACCCGGGACCGCTCGGACGATTTCGCTTTCTGAAATAGAAATCCGCTTTCGCACACCTTGCGAAAGCTCGATGCGGGTACCGTCGCCCGGATCACTGCGCTGCTTCTTGATCAGGACGGACGGGGTCTTGGCGTCAACGAAAAAGAGGTCTGCCGGCTTGTCCGGTTCCATCCCTTGCACCATTACCACCTTGTTCGCATCCACGATGGGCTGATCGCGCTGGGGCGTCGGCGCGACGCTGACCGCTGGAACAACCGCTTTTTCGGCCACATGCGCGTCCGGCACAACGGGAGCGGCAACGTCAGGGACAGTTTTCGCGCCGCCGGGCAACTCATCGCTGACCACGGGAGCGGATCGCGGCGCCGGAGTTTCCTTCACCGCGACATCAGGCTCGGGCACGACCGCAACGGCGGCTGGCGCAATGACCGTTGTCGGCCTGCGGCCAAGCCACACGACCGCGCCAATGGCAACTATCACAATGGCCGCAACAAGCTTGCGCCCGCCCCTGGATCGCTTCGGCAAGATCCTCTCATTGGTCGATGGCAAGTCGAACTTCTTGCCCGCCAGCGGTGCCGATACTTCAACGCCACGTTCCGATCCGGACTGAGCCGAATGAGCCTCATCCGTTGACGCCGCTGCGGTCAGCACCCCTTCGATGACTCCCCCCGCATGAATGGCAATTTGTTTGTAGCGGGCATTCCCCACCACATGGGCGTCCTCTTGGATTTCAATGGATTCCGACGCGTCCAACGGCCCGTTGACACGACCGCCGACGACGATGTGCGGGGTCTTGATCGTCCCGGTAATGCTTCCCGAGCCGTGTATGACCGTCGTTCCTTGGGAATCGCTGTCGCACGAAACGTTGCCGACGATGTCGCCCATAACCCGCAGAAAACCACTGAAAGCGATGTCGCCTTCGATGCGCACACCGGTGCCGATTATCGAACCGCTGCGACCTGCCGAACCGTTCGCGCTGGTACGACGCCGATCACGCATCACGACCTCACGCTCGCGGAACCGCTGCGAGTTCCTGAACCATCCGTCTTCTTATTCTTTTCGAACAAAGGATCCACTCCCAATTTCACGACATTCAACGTAGCACCGCGCTCTACAACACGGTCCGGCAAGCAGACCCTCGGTGAAGTGTGGATTATGCCCCTAAGGCCGGCGCGCGAAAACAAGTCGTTGGGCACGATCCCTGCTCGTACCTGCGCAAGTGCTGCCGGAAAGCCGGAGTGGGCACGTGGGGGAGTCTCGATGAGGACGAAACTTGCCGCTGTAGACAACTTTGCCGGCAATTATTGCCGGGCGGCAGGGTATTGGAGTTCGCGACTTTCCAATCATTTGAGATAGGAGTCATCATGAGTGTATCCAGTGTCGGTCTCAATCAGTCAGCCAGCATATCCAGTTGGCGGTCATCCATCCATCAGGCGCGCCAGGACTTCGACCAACTATTTCAGGCATTGCAAGGCGGCAATCTGAGTGCCGCGCAACAGGCTTACAGCGCTTTTCAGCAAGTCCAGGCCGGACTGACGAGTTCCGGCACCCAGGCAGGCGGCACGACGACTACCGGTACGGCCACGAGTGCCGTGGCGTCTGATTGGTCAACCCTGGGACAGGCCCTCCAATCCGGAAGCCTCTCGTCGGCACAGGATGCGCTTGCCAAACTGGTGCAGGATGCACAGTCGACTTGGCAAGCCCAACATCAGCAGGAGATGCTGAATGCCCGTTCGGTCAACGCCTTGATGCAAGGTGGCCAAGGAACTTCCGCAACATCCGGTGCCACCTCCGCAAGCTCGGCGACAGGTTCAGTGCAGAACGATCTGACGGCATTGAGCCAAGCGCTCCAGTCCGGCGACACGACCTCCGCCCAGAACCTGCTCGCGCAACTGGAGCAGGACCTGCAGGCATCGGGCCAGAACAACGGCGGGCACCATCATCATCACCATGGCGGGTTTTCCGTCCCGACTGGCACGGCCGCCTATTCGAGCACGGCCGCAACGCCTGCGGCTTCGGCATTGACGTCAGGTACTACCGGCACTGGCACCAGCACCGCGGCTTAGAACAAGTAACAGTTTGTAACCGATCGGCTGCTGGCCTCAAGGACCGGCATACTTGGCCTAAATTGTTTTCATGGCCGGCCGCCGCGTGTCGGCATTCGACCCAAGGAGGAAGGGAATGAGTTCAATTTCGGCAGTCGGCGGTGGCATGCCGCAGGTCTGGTCGGGTGCGAGCGTGCGCAGGTCGCCGACACAAAAAATGTCGAACCTGTTCGACAAGATCGACACATCGGGCAGCGGCACGATCACCAAGGCGCAGTTCGAGCAAGCCTTTCAGACCATGAATCCGCCGAAAGGCGTCCAGCAAGCGGGTGCCGATACCCTGTGGGCGAAGCTCGATCCCAACGGCACCGGTAGTGTATCCAAGCAGGACTTCGTCTCGACCATGACATCGATGATGTCCCAAATGCACCACGCCCATCATCACGGCGGCAACACTGCAAATGCGCCGTCGCCGACCACAACTGTGAGTTCAAGTCTCAATACGCTGAACAGCCTAGGCAGCGTCGGTACGAACGTTAACACCTCGGCTTGATTGCTTCTAGCTGGCAGGGTTCCAACTAGCCGGCAAGGTTCCCCCTTGCCGGCCTTGTTCATCTACCCACAGATGGGGCATGTTCAGGCTTTCGAGCCATGCTGGTCCGTTGCGTTCCTTGAGCATCGCAACGCTGGCGAGGCTTCCCGCGAGCAAGCAGTCCTCGGCGACAATGCTGACGGAGCTCAGACCGGCAACCGGCCACCCCGTGCGCGGATTCAATAGATGGCAATATCGCTTGCCGTCGACTTCCATGTAACGCTCATAGTCGCCGCTGGTGGCCAGCGCACCGGTCGTGAGTTCGACCACCGCGATTGCGGTATCGGGCATCCGTGGATGGCGGATCCATATCCGCCACGGCTGACCGTCGGGCTGGGGGCCAAGGATTCGGATATCGCCACCGAGATCGACGAGTCCACGCGTCAGGCCGTTGGCTTTGCAAACTGCCGCGGCGCGGTCAGCGGCGTATTCCTTGCCGATGCCGCCAAAATCAAGCTCGATGCCGGGCTGGCGAAAGCGAAGCCGTGGCCTTTCCCAGATGAGCTTATCCATGCCGACGCGTGGCAGCAGAGCAGCCACTTCCTCCGCGGAAGGCAGGATACCTGATGTGAAATTCCACATTTCGCGCAAAACGCCGGTTGTGATATCGAGCAAACCGCCGCTGATGCGATGACAGGCGAAGGCGTAGTCAAGCAGGGCAGCAGTCTCATCGTCCATTTCGATGGTTCGTCCTGTCGCGGCGGCAAGATTGATTTCGCTGAGCCAGCTCCTTTCGCTGTAGCGGGAATAGCGAGTCTCGATGCGGCGCACTTCGTCGATGGCGCTTGTTGCAGCCATGTCAGCGGTATTTTCGCGCTCCGCATACAAATGCAGCACACAGCCGGTGCCCATCGCCTCGAATGGAAAGCTGAACAGCACGGTCAGCGGCCTTGATCCTCGATCTGCACCTTCGAAGGTTGGTGCGCAAATTTGCGAACGCCGACGATGCACTATCGGCAACGGAACTATATCATACTGTTTCAGTCAACCAATGGTACGTTGAGCACCGGGATGCGTCGTCGACGCCGCGGATGCCGAAACAAACCAACAGAAGGGGAACCAAATGAGACAAGCTCACATTGCACCTCCGGGGACCGACTTGGACTATCGTCAGGCGATCGCCCTTGCGGCGAAACTTGCCGATGACGACAAGGAAGTCATTGAGCCGGTTCTGATGGCTTGGTACGACCGCAAGGCTGCCCGCATGTCGCCGGTCATCGAAGGCGGTAACCTGCGCAGTCGGTGGTACGACTACGGCGCCAGTCATGGTGGCAAGTTGGAAATCGATGTCGGTGACGACTACGCCTTCATCTACGCCGATTCAAGCGCATTCGATCCCTACGAGGCTTCGCCCTACAGTAACATCAAGGACAAAGACGGCAACGAGTACATTTGCCAGATTAACCTGCTCGGCGATCAGCGCCAGCCGACGTCGGCAGCCTGTAGTCCGCTCGACGACTGGACGAGCAAGCTGACCTGACATCCGCTGCGGCGAGGCGCGTAAGATGGGGCGAAGTTAACACGCGGGAGATAGCCTCCCGGACCTTGCCCCATGACCATGTCGCAACAGTACTTCCTCAGTCTCGGGCCGGACGGCTTTCACCGCCTGGCCTACACCGATTGGGGCGAACCGAGCAATCCGCACGTCGTTGTCTGCGTACATGGACTGTCACGCAACAGCCGTGATTTCGACCGCTTGGCGGCGGCGTTGGCAGACGATTGTCGTGTCGTCTGTCCGGACGTCGTCGGTCGGGGCGAAAGCGACTGGCTACAGGACCGCTTCGCCTACTGCTTCCCTACCTATCTCAGCGACGCAGCCGCGTTGGTGGCGCGCGTCACCGTGCCGGCGCCGAAAGGGCTGCTGGCGGACCTGCGCGACCGCCTGCGGGGGCGGCCGCGTGAAGCCGAGCCGCTGCCTGCACTCGACTGGATCGGTACCTCCATGGGCGGGCTAATCGGCATGCTGCTCGCCGCGAAGCCCGGTTCACCTATCCGTCGCCTGGTACTGAACGATGTCGGACCCTTCGTGCCGTGGGCTGCATTGGTGCGGCTGAAGGGCCATGTCGGCAGCGACACGTCGTTTGCAACGATGGCCGAGGTCGAGAGTTATTTCCGCCGCGTCTGCGCCGAGTTCGGGCAGCTTGACGACGACTACTGGCACGCCATCGCCGAGCATGGCGTATCGCGCGACGAGGGCGGCCGCTATGTCCTGCGCTACGACCCCGCCATCAGCCGCGGCCTGCCGGTGCACATGGATCCGGAACTGCCCATCGGCCCCGAATTCCTGCGCGGCATCGACCTCTGGAGCATCTGGAACACCGTGCAGTGCCCGGTACTCGTGCTGCGCGGCGAAAACTCGGAAGTGCTGCCGCAGAGCGTCGTCGACGAAATGCGGCGGCGCAAACCCGATCTGCAAGTGGCAGAATTCGCCGGCGTCGGCCACGTACCGGCCTTGGCGACGCCGGACCAGATCGCGGTAGTACGCGACTTCCTGCTACAACCACTCAGCCCTGATATTTGAACGACAACGATACGCGTGCCCGATAGGCCACGACCTTGCCGTCATCGATCTTCATATCGAGCTTGGTGATCTCGGCAATGCGCAGGTCGCGCAAAGTTTTGGCGGCAGCCTCGACTGCGGAGCGGGCGGCGTCTTCCCAGGACTTCGGGCTCGAACCAATTACCTCGACGATCTTGTAGACAGCTTCTGCCGACGCCTTTGCTGATTTCTTGGCCATCTTGGTCTCCTCATTGATCTTGTAGGAATCCGGAATTGCCCGGATCGCTTCGATCATAGACCCGTTGCATGAGATACGCACGCTAGAATCGGCCAACACGGCATCAGCGCTCCACGATGATATTCTGCTAGGCGGCTATGCCTACCGCATTGCCGGCAGTCCGCGGCCTGCTGAATCCTCAGCTGTTCACCCGCCAGAACCGATGGGAGAAATTATGTTTGGCAACCTGAAGGTGCAAACAAGACTACTCGCCATGATGGCCCTGATGCTTGCAGGTATGGCCGTCATTACTGTCTTTGCGTTGATGAACGAACGGTCGAGCCTGCTTGACGATCGCAAGGTCAAAACGAGGCATCTGGTCGAAGTTGCCGAGGGAGTGGTCGAGCATTATTACAGCCAGCAACAGAAGGGGCTGCTGCCGGAGGATCAGGCGAAGAAAGCCGCGATCGAAACCATCAAGGCACTCCGCTATGAGAGGGACGATTACTTCTGGATAAACGACTACCATCCTCGCATCGTCATGCACGCCGCCAAGCCGGCACTCGACGGCGCTGACGCTTCCGACATGAAGGACCCGGACGGGAAGCGGCTGTTCGTCGAGTTTGTCGACACTGTGAAGAAAGACGGCGGCGGCTTCGTCTCCTACATGTGGCCGAAGCCGGGCCATGAGCACCCCGTTCCGAAGATTTCCTATGTGAAGGGATTCGCGCCGTGGGGTTGGGTCGTCGGCTCGGGAATCTACGTTGATGATGTCGGCACGATTTTTTGGCAACGGGTATTGTCGTTGGTCATTATCGACTTGGTCTGTGCGATTCTTATCGGCGCTGTGCTGTTCGCCATCGCTCGAAGCATAACGCTACCTCTGGTTCGTGCGGTCGCGGTTGCCAAGTCCGTGACCGGCGGCAAGCTGGATAACCAAATCGACGTTGCATCCGGCGGCGAAACCGGCGAGTTGTTGACCACCCTGAAGCTGATGCAGGGCAAGCTCAACAGCATATTGCGGGAAGTCGAGGACTGCGGACGCAACATGGGTCAGTCCGCCTACCAGGTGGCGACGATTTCCAGCGAAATCGCCGAGGTAAGCAAACAGCAGGAAAGCCGCTCTGGAGAAGTCTCCAGCGCCATGCAGCAACTGCATCAGATTTCGTCCGACGTCCAGACGCAAGCCATCGAAGCCGCAAGCCGTTCGGGGCAGGTTGAATCGCTCGCTCAGGAAGGCATCGAGAACGTGCGCCGCAACATTGGATCTATGGAGGAAACCACGCGCCAGGTTAGCCGGGCTTCGCTGGAAATCCAGGATCTGGAGCAGTCCGCGCAACACATCCATAACATCGTCAATACCATCAAGGAGATTGCCGGCCAAACCAATCTGCTAGCGCTCAATGCCGCGATTGAGGCGGCACGCGCCGGCGAGCAGGGCCGCGGCTTTGCCGTAGTGGCTGACGAGGTCAGGAAGCTTGCCGAGCGCACGACCAATTCGGCCACCGAGGTCGGCCAGATCATCGAGCAACTCTCCGTGAAAGTGCAGCAGGTGGCAACTACCATGAATGTGGTCGTCCAGAAGGTCAATGTCACGCAGGAGGAAGCGGGCAAAACCGCCCGCACCATCGAGGGCATGGCCAGCAACGCAGTTCAGACCGTGCAGGCCAACCAAGGAATATCAAACGCCAGCCATCAACAGGTGGACCAATTCTGCTTGCTGCAAACGACGACGGACACTTTGTTTTCAATCCTTAAGGATAGCGGGACCAAGGTTGAAACCACGGCCGCCATCGGTGAAGATCTGCGCGCCGTGACGGGCCGACTGAACAACATCATGTCCGGCTTCACATTTACCAATCAAATTGTCATAACAGCTGCGCAGCACGAGAAACGCGGCGCGCCGCGGGCGCAAAACAGCCTGCGGATAAAGGTCTCACAGGGCGGTAATACCATGGAGGCCGTCAGCAGCGACTTCTCCTTGACGGGCGTGCGCCTCAGACTCACCCGGCCGCTGAATGAAAGGGAGGAGATGGACTTGTCACTCTATCTTCCCCATGAAGACTTGGGTCAGTATGAAAGCCAGGCGCCATTGCGTGTCGCCGGACGCATTGCCTGGCAGCAGAACGACAACGACAACTACTTGTGCGGCGTCGAGTTTGTGAACCTGGACGAAAGCAAGCGCGACATGCTGAGACAATGCTTCGCATTCTTCCGCAAGAACGCCGAGTTTTGAGCATGGATCCCGATGGACACGCATAACCTCCTGATCATGGCGGTTCCCGCCGCGGTCGCCCTCGTCGGCGGCCTGCTCGCCTCCGCCTGGAGCCCCACCCACCAGGTACGCAGCCTGATCCAGCACTTCGCGGCCGGCGTCGTACTGGCGGCACTGGCGGTCGAACTGCTGCCCGAGATCCAGCGCGAGCATGCCCCCGGCCTCGTTCTGGCGGGTTGCTTCGCACTGGGCAGCCTGTTCATGTACGCGTTGAAGTTGTGGACGCTGCGGCTCGAACACCAGGCCTCGGCGGTGGGCGAAGCAAACGGCCCGAGCACGGGATTGTTGCTCGCCACCTTTATCGACGTCGCCATGGATGGTTTCATCATCGGCGCCGGCTTTGCCGCTGGTGGCGAAACCGGAACGATCCTGGCGCTCGGCTTGTCGGTCGAACTGCTATTCCTGGGGCTGGCGCTGGCCTCCGAAGCCACCGCCGGCTGGCGGATCGTC
>PMIH01000092.1 GCA_003158255.1 Rhodocyclaceae bacterium
CGAAGTTACATCCTGACACACATATTTGCAATTCGGGGTCGTTTCAAAGCGAAGCCGACGCGTTGATTGGGTGTCATCAACCAAATCACCGACATCATGTCCCGACTCGTCAAATCGGCATTGCTGCTGTTGTTCGTTTCCGTTCTGGCCGGCTGCTGCATATCGCCTCCGGGCCCGCATAACAATTGGGGGCATGGCGACCGGGATCGCCAGGAGCATTATCAAGACCGCTACTGATCGGTGTCACCTTCGGAAGCGGACAGCTTGGCGTACCACCACGACTGACTTTCGAGAATCCGGCGACGCGAAATCTCGGCCGATTTCCGCCTACATCTGCCGAAAGCGGCCGGCGTAGCTGCGGCTCACTTCCAGCTTCTCGGGCCGGCTGCGCAGCAGCACGGTCAGTCGCTCGCCGTCGCGATGGACTGCGGCGATTTCGCGCACGGCCACCATCGTGCCGCGATGAATCTGCCAGAACAGGGCGGGGTCGAGTTCGTCGATGAATTCCCGGATCGGCTTGCGCACCAGCGCGATCTCCTTCGCTGTCGCGACGGCGGTGTACTTGTCCTGCGCCTGTAGAAAGACGACTTCGGATACCGGCAGTACCTTGATCTGCTGGCCCAGTCCGGTCTGTATCCATTGCAGATGCTTGCGGCCGTTGCCGCCGAGCGAACCGGCAAGTTCTTCCAGCCGGCCGATGACCGCGCCCAGGTCGGGCGCCGAGCGCTGGGCCAGGCGCTCCTTCAGCCGCCGCACGGTGACGGCCAGCCGCTGCGGATCGGCGGGTTTCAGGATGTAATCCGTGGCGCCGTGCTCGAAGGCCTCGACCGCATGCGCGTCGTAGGCGGTAACGAAGACGACGTGGCATTGCCCGGCGATTTCCCTCGCCGCTTCCAGGCCGGTCTTCACCGGCATGCGGATATCGAGGAAGGCGAGGTCGGGGCGATGCTGCGCCACCAGCTGCACGGCCTCGTCGCCGTTCTTGGCCTCGCCGACGATGGCCAGTTCCGGCCACGCCTCGGCCAGCCGCAGGCGCAGCTGCTCGCGCATCAGGCGCTCGTCGTCAGCGATGATTGCGGTCGCCGGATTCATAGGGAATCTCGATGACGACTTGGGCGCCGGTCGGCGCGTTGGGCGTTATCACCAGCGCCGCCTTGTCGCCGAACAGGCCGGCGAGGCGCTCGCGGATGTTGTTGAGGCCGATGCCGGTACCCGCCGTATCGGCGCCGCCGAAGCCAAGCCCGCTGTCGGTCACCGCAACGCGCAGGCGTCCCGCCGCGGCGCGGGCGCTGATCAGGAGGCTGCCGCCCGTCGCCTTCGGTTCCAGGCCGTGCTTGATGGCGTTCTCGACCACCGATTGCAGCATCATCGGCGCAAAAGAAGCGCCGGCCAGTTCCGGCGGCAGGTCGATGCTGAAGTCGAGGCGATCCTCCATGCGAATTTTCATGATCGCCAGGTAATTGCGGCAGAGCTCGATCTCGTCGCCGAGCGTCACGGATTCGCTGCGCATGCGCGGCATAGCGCCACGCAGAAAGGCGATCAGGTGGCGCTGCATCGTTGCCGCCCGCGGCGGATCGGTCTCGATCAGATGTTCGACTGCGCCCAGCGTGTTGAACAGGAAGTGCGGCTCCACCTGCGCTTGCAACGCCTGCAAGCGTGCCTCGGCCACCTGGCGCTCGAGGCTCTCTTTTTCGGCGACCGACTCGGCGCGGTCGGCGCGCGCATCCGCCTTGCGGCGCGAGCGGCCGATGAACCACATGATCCAAAGCACCGCAAGCAGTGCGAGCATCCAGTCCTTCAGCTTCGTGTGGACAGTCGGGACTTCGATGTCCTCGTCATCGAGATCGCCCGGCAGACTCGTCGAGTCCTCGGAAGCGGTTGACGTGCTGCCGTTGCAGTCGCGAATGTGGATGCCGGTCCAGCCGACGTTGACCTCATCCACGCAGTCCTTCTTCTTCGCGGTACCCGCTGGCACGGTGGGTGCGGGGACTGGCGGGGCGGGCGGTTTGGCTGGAATCTCGTCCGGCGTCTTGGTCTTGCTCTTGGTCGTAATGGTGACCGTGGGACGAAGGGGCTCCGAGGAGAAGAGTCTGCCGACCAGATTGGTTGCGACCAGTATCAGGATCGAGAACAGCACGAAGCGCCAGAACGTAAACCCCGCCACCCAGGCGCCCAGCCTGTCGAAGCCGTGGCGCACGGATGCGAGGATGCGTTCGGCGGTCGGGTTCATGCCGCCAATTGTGCCGCGGAAACGACCAGCGGGCTAGCGGCATAGTAGGTTGCCAGCATCTGGATGGATACGAAGATCAACGCCGTGACCACCGTCGCAATCGTGCCCGCCATAAGGCGATTGACCGTTTCCACTGCCAGTTTCTTCGATTCGGTTGCCATGTTCATCTCCTTGTGTGCGATGTCGTGATCGACAGATGCACTCTAGGGAGACAGAAGGTCGGCAGCGACCCCGGCGCGACAGACTGCGGCAAAAGCGGCGCGAAGCGCGGCGTGCCGCGACGGCTGACTTTCAGGCCGAATGGCGTCAGGCCAGGATGTCCCGCCTTCGGCGCCGATTTCGGCTAGCATTCGTCGTTCATAACTTCCGACCAAGCCGATGCCGCTCTCCTGGAACGAAATCCGCAGCCGGGCCCACGAGTTTTCCCGCCGCTGGGCTGGCGAGGAATCGGAGCGCGCCGAGGCGCAAAGTTTCTGGAACGAATTCTTCGCCATCTTTGGCCTCGACCGGAACGCGTCGCCAGTTTCGAGAAGCAGGTGAAGCTCGCTCGTGTCGGCGAGAAGCTCATGCAGGGCCGCATAAAGAGCGACTATCGCTACTCCGCCGCCATCATTTACAACAACTTTCCTTGGCCGGAGAACCCGACCGACAAGCAGCGCGCTGCCATCGAAACTGCCGCGCAAGGTGTGTTCGACGCCCGCGACGAATTCCCCGGCGCCTCGCTGGCTGATCTCGACGATCCGGTTGCCATGCCACCGGCTTTGGTGAAAGCTCACCAGAGACTCGACGCTGCCGTTGATGCCGCCTACGGCCAGAAGGGCTTCGCCAACGACGCGGCGCGGGTGGCGTTCCTGTTCGAAATGTATCGGCGGCTGACGAGCCTTTAGCCACTTGGCCTGATGGGCTGACGCTAAGGAATGGCCACAAAACGCTTAAATTTCAGTTGATTATCAAGCAATGTTGAATTAGGCTATGTTTAGCATGCTTAGTGTAATCAACTAGATTGTGTCCGGAATATCTAATGGTTAAGTCGCTGGAAATACAGAGAAAAGACGTCTTGCGACGCTTGGCGGACGACAACCCGTGGTGGGTGGCTGGGGGTGGTATCGACCCGGAATGGCGTGCGTGGAAACGTCGCGCCTACTTCGCGCCCTTCATGCGCTTGGTCTGCGATCTCGATGTTTCGCGTGCCGTGGTTCTGATCGGCCCGCGCCGGGTCGGAAAGACAGTGATGGTCAAGCACGCGATCCATTCGCTTCTGGACCAGGGAACGTCGGGAATCGACATTCTTTACCTGTCGCTCGAAACTCCGCTCTATTCGGGGCGGTCCTTGGAGAGTCTGCTGCGGGATTTCATGGATGTCCACGGACATCAACGCGGACATCGGCTTTGGGTTTTTTTCGACGAGGTGCAATATCTGCGGGACTGGGAGGTGCATCTCAAGTCGCTGGTGGACAGCTACAGGAACGTTCGTTTCGTGGTCAGCGGTTCGGCCGCCGCCGCGCTGAAAATGAAAAGCCGCGAATCCGGGGCTGGTCGTTTCACCGACTTCATGTTGCCACCGCTTACTTTTGCCGAGTACCTTGATTTCGCGGGTGCGGAGGAAAGCCTGATCGCCGAAGACGACGCCGAGCCGGGCAAAGTCGGCATTTATCGGGCTCGGGACATCGTCGAGCTTAACCGTGAGTTCGTGAACTACCTCAATTACGGTGGTTTTCCGGAAGCGGTGATGAATCCGGCGGTGCGCAGCAATCCGGTCCGCTACCTGCGCCAGGACATCGTCGACAAAGTTCTGCTGAAGGATTTGCCCAGCCTATTTGGCATCCAGGATACGCAGGAGCTCAACCGGTTTTTCAATGTCCTGGCCTACAACACTGGCGAGGAAGTGAGCCCGGAGACCCTTTCAAAGCACTCTGGCATAGGCAAGCAAAAGCTGACGGAGTACCTTGAATACTTGGAGGCGGCATTTCTGATCAAACGGGTGCATCGCGTCGACGCCAACGCTCGTCGGCTTCAGCGGGCGCGGACATTCAAGGTGTATTTGACCAATCCCTCGATTCGCGCGGCGCTATTCGGCTACGTCCGTGCTGATGACGAAGCAATTGGCCAACTGGCGGAAACCGCACTTTGGAGCCAATGGCTGCACAGCACGGCGATGGTCAATTCACTTCACTACGCTCGATGGAAGCAGGGCAGCACTGACTTGGAAGTGGACCTGATTTCGCTCGATCCACGCACCCAGTCGCCCCGGTTTGCAGTAGAGATCAAGTGGTCGGACTCGGCTTACGACAACTGGCGAGAGTTGCGCGGCATGCGCGAATTCGCGTCGCGGCATCGTTTGCAGCGCAATCCTCTAGTGACGACTCTGACCAAGACCGGCTCGGGCCAAGACGGTGAGTTTCACGTCGACTTCACTCCGACCAGCCTGCATTGCTACACAGTTGCCCGCAACTTGCTCCGCGGTAGCGTGTAAGAGTTGCCGTCTGCAGAAGGCGTGCCGCGACGGCTGACTTTCAGCCCTTCCGGTAGATCTCCGCCCCGGCCTTGACGAACTCCACCGCCTTTTCCTTCATGCCTTCTTCCAGAGCGGCCTGCTCGGAGAGGTGATGGCTGGCGGCGAATTCGCGCACGTCCTGCGAAATCTTCATCGAGCAGAAGTGCGGTCCGCACATGGAGCAAAAGTGCGCCTGCTTGGCGGCGTGGGTGGGCAGGGTCTCATCATGGAATTCGCGCGCCTTGTCGGGGTCGAGGCCGAGGTTGAACTGGTCTTCCCAGCGGAACTCGAAGCGCGCTTTCGACAACGCATTGTCGCGTGCCTGCGCACCCGGGTGCCCCTTGGCGAGGTCGGCGGCGTGGNNGATGTGGTCGTAGCCCGGCGCGATGTCGGTGGTGAGCGGACCAAGGGTATAGAAGGGTGCTTCCTTGCACCACTTCAGTTGCAGTTCCATGTTCTCCTTGATCATGTGCATGGGCACATGGCCGGGGCCTTCGATCATTACCTGCACGTCGTGCTTCCAGGCGACATCGGTGAGTTCGCCCAGCGTCTTCAGTTCGCCCAGTTGCGCCTCATCGTTGGCGTCATAGAGCGAACCAGGACGCAGGCCGTCGCCGAGGCTGAACGCCACGTCGTAGGCCTTCATGATTTCGCAGATGTCCTCGAAGTGCGTGTAGAGGAAGTTTTCCTTATGGTGCGCGAGGCACCACTTGGCGAGGATGGAACCGCCGCGGCTGACGATGCCGGTCATGCGGCCCGCCGTCATCGGGATGTAGCGCAGCAGCACGCCGGCATGGATCGTGAAGTAATCGACGCCTTGCTCGGCCTGCTCGATCAGCGTATCGCGGAAGATTTCCCAGGTGAGGTCTTCGGCCTTGCCATCGACTTTTTCCAGCGCCTGGTAGATCGGCACGGTGCCGATGGCCACCGGCGAGTTGCGCACGATCCACTCGCGCGTTTCGTGGATATTCTTGCCGGTCGACAAGTCCATCACCGTGTCGCCGCCCCAGCGAATCGCCCAGGTCATCTTGTCGACTTCTTCCTGAATCGAGGAGACGAT
>PMIH01000229.1 GCA_003158255.1 Rhodocyclaceae bacterium
CATCGCGAACTTGAAGATCGTCACGGGCAGATTGGCCATGGGATCGTTGAGGCTGACGCTCCAGAACTGGTTGGACAACGAGGTAAACAGGAGGGGCGCCGTCTCACCGGAAATACGGGCCACTGCGAGGAGTATGCCGGTCATCACCCCTGCTGCCGAGGCGCGCAACGTCACGCGGGAAATAACCGCCCATTTTGGCGCGCCGAGCGCAAACGCAGCTTCGCGCAAGCTGTTCGGCACGAGTTGCAACATGTTTTCGGTTGTCCGCACGACGACCGGAACAACGATGATGGCCAGCGCCAGCACCCCGGCAAAGCCCGAAAACTTGCCGACCTGCGCCACGTAGATGGCATAAACGAATAGGCCGATGATGATCGATGGCGCCGACAACAGGATGTCATTGATGAAACGGGTAACACTACCCAGCCAGCCGCGCTGGCCGTATTCCGCCAGATAGATGCCGGCCATGATGCCAATCGGCGTGCCAATCAGCGTCGCCAGACCAACCAGTATCAGACTGCCGACGATGGCGTTGAGCAGCCCCCCCTCTGAGGAGCCTGGTGGTGGTGTCATTTCGGTAAAAAGACGCAGTGAAAGCCCCGACAGACCCAGGTCAAGAACGGTAAATAGTATCCATGCCAGCCAGAACAGGCCAAATGCCATGGCCGCCATGGACAGCGCCAGAGCGAGGCGATTAATGAGTTTGCGCTTTGCTCGCAGGTCCATATCAGGTCCGGGTGCCTTCCTGTGTCGTCAAGCGCATTAGCAGCAGCTTGGACAAGCTCAGCACGACGAAGGTGATCAGGAACAGGATCAGGCCGAGTTCGATCAGCGAGGCCGTATAGATAGGTGATTCTGCTTCGGCAAATTCGTTGGCTAGAGCTGAAGCAATACTGTTTCCGGGCAAGAAGAGTGAAAAGCCGGTAAACACGTTCATGTTGCCAATCAGGAAAGTAACGGCCATGGTCTCACCCAGCGCACGACCGAGGCCAAGCATGATGCCGCCAACCACGCCGATCTTGGTATAGGGCCAGACGACATGCCAGACCACTTCCCAAGTGGTGGCGCCAACACCGTACGCCGACTCCTTGAGCATATCCGGCGTCACCTCGAACACGTCGCGCATCACCGAGGCGATGAAGGGGATGATCATGATTGCGAGGATCACGCTTGCCGAAAGGATGCCGATGCCCAAGGGAGGCCCCCGGAACAACTCCCCCAGCAGCGGAACCTTGCCCAGCGTAGCAGCCAGTGCGGGTTGCACGTACTGGGAAAAAATTGGCGCAAATACCAATAGCCCCCACATGCCGTAGACGATCGACGGAATCGCAGCCAGGAGTTCAATCGCAGTGCCCAGCGGCCTGCGTAACCACGGCGGCGCCAACTCGGTCAGGAAGAGCGCGATGCCGAAACTAACCGGTACGGCAATGGCAAGCGCGACAAACGATGTGATCAGGGTACCGTAGACCGGGATCAGCGATCCGAAGCGATCCTGAGGTGGATTCCACTCGCCCGAAGTCAGGAACCCCAAGCCAAAACGGTCAATTGCCGGCCATGCCCCGTAGATAAGGGAAACAATGATACCCATCAGCATCACCAAGGTGAGCATGGCGAAGAAACGCGTCAGGTTGGCAAACAACCAATCACCGAATTGGTGCCTTGTTGGGCGTATCCGTTGAGTCATGTCCGGGCTTGTCGTTGATGGAGATAAAAGCATCGCCGGCAAGCCGGCGATGCTTCGAGAAGACGCGCGAGTTCTATTTTGCCGTCCAGACCGCATTTCCGGAAGCATCCTTGATCTGGCTCCAGGATGTATGGATCAACTTGATCAGGGCGTCAGGCAGCGCCACATAGTCGAGATCATCGGCCATCTTGCCACCGTTCTTGTAGCTCCAGTCGAAGAACTTCAGAACTTCGGAACCCTGGGCAGGCTTGTCCTGCACCTTTTGCATCAGGATGAATGTGGCACCGGTGATCGGCCAAGCGTCCTTGCCCGGTTCATCGGTCAGGATTTCGTAGAACGCGGATTTCGACCAATCGGCGCCGACAGCGGCCGCCTTGAAAGTTGTGTCGCCCGGCTCGACGAAGTGACCAGCGGCGTTTTGCAACATCGCATATGTCATCTTGTTCTGCTTGGCGTAGGCATACTCGACATAGCCGATCGAGCCAGGCAGCCGTTGCACGAACGCGGCCACCCCCTCATTGCCCTTGCCGCCAAGACCGACGGGCCACTGCACTGCGGTGCCCTCTCCGACTTTCTGCTTCCACTCAGCACTAACCTTCGAGAGGTAATTACTGAAGATGAACGTGGTGCCCGAGCCGTCAGCGCGACGGACAACACCGATGTCATGCGCCGGCAAGGTCAAACCGGGGTTGAGATCGGCAATCGCCTTGTCGTTCCACTTGACTATCTTGCCGAGATAGATGTCCGCCAGCACGGCACCGGTAAGTTTCATCTGGCCGGGCTTGACCTCGGGCAGGTTCATCACGGGCACTACGCCGCCGATCACGGTGGGAAACTGCATCAAGCCCTGCTTCTCAAGATCTTCAGGCTTGAGCGGCATATCCGAAGCGCCGAAATCGACGGTTTTGGCGGTGATCTGTTTGATGCCACCACCGGAGCCGATGGACTGGTAGTTGATCTTGTTGCCAGTGGCCTTCTGGTATCCATCCGCCCATTTGGCGTAGATCGGGGCAGGAAAGGTAGCACCGGCGCCGGTAACGTCGGCGGCAATTGCCACGGTGGCAAAGGATGCCAGCGGCACCGCAAGCCATTTGAGAAGCTTCAGCATATGTATTCTCCGAGGTTGTCTGCAAACGACGACAACCTTAACAAGCCAATGTGACACTCTTGTGACACGCCGCTCGCATCGGTTGTAACGAGACCGTAACCGGCAGCAGCCATCATCGGCTGTATGCATTCATCTGCCCTTCGCGTCCTGATGCTGACGGACGTCTATTTCCCCCGCGTTAACGGCGTATCGACTTCCATCGAGACATTCCGCGGTGACTTGGGACGTGAAGGAGTAGAGATAAAGCTGGTGGCACCTGCCTACCCGACGCCGCACGAGGCTGCCGACACTTGGCGCGTTCCCTCCCGGCGATTGCCCTTCGATCCCGAGGATCGACTAATGCGGTGGGATCCGCTCCTCAAGACTGCCATGCAAACGGCCGAGGCCGGCGTCGACATGGTCCACGTGCAAACACCATTCGCCGCTCACTATGCCGGCGTGAAAGTGGCCCGCCAATTTGGGATTCCGGTCATCACCACCTACCACACCCATTTCGAAGAATACATCCAGCACTACCTGCCGCTATTCCCAAAGCCGATGCTTAAAAGCATCGCTCGGCATATTGCCCGGCACCAATGCGACGAACTCGACGCCGTCGTCGTTCCATCGCCCGCCATGCGTGACACACTCGTCGAGTACGGCATCAAAGCTCCACTACATGTGCTGCCGACCGGAATCCCCGTTGACCATTTTGCCAACGGTGATGGCAGGCGTTTCCGCGCCCGGCACGACATCCCGCCGGACCAGCCGGTTGCCCTGTATGTCGGCCGCGTTGCCCATGAAAAGAACATCGGCTTCCTGTTGCAAGCCATGACTTATGCGCTGCGGCAACGCCCAGAGCTGCTGCTGGTCATCGCCGGCGAGGGTCCGGCGCTCGAATCGCTGCAACGGCAGGCGGCAAACCTGCACCTGGACCATCATGTCCGCTTCGTCGGCTATCTTGACCGGCAACAGGAACTGCCCGATTGCTACGCTGCCGCGAATGTATTCGTCTTCGCCTCGCGCACTGAAACTCAAGGTCTGGTCCTGCTGGAAGCGATGGCCGCCGGGCTACCCGTATTTGCCCTTTCATGCATGGGGACAAAGAGCATCGTCGAACCACGACGCGGTGCGGTCGCGGCGCCGAACGATCCGGAAACGTTCGGCAAAGAACTGGCGGACTTGATGACGAACCGGTCGATGCTCACCGCCCTCGCCAGCGATGGCCGGCAGTTCGCCAAGGAATGGTCGGCGCCTGAACGGGCCCGTCAGTTGGCAGTCCTTTACCGCTCTCTCGTGACCTAATTACAGGATGTCAGAAACTTCTTCACGGTCTCAGGATCAGGAAAGCCCCTTCAAGGGCAAGACAGGACTTCGACGTCTCTGGAACGCATTCTTCTACACACTGGATGGGTTGCGCGCTGCTTACCGGCACGAAGATGCCTTTCGCCAGGAGGTCTGGCTGGCTGTCATCATGATTCCGTTAGCCTTGGTCCTGCCGGCGACAAACCTTGGACGTGTAATGATGGTGACGAGCGTCCTGCTGGTTCTGATCGTCGAGTTGATTAATTCGGCCATCGAGGCCGCCATCGACCGCATTTCGCTCGAAAACCACAACCTGTCGAAACGAGCCAAGGATATCGGCAGCGCGGCCGTCATGCTCGCTCTGATCAACGTCATAGCAACTTGGGCCTTGGTGCTGGCGGGCTGAAATAGGGCCGTAACGCCACAGACATCAAGCCGTAGCACCCGCGCGCCACCATGGACACATGGATGGCACGCTCTCTGTCAATCGCCCGCTCAACGTTGCCCTCGTCACGGAAACATATCCACCGGAGGTCAATGGGGTCGCACACACGCTGGCACGCCTGGTCGGCGGTCTGTGCAATCGTGGTCACCACGTCCAGTTGGTCCGCCCCCGCCAGAGCATGCGGGAAACACCTTCAGGCAACCCTGGCTTTACGGAGATACTGACTGCCGGCCTGCCAATCCCGGGCTATCCGGGACTGCATTTCGGCCTCCCTTCCCGGCGAACCCTGCATCGATTGTGGTCGCTCAATCGCCCCGACATCGTCCACGTCGCAACCGAAGGACCTCTCGGCATGGCGGCCGTTGCTGCTGCTCGAAATCTGAGCCTGCCAGTTTCTTCCGGCTTTCACACCAATTTCCATGCCTATAGCCACCACTACCGCCTGGGTTGGCTGCGTGGCTTGGTCAGCCGCCATTTGCGACGATTCCACAATCGCACCGACTTGACGCTGGTACCGACTCATCACCTGGCGAGAGTACTTGGCGACGACGGCTACCTCAACGTAGATGTTCTGGCACGTGGCGTCGACACCCAACTGTTCAACCCGCAACGCCGATGCCAAACACTGCGCCGGTCATGGGCTGTAGGCGACGACACACTGGTCGTCGCCTACGTTGGTCGCTTGGCACCGGAAAAGAACCTCTCCTTGGTTACCGAGGCGTTCGACGCCATCGTCGCCAAATTTCCGGATGCACGCCTGCTGTTCGTCGGCGATGGACCATCACTGACTTTCATCAGGCACCGTCATCCCGGGCACATTTTTGCCGGAATGCGCCTGGGAGAAGACCTGGCGCGCCACTACGCTTCCGCCGACCTGTTTCTCTTTCCAAGCCTCACCGAGACTTTTGGCAACGTCGTACCGGAAGCCATGGCCAGCGGACTCGGTGTGGTCGCGTTCAACTGCGCCGCCGCTGCGGACCTCATCGAAAACGGCGTCACTGGCCGTACCGTTCATCCGGGCGACCGAAAAGCGTTTGTCACCGCCGCTCTGGCAATGGCAAGCGACAGGCAGTCGTTGGCCGCCCTACGGACTCGTGCCGCCATTGCGGTGCAACACATGGAGTGGGAACTGATACACGAGCGATTCGTTTGCAAACTAATCGAATTGCTGACAACCCATCACGGGAGGCACGGCGATGAAAAACATCTCGTCTTGGCACCGGATTAACGAAGCCGATCTGGCATTGTGCCTGCAGCTCAACCGACTCAGCCACATCCGCGTCTGGCGCGAGTTGTTTCGCGTTGTCAGCCGTCTCGGCAACGGTGTCTTCTGGTACTGTCTGATGGCAGCGATGCTGGTGGCACATGGAGCGGAGGCGTGGCCTACGGTCGGACGCATGGTCCTTGCCGGCCTGCTCGGCTTGGCGGCCTACAAGTGGCTAAAGAAACGCACTTCGCGGCCACGGCCTTGTGAAGTCTATGCTGCGATTTCTGCTGCGGCACCGGCACTGGACCGCTTCAGCTTCCCCTCCGGCCACACGCTGCATGCGGCATCCCTCTCACTGGTCGCCGTGGCGAACTACGCAGAACTGGCCCCGGTGCTTTTCCCGTTTGCCGTGTTGGTAGCGTTGTCCCGCCCAATTCTCGGTCTGCACTATCCGAGCGACGTACTGGCCGGCGCCGTCATCGGCGGTTTGGTGGCCAAAGTCGCTCTGTCCATCTAGCTTGGACCGCGAATACCTCTCGTAACATCCCAGTCTGCGGGACGAGGTCTGGCACCATCGCGCCCTCGCGCCCGCCGCAATGCCCATAGCTCGACGACACCCTTCAGCATGGCACCGCCGACGAACAGAATTTGCCGAGCAGCAAGCCTTGTCATTCGATGCTCCTTTCTGGAATCAAAGTCAGTCGGGAAGATCAAGTGTTATGAGGCCGAAATCGAATAGGTCGTCAATACAGCGCTGTAGATCGAAAATTGGCAAAAGCCAACCGATTCTCTTGATAAGGGGGCGCTTCTTCGGCATTCCGGAGTTCTCCGCCATCAGCTACTGGCTGCAAGACTATCAAGCCTCTGTTACTTCGAGATGACGCGTTGTTTGCAGAAAGTCGACGCCTCCCGAAAGAGTCTGCGGACGGATCATCCCAACGACGTCCTGGAGTATGCTGCGCATCTTTCTCGAATTCTGAACCACTGTGCCTCGATCGGAAGTGACCGAACTTGCTGAGCTGGAGCGGATTATCGAAGAAGGCGGCGGCCTGATCGATGCGCGCGTAGCCTGCGAGGTTCAGTCAGGCGACAGAAGGCTTCCCCTATACGTCATCACTGTCGGCGCTAACACCCCCTCGCCGGACATTCCGGCTGTCGGGTTTTTTGGCGGCATTCACGGCCTTGAGCGCATCGGCGCCGAAGTGGTATTGGCCTACCTGCGCAGTCTTGTGCATCGTCTGCGTTGGGACGATGTACTACGCCACAAACTCGACTCGCTGCGACTCGTGTTCATGCCGATCGTTAATCCGGGTGGCCTGGCAAGAGGCACCCGCGCGAACCCGAACGGTGTAGACCTGATGCGCAACGCCCCGATAGACGCCGTCGAACACGTGCCCTTTCTGGTCGGTGGGCAGCGGATCAGCGCTGGCCTGCCCTGGTACCGCGGCCCGGTCGGAAAACCAATGGAAGCGGAAAGCCAAGTGGTATGCGAAGTCGTGGAGCAGGAACTGCTGAGTCGATACTTCAGCCTGGTCATCGACTGCCATTCAGGCTTCGGCGTACGCGATCGCGTCTGGTTCCCATTTGCACATACGGCACGACCGATCCCACACCTGGCTGAAATGCATGCGCTCAAGGAGATCTTCGATCAAGCCTATGCCAACCACAATTACACATTTGAACCACAGAGCCGCCAGTATCTCGCCCACGGCGACATTTGGGACTACCTGTACTTGAAAGCTGCCACCCAACCCGGCCGCGTCTTCCTGCCCATGACACTGGAGATGGGTTCGTGGCTCTGGGTGAAGAAGAATCCGCGCCAACTGTTCTCGCGCCACGGAATCTTCAATCCGCTGATCGAACACCGGCAGCAACGCGTGCTGCGGCGGCATTTGTCCTGGATGGAATTCCTCACCCGCGCAGCGAGCAGCCACAAGCGGTGGGTTCCCCGCGGCGCGGAACGCGATCGGCACCGCGCGCAGGCGATGGAATTATGGGATCTGTCGGAGCAGCGGTGAGTTGCTGGATCTTGCTGCGCGGCCTGACACGCGAAAGGCGGCATTGGGGAGACTTCCCAGACCTGCTGCAAACTGCGCTGCCGGCTGCACGAATCGTAGCTATTGATCTGCCGGGCACCGGAAATCTGAATGCGACGAAGAGTCCTACTCGGATCGAAGACATCGCCAGTCACTGTCGTGCCCAAGCCAAGAATTTGGGCTTGCAGCCCCCGTTTCACATCCTGGCGATGTCCTTGGGCGCGATGGTGGCTGTCGCCTGGGCCAATGCCCATCCCAATGAAGTTGGTTCCTGCGTACTTGTCAACACCAGCCTGCGACGCTACAGTCCCTTCCACCATCGGCTACAACCGCGAAGCTATGCATCTCTGCTTCAACTGCTGCTCCCCGGAACCGATAGGGCTCGCGAAGCAATTGTTTTTAAGCTGACCAGCCGACGCGCCGACGCCATGTCCGAAGTTCTAGACGGTTGGATCAGCTATCGCAGGGAATGCCCGGTATCCGCAGGAAACGCTCTGCGCCAGTTGCTGGCGGCCGCGCGCTATCGGGCATCGCCTAATTCCCCCAGCGCACGCCTGCTGATTCTCGCTGGCATGGGTGACATGTTGGTACATCCCGAATGTTCCCGGCGACTGGCCCAAGCCTGGCAGACCAACTATGCCGAGCACCCCTGGGCCGGCCACGACCTCGCCCTGGACGACGGTGCATGGGTAGCAAGACGAGTCGCCGACTGGTGGTCGCCTTCTGACACGAAACATCAACCTGCCCCGGAGCGCGAGTCTGGCCAATCGTAGCCGTAACACAGGCGAAACCTTGCGGACACGAACGTGTCACACGCGCTTGGCAAGCTCGCGACATGGCTGGCCTGACAACAATTGACGAATGAACGACGCAGCAGTCAAGGTTCGCGCCATCTTCATTTCCGATATCCATCTCGGCACCCGAGGATGCCAGGCCGAGCGGCTCCTGGAGTTCCTGAAGGGTCACGAAGCGGAATACCTGTTCCTACTCGGCGACATTATCGATTTCTGGGCCATGCGCCGGGGCGTCTATTGGTCCCCTGCGCAGAACACAGTCATCCAGAAGGTATTGCGACGGGCGCGCCATGGCGAGAAGGTACTTCTGATTCCTGGCAACCACGACGAAGCATTGCGCGAGCACGACGGCATCGAATTCGGCGGCATCAGCGTGGTGCGCGAATACGTCCATATGACGAGCGATGGCCGCCGATACCTGCTGATCCACGGCGACGAATTCGACCAGGTAACGCGCTATCACCGCTGGGTCGCGCTGCTGGGCGACAAAGGTTACGACACTCTGGTCCGCATCAACGGCTGGCTCTCCTGGCTGCGGCGACGCCTCAACATTCCCGGCTACTGGTCGCTCGCCGGCTATGCCAAACGCAAGGTCAAGACTGCCGTGAATTTTATCTTCGACTTCGAGGACTCCGTGATTCGCGCAGTACGGGAACGAGGCTTGGACGGTGTCATCTGCGGCCATATCCACTATGCCTCTTTGCGACAGACAGCCGACGTGACCTACATCAACTGCGGTGATTGGGTCGACAGCTGTACCGCTGTGGTCGAACACATGGACGGTCGGATCGAACTCGTCCATCAGATTTCATCCGGCATTAACGGGGGCGCAACACCGCTGTAACCACCATCTCCAACAATGTGGCGACACACATCGACGACAAGGAGAACAGCATGTTGCATGCTCAGGAATGGCGGAATCACCGCAACCACCATCAACATTACTCGGTCGGACTGGTCCAGACCGACAACGAAATCGAAGAAGCGCAGCGCCTGCGCTACCGTGTCTTCGCCGAGGAAATGGGTGCCAGGCTCCAGACGCGCACGCCCGGCGTCGATGCGGATTTCTATGATCCCTACTGCGACCACTTGATCGTTCGCGACGAACAACTTGGCAAGGTGGTCGGTACCTATCGCATCCTGACGCCCGAGGCCGCCAAAAAAGTCGGCAGCTACTACTCCGACAACGAGTTCGACCTNNAAGCTGGCCGAATTCATGCTGCGCAACGAATACCGCTATCTGATCGGCTGCGCCTCGATCGGCATGGCCGACGGGGGCCACAATGCCGCCAATCTGTTCGTTCAGCAGATCGACAACAATCTGGCCCCGTTGGAATATCGGGTGTTCCCCCGCCATCCCCTGCCCTTCGAGCGTCTGGTAACAGGACACGCTGCCGACGTGCCGCCGTTGCTGAAAGGGTATCTGCGTGCCGGCGCGTGGATCTGTGGTGAGCCGGCCTGGGATCCGGACTTCAACACCGCGGATCTGCCGCTCATGCTGCCGATGGACCGGCTAAGCCCACGCTACGCCAAGCACTTCCTCAAGGCGTAAGCTTCAGCTCTCCGCAGCGACCCGCACCGCTGCAGCAATGGCTTCGGCCTGCGCCATGACCACGGTGCCGTCGCTGCCCTCGACCATCACTCTGAGCAGCGGCTCGGTACCCGACGGCCGCAGCAGCACGCGACCCTTGCCATCCAGCGCAGTTTCCGCAGCGGTCACGGCGGCTTTGATGCCGGGATCGCTCTTCCAATCGAACCCCGCCACCACGCGAACGTTGATCAGCTTTTGCGGATACATCGTCAGGTCGGCACAAGCCGTCGCGAGGGATTCGTTGTTGGCGCGCATGGCGCTCAGCACTTGCAGCGCGGCGATGATGCCGTCGCCGGTCGTGAGCTTGTCGAGGCAGATGATGTGCCCGGAGTTCTCGCCGCCCAGCGGCCAACTTTTCTCCTGCATCATTTCCAGCACGTAGCGATCGCCCACCTTCGCGCGCGCGAACGGGATACCCAACCGCCCGAGCGCGTGCTCGAAACCAAGATTCGACATCAGCGTCCCGACCACGCCCTCGACACCGTTGCGGCCGTGACGCTGGCGCGCGATCACGTACAGCAACTGGTCGCCGTCGTAGAGTCTTCCCTCCGCGTCGGCCATGACAACCCGGTCACCATCGCCATCAAGCGCAATGCCGATGTCCGCACGGTTTTCCAGCACCGCGCGGCGCAGCGATTCCGGCGAGGTGGCGCCCACGCCGTCGTTGATGTTCAGGCCGTTGGGGCTGGTCCCGACCGTCACGACGTCGGCGCCCAGTTCGTGGAAAACGTTGGGCGCGACCAGATAGCCGGCGCCATGGGCGCAATCGAGTGCGATCTTCAGACCACGCAAATCCAGTTCGTTGGGGAAAGTGCTCTTGCAGAATTCGATATAGCGACCGCGCGCATCGTCGATGCGGCGCGCCCGCCCGAGGCCGGCAGAATCGCGGCAGGCGATCGGCTGTTCCAGCTGCGCCTCGATGGCTTCCTCGACCGCGTCGGGCAGCTTGGTGCCTTGCGCGGAGAAAAACTTGATGCCATTGTCGTCAAATGGATTGTGCGACGCCGAGATCACCACGCCGGCCTGCAAACGCAGCGCTCGGGTGAGGTAAGCAATGGCCGGCGTCGGCAGCGGCCCGGAAAGCATGACATCGACGCCCGCCGCGGAGAATCCGCACTCCAGAGCCGCTTCCAGCATATAGCCTGAAATCCGCGTGTCCTTGCCAATCATCACCGTCGGCCGCTCGCCCGTCGGCAGCGCATCCTGGCCCACCAACACCATTCCCGCGGCATAACCCAGGCGCAACGCAAATTCGGGCACGATCGGCGCCTCGCCAACCCGTCCCCGAACCCCATCGGTACCGAAATACTTGCGTGCCATTTACTTCCCCTCGATTGCCTGCAATACCGCCAACGCGTCGCGCGTCGCCGCCACGTCGTGAACCCGTACGATTGACGCTCCATGTTGCACCGCCAGCAGCGCCGCCGTGACACTCGAATGAACACGTTCGCCCACTGGCTTGCCGGTGATCAGGCCCAGTATCGACTTGCGTGACAGGCCCACCAGCACGGGCAATTCCATCCCGGCAAAGCGATCCAGACGCCGCAGCAGGGCCAGATTATGCCCCAGAGTCTTGCCGAAGCCGAAGCCAGGATCGATGACGATGCGATTGTTTGCAATTCCGGCCGCCTTGCAGGCCGCCACCCGGTCAGCAAGGAACGCGGCCACCTCGGCTACCACGTCGTCGTATCGCGGGCTCGCTTGCATGGTGCGCGGCTCGCCTTGCATGTGCATCAGGCAAACGGCGGCCTGGCTGACCGCCACGGTTTGCAGCGCACTTGGCGTATTCAGGGCTGTAATGTCGTTGATCATGTCTGCGCCGGCAAGAATCGCTGCACGCATCACTTCCGGTTTGACCGTATCGATCGACAGCGGCAGGCCGCAATCGCGCAGGCCCTCGATGACTGGCATCAACCGGTCAAGCTCCGCTTGCATGGAAACCGGTGTCGCGCCGGGGCGCGAGGACTCGGCGCCAAGATCGAGAATATGAGCACCCTCCTCGACCATCCGCAGCCCCTGCGCGACTGCGTTCGCAGCCTGTCCCCGCAGCCCGTCGCCGGAAAAGGAATCATCGGTCAGATTGACGATGCCCATGACCTGCGGACGACTCAGGTCAATCTCAAAACGGCCGCACTGCAAATACCGCGTCATAAAAGAAAAGGGCCGCGCACAGCGCGGCCCACAGGTATCAAGATCGGTTAGGCAGGCGCCGCGGCATTTGGCTCCGCACCCGGGGTATTGTCGGCGGACGATTTCGGCGGTGCGCTGGATGGCTTCGGCGGCCGAGGCTGCTTGCCGTCCATGATGTCGTTGATCTGGTCGGCATCGATGGTTTCCCACTCAAGCAACGCCGCGGTCATGGCCTCGACCTTGTCGCGATTTTCTTCGAGCAGGCGACGCGCCAGCGCGTACTGCTCGTCGATGATGCGGCGAATTTCGGCATCGACCGTCTGCAATGACGCTTCCGACATGTTCTTGTGCGTGGTCACCGAGCGACCAAGGAAAATTTCGCCTTCCTCCTCGCCGTAGACCATCGGCCCCAGCAAGTCCGACATGCCCCACTGTGTCACCATGCGCCGCGCCAGATCGGTCGCGCGCTGGAAGTCGTTGGAAGCGCCGGTCGTCATCTGGTTCATGAACAGTTCTTCGGCGATACGACCACCGAACAGCACGGTAATGGTGTTCAGCAAGCGCACGCGATCCTGACTGTAGCGATCCTCGGTCGGCAACTGCATGGTCACGCCCAAAGCGCGGCCGCGCGGAATGATCGTCACCTTGTGCACCGGGTCGGTCTTCGGCAGCAGCTTGGCAACGACGGCATGGCCGGACTCGTGATAGGCGGTGTTCTTGCGCTCTTCCTCGGGCATCACCATGGAGCGGCGCTCGGCGCCCATCATGATCTTGTCCTTGGCGCGCTCGAAGTCTTCCATATCGACCACGCGCTTGTTGGCGCGGGCGGCGAATAGCGCCGCCTCGTTCACCAGGTTGGCCAGGTCGGCGCCGGAGAAACCGGGGCAGCCGCGCGCCAGCACCGATGCATCGACGTCGGTCGACAACGGCACCTTGCGCATGTGAACCTTGAGGATTTGTTCGCGGCCGCGAATATCCGGCAGCGGCACGACCACCTGGCGGTCGAAACGGCCCGGCCGCAGCAACGCCGGGTCAAGCACGTCCGGGCGGTTGGTGGCGGCGATGACGATGACGCCCACGTTGGCCTCGAAGCCGTCCATCTCNNAGGGTCTGTTCGCGCTCGTCGTTGCCACCGCCGAGGCCGGCGCCGCGTTGGCGGCCGACGGCATCGATTTCGTCGATGAAGATGATGCAAGGCGCAGCCTTCTTGGCCTGCTCGAACATGTCGCGCACGCGTGCCGCGCCGACGCCGACGAACATCNNGTCGGAGCCGGAGATCGAGAAGAATGGCACCTTGGCCTCACCGGCAATTGCCCGCGCCAGCAGTGTCTTGCCGGTACCGGGCGAGCCAACCATCAGCACGCCACGCGGAATACGGCCGCCGAGTTTCTGGAACTTGGACGGGTCGCGCAGGAAATCGACCAACTCCGAGACTTCCTCCTTGGCTTCCTCGCAGCCTGCCACGTCGGCGAAGGTCACCGTATTGCTGTTCTCATCCAGCATGCGCGCCTTGCTCTTGCCGAACGAGAAGGCACCACCGCGGCCACCGCCCTGCATCTGGCGCATGAAGAACACCCAGACGCCGATGAGCAGCAGCATCGGGAACCACGAAACAAAGATGTTCATAAGGAAGGATTGCTCTTCCTCGGGCTTGGCCTTGAACTTGACGTGATTGCTGATCAGGTCGCCCACCAGGCCGAAATCCATCGGTGCCTGCACCGTCACCTTGCGGTTGTCGACCATGGTCACCGCCAGCACCCGACCCTGGATGACAACTTCGGAGACGTGGCCCCCTTTGACTTCCTCGATGAATTGGGAATAGTCCATCGAGGCCAGCGCGGCCTGACGGGAATTGAACTGATTGAAGATGGTCATCAGCACGACGCCGATCACCATCCAGATCGCGAGGTTTTTGAATAGATTATTCAAGATGTTGTCTCACTCTCTTACTCTGCTGGGGTTGGCTCATTGTAGAGCCGATTGCACATGCCTGCAAATTGGGCAGGCCCCGTTCAACTCCGCTTGCGGCGCGCCAAAAGGTAATTCTCCGCACTACGATCCCTTGATGCCGCTGGCTTGCGCACCAGAAGACTTTCAAACGCGCCGGCAATTTCCTGCCGCAACTCCATGAATCCAACGCCCTGAAAGACTTTGACCAGCATGTCGCCGCCGGGTTTCAGATGATGCCGGGCGAAATCCAGTGTTAACTCTGCCAGGTGCATCACCCTTGCATCATCCGAGATCGATATGCCCGACATATTGGGGGCCATATCCGACAAAACAAGGTCTACGTGGCGTCCCGCCAGGACTGACTTCAGCCGTTCCAGGGTTTCGTCCTCCCGGAAATCGCCCTGGATGAACTCGACGCCGGCCATGGGCGTCATTTCCAGCAGGTCGAGGGCGATCA
>PMIH01000150.1 GCA_003158255.1 Rhodocyclaceae bacterium
CACCACGGCGCCACCATGATCACCTCACGCGGGTGTCCCTACACCTGCTCGTTCTGCGACCGCACGGTGTTCGAGCGGCTCTACAAGACCAACTCCGCGCAATACGTGTACGACCACATGAAGCACCTGCGCGACAAGTTCGGCGTGCATCACATCAACTTCTACGACGACTTGTTCACGGCGCAGAAGAAGCGGGTCGACGAATTGTGCACGCTGTTGATCGAGAAGCCGCTCGGCATGCAGTTCAACTGCGCCATCCGCACCGGCCACACCTCCGACGAAATGCTGGCGCGGCTGAAACAGGCGGGCGCGTTGATGGTGTCGATGGGCATCGAATCGGCCGACACGGCCATGATGGAGCGGCACAAGGCCGGAGTGACCCTCGACGCGGTGAAGAAGACGGTGGAGCAGATCCACGCCGCCGGCTTGCGCGCCAAGGGCCTGTTCATCTTCGGCATGCCCGGCGAGACGCCGGAAACCATCAAGGCGACCAGCGACTTCGTCCTCTCGCTCGATCTCGACGAGATGAACATGACCAAGTTCAGCCCGCTGCATGGCGCGCCGATCTGGGACGAGTGCGCCAGCAACACAACGGGCGACATGATCGAGGACTGGCGGCTGATGAACTGCCTGAATTTCGTCTACAAGCCGGCCGGCTTCGAGTCGCGCGAGCAGATGGATGCGCTCTACAACTGGCACATCCGCCGCTTCTACCATAGCAAACGCTATCACCGCCGCTTTGCCAGACGGCTCTGGCAGCACCGCTGGAGCCTCTGGCACATCCTCAAGCACCTGCCGGAGACCATCGCCGCCGCGCGCTACTTCAGCGCCAACAANNCGGCCGGCCCTGAGTGCCGAACTCCAGGTAGACGCCATCGCCGCCATGTCGCCGATCAAGGTCTCGCGGCGCGTCCGCGCGGATGCCGCGAGGACCTTGACCGAACCCGACAGCAAAGCCAAATCCCTGCCTGCCGTAGGCGTATAATTTGCCGCATTCTTTTGCCTAAACAAGGGGAAAGCATGCACAGACACCAGCTTAAACAATCGATTCTCATACTGGCCGCCACGGCCGCGATGTTCGCCGGTGGTTGCAGGAAAGATGAAACGAAGCCGGACGCGCCAGGCGCCGAAAGCGCGTCGGCTGGCCCGGCGAGTGGTTACTCCTGCTGCAACTTCCACTACAGCAACGACTGGATCAACGACGGCAACTACGCCCAGTTGCCGATGATTCCGGCCGGCACCCCGGTCAAGCTCAACAGCATCGATCGCTATATCGCCTACGTCGAGATCGACGGCAAGAAGTTCCGCCTCGGGCTGGATTATGGCCGCACGCAGGAAACGACCGAGCAATGGGCGAACAAGCTGATCGTGCGCGACGATCCCAAGGCCAGACTGGCAACCTACTCGCCCGCCGTGCGCAAGGCGATCCAGAGCGGCCAGATCATGCATGGCATGACCAAGGAACAGGTGATCATGTCGGTGGGCTACCCGATGACCAACGAGAACCCGCGGCTCGACGCGTCGTTCTGGCGTTATTGGTGGTCAAGTTGGGGCGAATACAAGGTGCACTGGAACAGCGCCGGACGCGTCAGCGAAATATCCGGCCATCCGGAGACCGTAGCGTTGATGACCGCCCCCGGCCACGCCGCTCCGGCACCCGCCGCCGAGCCCGCCGCGACCAAATCTGAAAATACAAAGCAAGGAGTGAAGAAAAATGCAAAGTCCAAGCCAAGCAACTGAAATCAACTGCGATGTCCTGGTCATTGGTGGCGGCCCGGCCGGCTGCACCGTTGCGCCGCTCCTGGCAGAAAAGGGCCACAAGGTCGTCGTACTGGAGAAGGCACACCATCCACGCTTTCACGTCGGCGAATCGCTGCTGCCAGCCAACCTGCCACTGTTCGAGCGCTTGGGCGTCGCCGACCAGGTCAAGGCCATCGGCATGGAAAAATGGGGCGCCGAATTCGTTTCGCCGATTCACGACAGGTCACAGGTATTCCAGTTTGGCGAAGCGTGGGACAAGTCCATGCCCTACGCCTACCAGGTACATCGCGCCCAGTTCGACGAGATCCTGATCCGCAACGCCGAGAAGAAGGGCGTTGAGGTTCACGAAGGCTGCAAGGCACGCTCGATCGATTTCCTGCCCAACGACGCTGGCGCAATCGTCGAATCCGAAAACGACGATGGCAGCACGATGCGCTGGCGCGCGCGCTTCGTGGTCGATGCTTCCGGCCGCGATACCTTCCTGGCCAACCGCTTCCAAATCAAGCATCGCAATCCCAAGCACAACAGCTCGTCGATCTATGGTCACTTTGCCGGTGCGCGCCGCCACGAAGGGCAGGCCGAAGGCAACATCACCATCTTCTGGTTCGAACACGGCTGGTTCTGGTTCATCCCGCTCCAGGACGGCGCCACCAGCATCGGCATGGTGACGTGGCCGTACTTCACGAAGACGCGCGGCAAGCGCACTATGACCGAGTTCCTCATCGACGGCATCGCCATGTGCCCGGCACTCACCGAGCGAATGAAGGATGCCCGACTCATCAACGAGGTCGAGGCGACCGGTAATTTCTCCTACGTGTCGGAACGCAACCACGGCGCGAACTACGTCCTGCTCGGCGACGCCTATGCGTTCATCGATCCGGTCTTCTCTTCGGGCGTGCTGCTGGCCATGAACAGCGGCTTCCTTGCTGCAGATGCCATCGACACCTGCCTGCGCAACCCGGAGCAGGCGACAGTCGCGCTGAAGGAATTCGACCGCTTGATGAAACACGGACCCAAGGAGTTTTCCTGGTTCATCTATCGCGTCACCAATCCGACCATGCGCGACATGTTCATGAACCCCGGCAACGTAATGCGCGTCAAGGAGGCATTACTGTCCTTGCTGGCTGGCGACATTTTCGGCACGACGCCCATCTGGAAATCGATCCGCATCCTCAAAGGTATCTATTACCTTTCCGCACTCGGCAAGCCGCGCCGCGCCTGGATGGCGTGGAAGAAGCGCAGGTTCAACATCCGGCCGGTCGACGACGCAGAAATGGGCCACGCATGATCCTTGCGACACCGGTGGCGCATTCGCAGCTGTCGCCGCCACAGTTGGCCGGACTCTCGGACGCGCAGCGGCAACGACTGCTCGGCGTCACGTGCATCGGCGGCCCGGCGCAGACCTGGCACGGCGAACTGCCCGTGCAGCATGTCGCCGCGCCGCTGCTCGGCCGCTCGGCCGGCGCGCTGAACGAGGTTTGGTACAGCGCCGAATCCTGCCGCTCGGGCGAATTCGCCGGTATCCGCTTTCGCGTGGACGAGAACGTGCTCTATGGCGTGATCGATGTCGAGGAAGCGGATTTTCGCGCCGGCCCGTTGCCGCTACAGCAAGCGGCCGAGGATGCCTACCGGCGCATTTTCGCGCTGCTGGACCGCGAGGCCTACCCTTACCTGTGGCGAGCCTGGAATTACCTTGCCGACATCAACGTCGAGCGGGACGGCCTCGAACGCTACCGGCAGTTCAACATCGGCCGCCATGATGCCTTCCTCGCCAACGGCCGGCTGTCTCGCAACCAGGTGCCTGCCGCCTGCGCCCTGGGTACCACGCGCGGACCGCTGACCATCGCCTTCATGGCGGGGCGGACGAAGCCGACGCCGATCGAGAATCCGCGCCAGGTAAGCGCATACGAGTACCCGACGCGCTACGGGCCGCGCAGCCCGACGTTCTCGCGCGCCGCCTTCGCCCACCTGCCGGGACAGGAATTGCTGTTCATCTCCGGCACCGCCAGCATCGTCGGCCATCAGACGATGCACGTCGGCGACGTCGCCGGCCAGACGCGGGAAACGCTTGCCAACATCGCCGCGTTGCTGGAAGCTGCAAATGGCAAAGCGCGCTCGACGCCCTACACGCTGGGCGAACTCGGCTTCCGTGCCTACATCCGCCACGCCGACGACTATCCGCGCGTACAAGCGATCGTCGAAGCGCAGCTCGGGGCAGAAGCCTCTGTCGTTTACGTGCAGGCCGACGTCTGCCGTAGCGACCTGCTGGTCGAAATCGAGGCGATGGCCTCGCATACCCTGGGAAATTGCTGACGTGACATTGACACACGCACGACGTGCCGCCGCGCTGGCAGCACTGCTGCTGCCGGCTATCGCAATCGCCGGTGAAGAGAAGCCGCTATGGGAACTCGGCGTCGGCATTGCCGGCCTTAGTTTTCCGGCTTATCGCGGCTCGGACAAACAGGATAACTTCCTGATGCCGGTACCCTACATCGTCTATCACGGCGATTTCCTCAAGGCCGACCGGCACGGTATTCGTGGCGACCTGTTCGATACCGACCGGGTCGATCTTACGTTGAGTTTTTCCGCGTCGCCGCCTACCAAGAGCAACGATATCCCCGCCCGTGCCGGCATGCCAAACCTGAAGCCAACCGTTGAATTCGGCCCGGAGATTGATATCACGCTCTGGCGCACCGAGAGTCGTGAGCGCTTCGTCAAGCTGCGCATGCCGTTGCGGGGGGCTTTCACGGCCGAACGCGCGCCGCGCGACATCGGCTGGATCTTCTCGCCGAACCTGAACATGGACATCGGCGACCTGCCCGGCATGCCCGGCTGGAACCTCGGCATGGTGGCAGGACCGATCTGGGCAACGCGCAGGCAGCACGACTATTTCTACGGCGTCGCGCCACAATACGCGACGGTCGAGCGCCCGGCCTACGCGGCCAAGGGCGGCTACAGTGGCAGCCAGTTCATCGTCGCGCTGTCGAAGCGTTTCGACAAGACATGGGTAGGTGCTTTCATCCGCTACGACACGCTTT
>PMIH01000171.1 GCA_003158255.1 Rhodocyclaceae bacterium
AAGCTGTAGAGAATGTTGTTGTCGTCGCCGGAGAGACGCTCGGCCTCCACGTCGAGATCGCCGGCAATGTCGTCGAGGCGCGCCACGTTGAGTTCAACGCCACGCACGCTGGCGAGATAGCCTTGGCGCGGTTCGCCGCCGGCATTGCCCGCCAGCAGCGCACCGTGCACCGCCATGGCCTGCGCCGCAAATTCGATGCCGCAGGCGGCACCGAGCCGGTCGTTGTCGCGCAGCGGATTGTCCGCGCGCCGATGGCTGGCCGAGGCGCAGCGAATGTGTTCGGGCGACCATTCGAGCACGGCATCGAGCAGGCACATGCTGCCCTGGTGCGGAATGTGGGCGGCGATCCAGGCGCGATCTAGCAAGGCGCCACCTCGACCTGCATTTGCAGCGGCACG
The DNA here is from genome assembly GCA_003158255.1 of Rhodocyclaceae bacterium. Classification (GTDB taxonomy): domain Bacteria; phylum Pseudomonadota; class Gammaproteobacteria; order Burkholderiales; family Rhodocyclaceae; genus Fen-999. The sequence goes on from PMIH01000171.1 coordinate 399, forward strand.
AGATAGTCGAGGCTGACCGTGCCTGCCTGCAGCCGCGCCAGCAACTCGAGCATCGGCAGGCTGCGCATGGCCGGGATGGCCGTGCGCAGTTGCTCCAGCGCCGGCAAAACCATCGGCGTACTCGGCGTATCACCAAGACTGACTTTCAGCGCCGNNTCCGGATATTCGGCGTCGTAGGAGACGAGCAGGATCGGCGTGGCCGCCGTCAGCGCCTGCGCCATCGCCTCCAGCAGACCGGCGGCGAAACCGGCGTCGTAGGCGCACAGCACCTGGCTCGGCGCCATGGCGCCGGTGGCAATGCCCCAGTAGCCGGCGGCGGCGTTGTGCACGGAGTTGTGGAAGCGTGTCGGCGACACCTGGCGGTCGTCGGAGGCCAGTGTTTCGCACAGCGCATGGCAGTTGTGGCCATCGCCGGAGGAAGAAGTGAACACGGTGGCCAGCGCTGCCGCATCGGCGCCGGCATGATTGATCGCCTCGAGGCCAACGCCAAGCGCCGCTTTCACCAACCGGCTGGCGCGCCGGCGTTCGGCAGGCGGCAGCAAGACCGGCGGCGCCAGCACCGTCGGTGCCGCCCGATATTCGGTTGCGCCGGCCAGCACCTCCGCTGTCGCCGACCAGCCGGTAAGGCCAGGAGCCACGACGCCGATGCCATCGAGCCAGACGGTGAAGCTCATGTCGCCCGCCCCAATACCAGGCTGCAATTACTGCCGCCGAAGCCGAAGGAATTCGACAGTACGCGCTCGATCGGGGCGCTGCGCGTGGCCAACAGGTAGTCGATCGGAATCGTCGGATCGAGTTGTTCGGTATTGGCGCTGCCCGGCATGAAGCCATGGCGCAACGCCAGCGCACAGGCCACCACTTCGACGGCGCCGGCGGCACCCAGCGTGTGGCCGGTGGCGCCCTTGATCGAACTGCATGGCACAGTGTTGCCGAACAAAGCCACCACGGCTTTGCCTTCGGCCGCATCATTGCTGGGCGTCGCGGTGCCGTGGAGATTGATGTAGTCGATGTCCGCGGTCTTGAGGCCGGCATCGGCCAGCGCGCGCTCCATGGCCAGGCGCGCGCCCAGGCCCTCGGGGTGCGGCGACGACATATGGTAAGCATCGCTCGATTCGCCGGCGCCGAGCAGCAGTACGGCATCGGCCGCCGGCGACGACGGCGCCGGTTCCAGCAAAGCGAAGGCGGCGCCCTCGCCGATCGAAATACCGTTGCGCTCGCCATCGTATGGCCGGCAGGGCTTTGGCGACGTCAGTTCGAGCGAACCGAAACCGTACAGCGTCGTGAGGCACAACGAATCAACGCCACCGACCAGCGCCGCATCGATCAGGCCACAGGCGATCATGCGCGCCGCGGCGGCAAACACCTTGGCCGACGAGGAGCAGGCAGTGGAAACGACTACAGCCGGACCTTCGAGGCCGAAATAGTCGCGCACGAAACCGGCGACCGAATAAGTGTTGTGCGTCGTCGCGTAGATGAAGTCCGCCGGCAAGGCGCCGGTCTGCGGGTCGCGCCGGCGATAGGCGAGTTCCGTTTGCAGAATGCCGGCGGTGCTGGTGCCAAGGACGACGCCAAGGCGCCGATTGCCAATACGGCTGACACTCGCCCTAACGGCATCGCCGAAACCGTCGGCCTCGAGTCCGAGCATGGCCAGGCGGTTGTTGCGGCAATCATGCCGCGCCACCGCGGTCGGCAAGCGGACCGCGTCGACGTCCGCGACTTCGCCGATCCAGGTATCCAGATGCACGGTCTCGAAATCGCAGCGCTTCAGACCGCCGACAACGCTTTCCAGCGCCGCACGTGTCGGCGCCAGTCCGCGGCCGAGGCAGGTGGTTGCGGTCAGGTGGGAGAGCAGGAAGGGCTTCACTGGGCGAGACTACGCAGGGGACGGCGCAGTTTACCAGAGGCCGGGGCGCAATCTGCTGCGATCGGCTTACCGGCAAGCCGGTTCGGCTACACGAACCTAGCGGCGCGCGATCAGCATGACATTGGCAAACGGCTTGCCTTCGCTCATCGGCATCGTTTCTACCTGGAATCCGAGCCGAACCAGCAGTGCCACCCATTCGTCGAGCCGACGATAGTAGAGCGTCGGCAGGCGGTGGCCGCGGACGAACGTGACGGCGCGGTCGACCCAGTCGCAGACATGGAAGTACAGGCCGGCATCGGCGTCGCCAACGCGCGTCACCAGCATGCCGCCCGGTGTCAGTGCGGCATGCACGCGGCGCAGGATGTCCTCCTGGTTGGCGTGGTCGATGTAGTGCAGGACGTCAAGGATGGTGACAACGTCGGCCTGTCCGAAATCCGTCTTGCAGATGTCGCCCTGGCGGATGATCACCTGTGGCTCGCGGTCGGCGAGCGCCGCGCGACCGCGGCCAATGTCCTTCGCCATCAATTCAAAGCCGCGCAACTCGATGACCCTGGGCGGCTCCGGCCAGTCGGCCGGCCAATCGCCCTGGTCGTAAAGGCCACGCGCCGCCAGCAGCCAGGAGGCAAATACGGCTTGCCCGCAACCCAGGTCAAGGAAGCGTGCCGCTTTGGGAAACACGCCTTGCCGCAGCAGCTCGCGAAAGATGCAGTCGCTTGAGAGTTTGCCACGCGAGAAGTGGTAGCCAAAATGGCCGCCGGCACGGTAGGGACGGCTGGCGGCGTCGAGCAGACGGGCGAGAAAGCTTTCGTTCATGAGTGGAATATTCAATGATTGTCCAGGGCGGACGACAGGGTGACTGATTTCAGGCCGGCATCCCGTAGCGTAGCGAGCAGGCGCGGCAGCGCTTCCAGGATCACCGGGTGGCCCGCGTTGGTCGGCGCGGCGTTGCCGTCGTGCATGAGCAGGATGTCGCCCGCGGCAAGCCCCCGGGTCAGTCGTTTGTGGACTTGTTCGGCGTCGCCGCAGCGCGTGTCGAAGGGGCGGCGCGTCCAGCTGACCAGTTTCAGATCGAGGCGGGCGAGGATGGGATCGAGAAACGGATTGCGCAAGCCGGCGGTCGGCCGGAAATAGCGCGGGGCTCGGCCGACGGTGGCGGCGATCGCTTCCTGTGCGGCCGCAATTTCGCTCAACATTCTTTTTGGGCTGAGTGCGGCAAATATCTTCAGGTGGTGCTGACTGTGGTTTTCGATCGTGTGGCCACGCGCAATCATCTCGCGGACCAGCCCCGCATGACGCGTGACTTCGACGCCGATGCAAAAGAACGTCGCCTTGGCGTTCGCGGCATCCAGCAGATCGAGGACGCGCGGGGTGACCTTCGGATTCGGGCCGTCATCGATCGTCAGCGCGATCTCGTTGCGCGCCGCCGCCGCTGCCGGCAAGCGGGTGAAGTTGGGACCCAGCAGCGTGGATCTCGGCCACAACCCGGCGGCGGTCAAGACGCCATGATTGGCGGCGATGGCGGCCAACGCCTGCGGCCACAGTCCGGGCGCAGCGAGAATGCCGGCGCCGGCCACAGCATGCAGTGCGACGGTTGCTTTGATGGCCGTGCTCGGCCGCCATGAATTCATCATACTGTTCCCTTAATGGTCGGTCGACCGGCCAGCATCGCGGAAAGAAGCAACGCCAGTATGGCACCCGGGCCGACGGTAATCCCGATGGCGTGGAGCACCGGCACTGCGGAGGTGGCCAGCGCACCGAAGCCGATGACCGTCGTGGTGTTGGCGACGATCAGCGAAGTCAGCGTTCGCGGATCGCCGACCGCGTCGCAGCCATCGAAGAACAGCGCGTAGTTCGAGCCGACGGCGACTGTCAGCAGCAGGCCGACGAGGTGCAGCAGNNAGCAGTACGGTGATGGCGACGAAACCGGCCAGCGAGAGCCAGATGGCTTCGGTGAGATAGTCGGCATAGAGGCGATTGGATTCCTCGCCCAGATCGACGTACAACGCATCGGTCTCGTCCGCCAGCGCGGCGCGGATCGCCACGGCATCGATTTTTCCGGTAGCGGGCATGCGCAGGGGCATCAGGACTGACCAGCCGGCGGGCCGCTGGAGCAGCATCGAGTCCACCGCCAAGCCCAGCGTGCTGCCCCTGAGCCGCTCGGCGTCCAGCGACGGCTGACTTTTGGCCGCTTCGACATCGTCGAGGAAGGCGGTCAGTCTCTCCGCACGTAGCGGCAGGCCCGCCAGCGCTTGCTTCAATCGCGCGGCCAGTTCGGCGCGCTCCGGCAGCGCCGCTCGTCGTGTCGCCTGGGTCGCCTCGCTGGGCAAGAAACGCGTTGGCGTTTCGAAGCCGCCGATCGCGCCGCGCGCTACCAACGGTTGCAGACGATCGGCGACGCGCTCGGCGCTGGCCAGCGCGCCGGCGCGCGTTGGCGCGACGATGACGACGAGATAACCTTGATCGGGCGAACCGAGATCGTTGCGCAGCGACTGGTCGAGCTGTAGCAGCGCCGGCGACATCGGGCTGAGATCGGCGAGGCGCGTGTTCCATATGTGATCGCGCTGGACGAAAAGGATGGCAAGCGCCACCAACGCCAGGGCGAAGGCGACCCAACGCAAGTGGCCGAGTGCGATCAGCAGCGGCGCAAAGGCGCGGCCAACACCCGAGGTGTCGCGAATGCGAAAGCCGCGCGGCCGCAGACGCGGCAGCACGAAGCGAGTCACCGCCGCCGCCACGACCAGACCCGACATCGAGTAGAGACCGAGTTGCGCCAGTCCGGGAAAGCCTGAAAACAGCAGGGAGGCAAAACCGCATAGTGAAGTGAGGACGCCCAGCCGGATGGTCGGCCAGAAGCGGGCGCGCCAGTCGGCTTCGGTGCTGTCTTGCGATTGGACAAAGTAGTAGATGCTGTAGTCGACGGCCTCGCCAATCAGTGTAGTGCCGAAACCGACGGTCAGACCATGCACGCTGCCGAAGCCCAGGGCGACGGCGGCGATGCCGGCCAGCGCGCCCGACAGCACCGGCAGCAAGCCGAGCACCAGTGCGGTACCGGAACGATAGGCGAGCAGGAGAACGGCAACGATGCCGACGGCGCTGATGATGGCCAGCCGCTCGACTTCGCCCTTGATCGTGGCGCGTGCGCTGACCGAAAACACGGGTGCGCCGGAAACCAGCACGTGGGCATCGGCGATTCCCAGCGCGGCAGCGGCGGCGGCGAAGTCGGCGCGCAACCGCGTCACTGCCCGCTCCTGGCCGTCGGTATCGGAACCGGCTGCGGCCGTTTGCGCCATCAGCAAGGCGCGCTGGCCGTCGCGAGATACCCATATGTCATGGTCGGTCGCTGGGCCGTTGCCGGCATCGAGCCCGCCGAGTAGCTCCATCAGTTCGCCCGTGGGATCCCGTGGCAGCAGGCTTTTGATCATCAAACCCGCCGGTGAGGCGAGCAGGTCGATGCTGTCGGCAATGGCCTGGTGCAGGCCGGCAACACTGAAGCGTTCACTCGTCACCGCCGGGCTGAGCAGATAGCGATAGGACAACAGGATTTCGCGGTCCTTCGCCAACGCTGCGGCATCGCCATTCTGCACGCCGGTAAATTCGCCGCTGGCCACAAGCCGCGCCGCCAGCGCCTTCGACAACCGGGCGCGATCGGCGCCATCGACGCCTTCGATGCCGACCAGCAGCAGACGCGACAGGTTGCCCTCGCGAAGTTGCTCGACCAGCAGTTGCTGGCTGGCGGAGGGCCGTTGCGGCAGGAAAGCCGACATGTCGGCAGTGAAATGGCTGCGCGAGACGATGACGACACAGGTCGTCAAACCCAGCAGCCAGATCAGGATCGGGATGAGTGCAGCGCGGCCGCCGGTGTGATTCATTTGCCCTCGATCGGCTCGATGGTCATCACCGAGCTGTCGCCGTCGGCCTGAAGATAACGGATCCACTCGACGCGATTGTGGCTGCCGCCGAACGTGATGCGCAGCACAAAGGTGGCGATGCGCTGGTCGTCCGGCAGCAGGTCGAGCGTCCAGTGCTCCTCCGTTCCGGCCAAGTGCAGTTTGTAGGTCTTCTCCAGCGCCGCCTTGTTGCCGGATAGCGTGCCGCGCAGGCTGTCGACGAAAGCGAGTGCCTCGGGCTGATCTGAGAGACGAATGCTGAGTTTTTGCTTGCCGCGCTCGAGGCTGAGCTGGTCACCGTCCAGCAACATGACCTCCTGCCTGGGTTTGAGGGTGCGCTTTTCAAGGCGTGCCGGCGGCGTGTAAAGCAACTCGCCTGACGACACCACGGGTTTGTCGAGCAGCGCGATGGTCTTCGTCTCGACGAAGCGGGCGCGGCCGCCCTCGTATTTGGCCAGGCCGCGCATCAGCGCATCAACGTCCCAGGTGGCGGCGCAGGCGATCGCCGGCAAGACCATGAAAGTCAGCCATGACGGTACGCCAAGCAATCTCGGGAGTTTCATTGCCGTCCATCCTGCCAGAAATCGTAAAAGTTGAACCAGTTATACGGTGCGTCACGACAGTAGCGCTCCAGTTGCTCGACATAGCGGCGTTGCGCTTCGGCAATCGCTGCGTCGCGCTGGTCGCGTCCGACCGTGGAGAAATCGGCCAGCGGCTCGAAGTGGATTCGGTAGCGATTGCCGCCGAGGTACAGCCCGACCATGAACAGTACTGGCCGACGCAGCATTGCAGCGACACGGAACGGGCCGATTGGAAACGGCGCGGGCGCGCCCAGGAAGTCGACAGTGCGCCTAGGGTCGTCGCCCAGGCCGCGATCGGCCAACATGCCGACGACGTGTCCGGCGGCAAGCTTCTCCTGCGCCTGCAACATTGAATCCATCCGGCCGAGCGGAATGATGTCCTGCGTCGCTAAAGGATTGATGGCCGCCAGGGTGGCATTCACCATGCGGGCATTCTCTTCGTACATCAGGACGGTGATGACCGGATCGTTCCTCTGGCGACCGAGCGCGCGCATCGCTTCAAAGCTGCCGTGGTGAGCGCCCATCAGCAACACGCCTTGTCCGGAGACCCCGGCCGCGCGGATGAGGTCTTCGCCGACGATCTCGATGTCGAAGAGGTCGAAGCGCTCGTTGAGCAGATAGACGCGGTCGTGGATGGTGGTGGCGAACGAAAGGACATGGCGAAAGCCGTCGGCCACCTTCGGGCGGCGACCGAGTGCCCGCGCCAAATAGGCGCGGCTGGCGCGCCGCGCGGCTGGCGCAAACACCAGGAAATACGCGGCAATCCCGTAGAGCACGATGCGGCTCGCCCGGCGACCGAGGCGCAACGAAAGCCACACCATGAACCGCAGGATCGCCAGGTTGCTGCGCTCGGGTTTCTGCGTCCACGACGCGCCCGTGGTCGGGCCTCCGGCCGAGCTCATTGCGGCTCCGCCAGTGTCAGCGTGCCCGAGGCGACCGCCATGCCGTCGCGGGCGATGGCGAAACGGATGGAGCGATTGGTCGCAACTTGCCAGGAAAGCTCAAGGGTCGCCCCCGGCTCGACCGGGCTGAGAAACTTTGCGTTGGCGATGCTACAAGTGGCGGCAGCGCTGCTCAGTGACCTCGCGATGATTTGTATGGCGCGGTCGAGCAGGACCACGCCGGGTACGATCGGCCGCCCGGGGAAATGTCCGGCGAAGGCAGGGTGGCTATCCGGAACCGTCCAGCTGGCGGTATTCATCGGCTGGTTCCGTTCTGGTGGTCGAGTAGCGCCTGGAGCTCGCCGCGCGGCAGCTTGCCGGTAGCGTTGCGCGGCAAACGATTGAGGAATAGCAGGGGCCGCGGCAAAAATATCGGATCGATGCGCTGGCGCAAGGCGTCCAGCAGTTGACGCGAGGTCAGCGTCGGCGCGACGACGAAGGCACTGAGCCGCCCGATACCCTCGACCGCGCCGCCTGGCGGCGCATCGGACTGGAAGAAAGTACCGTCCTCGACACCGGCAACGGCGTTTAGTTGGTGATTGAGGTAGGCCAGCGAAGTGCGTTTGCCGGCAATGTTCACCATGTCGGCGTTCCGTCCGTGCAGCACGAAGCTGCCGTCGTCGCCGAGTTCGAGCACGTCGGTGAGCGCTTGTCGGCCGCGCACGTGGCCGCCGAAAGCGAAGGCAACACCGCCTTCCTGCTCGAGGCAAATGTCGCGCAGCGGCTGCCAGCGCAGCGACGCACAGGTGCGCCGGCTGGCCAGCTGGCCAGTTTCGGTGCAACCGTAGATTTCGTGCAGCGGTGCGCCGAGCCGGGCTTCCGCTTCGCGGGCCAATGCTTCGGAGAGTGGCGCTGTCGCGGAAAGAAGCATATCCACCGGCGGTACATCGACGCCGGCGTCCAGCAAGGTGCGCAGATGGAAGGGTGTCGTAACGAGGAGGCGCGGTCGCGGCACGGCGGCCAGGGCGCTGGCGATATCGGCGGGATAGAAGGGACGACCCGACCAGCAGGCGCAGTTGCCGTGCAGGGCAAGCAGCACGGTCGATTCGAAGCCATAGCTGTGCTGGGCGGGCACGGTGCCGACGATGACGTGTCCTGACGCTATAAGACCGAGACGCTCGGCCTCGGCACGGCCGTTCTTGATCAGGGAACCCCAGGTCTTGGCGTGCGGGACCGGCGCGCCCGTGGAGCCGGAAGTCAGCAAGACGGCAGCGACGCGGCCGGCATCGATCACGGGCATGACCACGTTGCCGATTGCTGGAGACGAGGCGGGAAACGCGACGCGCGGGAGATCGATGTCATCGCCGTTACCGTCGTGCAGGCAAAAGACGTCCCCCGCGTAGTCCTTCAGCTGCCGTACCGCCTCTGGCGTGTGCGAAGACGGCAGCAGGCTGACTTTCCCGGCGACCAACCCGGCAGCCAGGCCGACCATGAAACGGTAGCGATCCTGGCAGACGTTGAGGACACTGCCGCCCGTCGGCATCCGGTCGGCCAGGTGAGTGACATCGGCGAGGAATTGCGCCACGGTGACCGGCCCATCCGGCCGCCAGGCGATGATGCCGTCCGGTACGGTGTGCGCGGTCAGCGGCAATTGACCCGCAGTCATGGCCGGAAGTTGGCGCGGAAAGCGCGCACGGTTGCCCGCAGACCCACATGATCGCGCGGCGGCAGAACGCGCTTGCGTACTTCGTTTTCGCCGAGGAACATCACCCCGATCAAGGGCCACGACAGGATGTTCGCAAAGAGCGACCAGGTCTCGATCGACGCCAGGAAGAAGAGCAGCAAGGACAGTAGCGCCGAAGACAGGAAGAACAGCGACCACGCCAGGGTGACCTGCCGCGTATAGCGCAGAAGCTCCGGCGTCATTTCATCGTGGACTGCGCTCGCAAAGACCGTGCACAGCGGTTTCCGGCGCGCGCCGAGCGAGCCCCAAAATATTAGACCCAGCATGACGTTGGCGCTGACACTCTGCAGGAAATACAACCAGGCGACGGGATTGTGAAGGTTCGGCCAGAACCACGCGAGCGCGGTGAGCGCGGACACCGTGAGCGCCAGGAACAAGGCGCCCCAACGGCTTTCGCGGGCAAAAGCGAAACTGACCACAATCATTGGCGCCGCAGCAAGAAGAATCGCCCATGCGCCGACGTCGGTGACCACGCTGGCATAGTGCGCGAATATCGCGTAGGCCAGGGTAAGGCCTGCGGCCAGCGCACCCGTGAACAGATCCCCGCTGAGGTTCATACGGTCCTCTCCATCAGCTCCTTGCCCCGCTTCTACTTGGTTCTGTTGGCAGCGATGTGGCTGGCAAGACTATGCAGGGAGGAGAAGATCTTCAGGTTGTCCTCGTCGTCGGCGCGCAATTGAAAACCGTATTGTTTCGAAACGGCCAGCGCTACTTCCAGGATATCGATGGAGTCGAGACCGAGACCGTCGCCGTAAAGCGGAGTGTCGGCGGCGATTTCACTCGCGGCGACCTCGAGATTGAGGGCGCTGACGATCATCGCCGCAACTTCGTCCATCAAGGGCTTCAAGTCGTTGGCGTTCGGGGTTGGCTGGGTCATGGTCGGCTCGTGGCGAAATAGAAATCTGGAACTCAGGCCATCGCTTCATTGCGATCGGTACGGATCGCCAGGACGGCATTGCTGCCGCCAAAGGCGAAGGAATTCGACAACGCGATGCGGGCACCGGTGCCACGTCGCGCACTGCCGAGAATATGGTCAACACCGCTACAGGCGGGATCGATCGCCTCGACATTGGCGGTTGGCGGCAAAGCATCCTGCCTTAAGGCCAACACGGTGATGACGGCTTCAATCGCTCCAGAAGCGCCCAGCATATGCCCGTGCATAGACTTGGTACCACTCACGGCGAGGTGCGACGCATGGCCGCCAAAAACCTGCCGCAACGCATCGATTTCGGTCGGATCACCTTCCCGCGTCGCCGTCCCATGGGCATTAATGTAGTCGATTTGCTCGGGACGAAGACTGGCGTCGGCGAGTGCCAACTCCAGCGCCCGAATCTGTCCGCCGACTTCCGGCCGGACCAGATGGCTGTGGTCCGAAGTCGCGCCATAACCGGCCAGCTCGGCGAGTATGGGCGCGCCACGGTTGACGGCGTGCTGCCAATCTTCCAGTACCAGTGCCGCCGCTCCTTCGCCCAGCACGAGGCCAGTGCGGTCCGCCCCGAACGGCCGGCAGGCGTGCGCGGAGTCGGTGGCATCGCCGGGCGCAAGCACGCGCAGGGCTTCCCAGGCGCGCACCACGGCATAACAGAGGGGAGCATCCGAACCTCCGGCCAACATGACCGTCGCGCCCCCGTCGCGGATGCGCCGGTAAGCTTCCCCGATTGCCGCGGCGGCAGAAGCGCAGGCGACCGTGTAGCTGAGACAGGAATTACCGAGGCCAAACTGGATGGCAATATGGGCCGACGCCGCGTTATTCATGCCCAGCACCACCGACAGGGCCGGAACTCGTCCGCGACCATTCTGCCAGAGGTCGCGGTAACCTCGCTCATAGGCAAGGGTGCCACCTAGTGCGGTGCCCCAGGCAACGCCGTAGTCAGTCTTCTCGCTACGTTCGTCTGGCGCAAAACCGGCATGGCGCCAAGCCTCCAGGGCGGCGGCAAAGCCGAGCTGGGTGAAGCGGTCCATGGTACCTGACAGGGCCTTGGTCATCACGGCGTCCGGGTCGAAGCGGTCGCAGCGCACGGCAGGCATGCTAAGCGCTCGGGGCTTGTCGTCGGTCGTGTAATGGCGGATGCAGGATTCGCCCGCCAGGAGGCGAGCAAAGAAATCCTCGGTACTGCCGCCAAAGGGGCTGACCAGACCGACTCCCGTGATGGCTACGCGTCGTTTCACTGCGCTTCAGCCCGCGGTCGGCGCGCGCTTTAGGCCCTTGACGATTTCGATCAACTGGCCAATGGTCTTGGGTGTCGGCAAATTCTGGGAAAGATTGACGTCAAGCCTCTCTTCGAACTCGAAGAACAACTCCAGCAACATCAACGAGTCGATGTCGAGTTCCGCCAGCGTCGCCTCAACGGTAATTCTGGCCGGATCGATATTGAGGCGCCCCTTCAGGAAGCTACGTACGATTTCCAGTTCTTCGTTCATTGCCAAACTCATCAAGCAGTCGCGCTACACGTCGATGTTGCGGGCGTACAGGGCGTTGGATTCGATAAATGCCCGTCGTGGCTCGACGTCGTCGCCCATGAGGGTAGTAAAAATCTCGTCNNGGATTCATCTCGCCCAGGCCCTTGTAGCGTTGCTTGGACAACCCGCGTTCGACCTCCGCCAGCAGCCAGCTCATGGCTTCAGCAAAGCTCCGGACCGCTTGGGATTTTTCGCCGCGGCCAATCACGCTGCCGCCGTTCACCAAGCCGGCAATCATCTGCGCGGTTGTGCGAAGTTGCGCGTAGTCGCCGGAATGCATGAACTCCTCGTCGATGTGGCCGACACGCAAATTGCCGTGGCGCATCCGCTCGACGCGCAGACGCCACGATTCCGACTTGCCGTGATATTCGGCAACGATGCGAATACCCTCGGGTACGTGGCTCGCCAAGCGCTCGGCACTCGCTCGCGCGGCCGCTTCGTCGGCCAAGTCGAGCGGCACATTGTCAGCCATTATCGCATGCAGGACACCGGACTCGATGAAGTCGGCTAGGCGCTTGATAACGGCCTCCGAGAGCAGATAGGCGCGCGCGAGTTCGCCCAGGGCGTCGCCTTCGATGGCGGCTGCGCCGGGCTCAGGAACCAGGGCGGCATCGGTCAGTGCGAGCGTCAGCAGATGCTGGTTCAGAGCGTGGTCATCCTTGATGTAGAGCTCTGAACGACCGTGCTTGATCTTGTAAAGTGGCGGCTGGGCAATATAGACGTGACCCCCTTCGACGAGTTGCGGCATCTGTCGATAGAAGAAGGTCAGGAGCAGGGTGCGGATGTGGGCACCGTCGACGTCCGCGTCGGTCATGATNNGATGATGATGCGGTGGTAGCGCAGTTTTTCCTGCTTGTAGTCGTCACCGATACCGCAGCCGAGCGCGGTCAGCAGCGTGACGATCTGCTCGGACGAGATGACCTTGTCGAGTCGGGCCTTTTCTACGTTGAGTACCTTGCCGCGCAACGGCAGGATCGCCTGGAACTTGCGGTCGCGCCCCTGCTTTGCGGAGCCGCCGGCCGAATCGCCCTCGACGATGTAAATCTCGCACAGGGACGGATCCTTCTCCTGGCAGTCAGCGAGTTTCCCCGGCAGGCCGATGTTATCAAGCACGCCCTTGCGACGAGTCATCTCGCGCGCCTTGCGTGCCGCTTCGCGCGCACGTGCGGCCTCGACGATCTTGCCGGTGATGATCTTGGCATCGACCGGCTTCTCGAGCAGAAATTCGGCTAGCTTGGCGGCAACAACCTCTTCCACGGCAGGTCGCGCTTCCGAAGATACGAGCTTCATCTTGGTCTGCGAAGCAAACTTGGGATCCGGCATCTTGACCGAGAGNNTTGGCGATCTCGTGTTCTTCGATGTACTTGTTGATTACCCGCGTCATGGCGGCGCGCAGGCCGGTGAGATGGGTACCGCCATCAGACTGCGGTATGTTGTTGGTAAAGCAGAGCACCTGTTCGGCGTAGGAGTCGTTCCATTGCATGGCAACTTCAACGTCGATGGTTACACCGCTATCGCCGACCTTTGAAGCACCGGTCGAGAAGAACACGTTGGGGTGCAATACGGTCTTGGTACGATTGATGTACTCGACGAAGCCCTTGACCCCGCCGGAGAAGGCAAAGTCTTCCTCCTTGCCGTTGCGCTGGTCGAGAAGCTTGATCTTGACGCCGTTGTTGAGGAAGGACAGCTCCCGCAAACGCTTGGCAAGTATGTCGTAGTGAAATTCGACGGCGCCGAAAATTTCATCGTCGGCAAGGAAGTGAACTTCGGTGCCCGTTGTCTGGGTATCGCCAACGACTTTCAGCGGGCTGACTTCGACACCATTCTGGATTTCGAGCAAACGATCGACGGCGTGACCGCGATGAAACTCCATCGCGTACTTCCGGCCATCGCGGCGCACAGTGAGGCGCAACCATTTGGAAAGCGCATTGACGCAAGACACGCCGACGCCGTGCAGGCCACCGGAAACCTTGTAGGAGTTCTGGTTGAACTTGCCGCCGGCGTGAAGCACGCACATGACGATCTCGGCTGCGGAGCGCTTTGGTTCGTGCTTGTCGTCGAACTTGACGCCGGTGGGAATGCCGCGACCGTTGTCCGTAACCGAAATCGAGTTGTCGGTGTGAATGGTGATGACGATATCGTCGCAATAGCCCGCCAGGGCTTCATCGATAGCGTTGTCGACTACCTCGAAAACCATGTGATGAAGGCCGGTGCCATCGGAGGTATCGCCGATGTACATTCCGGGCCGCTTGCGCACAGCCTCGAGACCTTCGAGCTGCTGAATGGAGTCTTCGTCGTAGCCGCCGTTTTCGGTAGCCGGCTTGTGGTCCTGCGTCATTGAACTTCCCGCCTAAATGCGCATCGGCATGACGACGTACTTGAAGCGCTCATTGTTGGGCAACATGAACAGGGCGCTGGAGCTGGCGTCGGCAAGTCGGCACTCGATTGTTTCGGTTGAAATGTTGTTGAGCACGTCGAGCAAGTAGGTGACATTGAAGCCGACGTCCAGGCTTTCGCCTTGATAGTCGACCTCGATTTCTTCCTGTGCTTCTTCCTGTTCGGCGTTGGTGGAAATTATTTTCAAGCTGCCATCGTTGAGCACGAGGCGGACACCACGAAACTTTTCGTTGGTCAGGATCGCGGCGCGTTGCAGTGATTGCAGCAGCTGGTCACGGCGAAGCAGCAGCAGCTTGGTGTGCTGTTGCGGAATAACGCGTTCGTAATCCGGGAACTTACCATCAATCAATTTCGAAACCAGTTCGATGTTGCCAAAGCGGAACTGTGCCTGGGTTGGCGTCAGGACGATTTCCAGTGCTTCGTCGTTGTCGGCAAGCTGACGGGACAGTTCCAGGATAGTCTTGCGCGGCACGACAACTTCGCTACGCGGCAGGCTTTCGGTAAGACCCTCGCTGGCATAGGCAAGTCGATGGCCGTCGGTTGCCACAACGCGCATTTCCGAACCATTGACGACCAGCAGCAAACCGTTCAGGTAGTAGCGTATGTCCTGTTGCGCCATGGAATACTGAACCAGTGCCAACAGGTGCTTGAACTGCTTTTGGGTCATCGATATCCGCGTCGCCTGACCGTCGGAAGTCGACATGCGCGGGAAATCTTCAGCGGGCAACGTCTGTAGATTGAAACGGCTCTTGCCGGCCTTGATCTGAAGGCGTTTGTCGTCGAGTGTCAGGCTGACTTCAGCGGCCTCGGGCAGAGAACGAAGAATGTCCTGAAGCTTGCGGGCAGCCACCGTCAAGGCAGCATTTTCCGAGCCTACTGCCTGCGTACCCGTCCGGATCTGGATTTCGATATCTGTCGCCAGCAGGGTTAGCTGCTCGCCATTTTTCTCCATCAGCACGTTGGAGAGGATGGGGAGCGTGTGACGTTTTTCGACAATGCCGCAGACCGATTGCAGCGGAGTCAGGATCTGATCGCGAGAACCTTTGTACAGGAGCATTCTTTATATCTCCCTTAATGATTGATGATGAGGGAACATGATAAGTGTGGATAAGGATGTTTTTTTCTTATTACTCATACAGATGTCGATTCTATAACCTGGCGGCAAAGGCTGTTGGAGCGCTGTGGACAAATGTGGGTTAAATCAGGTGAATGAGCTGGGAAGGAGGTTATCCACAATCGCTACCATATCTGTACAGAGCTTATCCTTTGATGGATTGCAATAGGACATGCAGGTCGTTGTTGAGTTGTCCATCCTTGCCACGCAGGTCGCCGATGGTACGACAGGCATGCAGTACGGTAGTGTGGTCGCGACCGCCAAAGGCGTCGCCAATTTCAGGCAGGCTGTGGGGGGTCAGCTCCCGGGCCAACCACATGGCAACCTGCCGTGGCCGGGCAATTGCCCGGGTGCGCTTCTGGGAATACATTTCAGCGACCTTGATCTTGTAGTAGTCGGCAACGTACTTCTGAATGAGTTCGAACGTGATCTGGCGGTTATGGGCACCGATGACGTCCTTCAAGGCTTCCTTGGCGAGCTCAATGTTCAGGTCGCGATTGTGAAAGCGGGCGAAGGCAACAACCCGGTTGAGGGCGCCCTCGAGTTCGCGTACGTTTGAGCGGAGGTTCTTGGCAATCAGGAAAGCGACATCGTCGCCGAGAGGCGTTGCCATTACTTCAGCCTTCTTCTTGAGGATTGCAACGCGCATTTCCAGTTCAGGAGGCTCAACCTGAACAGTCAAACCACAGTCGAAACGTGAAATCAGGCGATTTTCCAGCCCCTGGATATCTTTTGGATATGTATCGCAAGTAATGACAATCTGTTTCTTTGATTCAATCAAGGCATTGAAAGCAAAGAAAAACTCTTCCTGGGTGCGATCCTTGCCGTTGAGAAACTGAATATCGTCAATGATCAATAGATCCAGAGAGCAGTAGTAGCGCTTGAAGGTGTCAAAGGCTTTCTGCTGGTAGGCGCGGACGACGTCGGCGATGTAGTCGTGGGCATGGACGTATCGAATAATCTTGTTTGGATGGTGCCGCCAGACTTCATTGCCAAGCGCATGAACCAAGTGGGTCTTGCCAAGGCCCACACCGCCGTAAACAAACAGCGGATTGTAGGAAATTCCCGGATTGAGGCCGACCTGCTGGGCCGCAGCGCGGGCAAGGTCGTTTGATCGGCCCGTCACAAGCGTTTCGAACGTGAATGCCTCGTTTAGACGTGTTTTTTCGTAAATGGAATCGTGGTTTCTGATCGCCGAAGGTGAGCTTGCGGCCGTATTTTCCTTTGCGATGGCAGTTGCCGTGAGGCCTGTATTTGCCGTTGGCGCCGAGACAGCAAGGGGGTTCTCGTCTAGCGACAGTGTGATGCTGGCAGCGTCAGGATGAAACTGCCTTAGCAGGTCTTCGATGCGAGCCAAGTAGCGCTCCCGTACCCATTGCAGGACGAAGCGATTGGGGGCCAGCAAGCGGAATCTGCCAGGCGCCTCCAACTCGATCCGCAGGGACCTGATCCACGAGTTGAACTGCTGCGCAGGCAGTTCCTCCTGGAAACTCGTCAGGCAATACGACCAGAAGTCGTTTATGACCGATTCATCGCTTATCGGTGCCATACTCGACATATTATATGTTATTGATAAATATCATGATATAACTAAATAGTCAGCGACTTTGTGCTTCTGCCGCCTGCGCTTGGTCGGCCATTCTAACGGGTTCGGTCAGAGTTATCCACAAGGGTAGACGGAAAATTGATCTTGACAAAGTAAGGCGCCAACGCTGTAATCGCGCGTTTCTCTTCAGAGGGCTAAGCCATGAAACGGACTTATCAGCCATCGGTTGTGCGCCGCAAGCGCACCCATGGTTTCCTGGTGCGCATGCGTACCCGCGGCGGTCGTGCCGTCATTCGTGCCCGGCGCGCCAAGGGCCGCCAACGTCTCGGCGTTTAATCGGCCATCGGGAAGGATGGCGCGGCCGTGACCGGGCGATCCGGCGGCTGTAACAGCTTTTGTTTGCTGGACCGTTTGCATCGGCCGAACGAGTTCGCTGTAGTCATGGCCAGCCCGCTGCGGCAGCGCAACGGCTGCTTTGAGTTGCGTTATCGCAGCAATCAAGGTGGTGAAGCGCGTCCGGATGGCGGGGCTCGTCTCGGTTTGATGATTCCCAAGCGGCTTGCCAAGCGTGCAGTATTGCGCAATTTGATCAAGCGTTTGGCCCGCGAGGCATTCCGGCATTCTCGGTCGCGGCTGCCTGCCGTGGATGTTGTGCTGAGGCTGGTGAAGCCGCCGATGTCGTCATCCGTTACCAAGCCCGACAAAGTTCTGAGAAACTCCTGGCGGCTCAGTATCGATCAATTGCTGGCTGGCTTGGCCCCATGAGACCGGGGTGGGCGACCGGGCCGTTTATCCTGCTGATACGGGCCTACCAACTCGGTATCAGCCCCTTCCTTGGTCGCAGTTGCCGCTTTTACCCAACTTGTTCCGAGTATGCTGTCGAGTCGCTACGGCGCCACGGAGTCGTCCGCGGACTTTGGCTGGCTGGACGCCGTGTGGGGCGCTGTCATCCCTGGCACCCGGGCGGTTATGATCCCGTACCCTGACAGATTAAATTGAACCATGGATAACCAACGCCTCATCCTGATTGTGATTTTCGGCTTTTCCCTGATCATGCTCTGGGACGCTTGGCAAAAGCACACTGCCATGCCCCAAGTGGCAGGTTTGCCGGCGACAAGCGCTCCGGTCCAGGGTGCGCCTGCTACGGGCCCTGCCTCGGTGCCGGTTCCGGCGCCCGCTACGGCGGCACCCTCGGTGCTGTTTGCGGCGGGTGGCCAGCCGGCGGCCCAGGCTATTGGGGGCGGAAAGATTTTGGTGAAGACCGATCTCTACGTGGCGGAAATTGCCGCCATGGGTGGGGATCTGACGGAACTGGAGCTTACGGCGCACAAAGCGACCGTGGACAAGAGCCGCAACTTCGTCTTATTCGAGGCCAAGCATTCCTATTCTGCACAAAGCGGTTTGATCGGCGCCGGGTTGCCGAACCACAAAACGATGTGGCAGTTACCGGCGGACGGTCTGGAGATGAAGGACGGCGACCAGGAATTGCGGGTTCGGCTGACAGCCGTCGGCGATGGCGGTGTGCAAGTCGCCAAGACCTACGTCTTCAAGCGCGGCAGCTACCTGATCGACGTCGAATATGAGATTGCCAACAGTGGCGCAGCCGCNNACGGCGACGATGTCCAGCTTTACCGGTCCAGCGTTCTACACGGAGGCCAACAAGTTCCAGAAGTCCTCGTTTGAGGACATCACCAAGAACAAGGCCAAGGTGCCGGGCAAGGCCGACAACGGTTGGGTTGCCATGGTCCAACACTACTTCGTCTCAGCCTGGCTGCCAGGACAGGGCGAGCGCGAGTTTTACTTGCGCGAGATCAGCAAGGATCTGTTTGCGGCGGGGGTGATCGTGCCAGTGGCCGCCATCGCGCCGGGCGCCACCGGGAAGGTGAGTGTCCCCCTATACGCCGGGCCGCAGGAGCAGGAAAAGCTGGCGAAGGTCGCGCCTGGATTCGACCTGGTGGTCGACTACGGCTGGCTGACGGTTGTCGCAGCGCCGATCTTCTGGGTGTTGCAGTGGCTGAATTCGTTTATCGGCAACTGGGGTTGGGCCATCATCGTGCTGACGATAATGCTGAAGGCGGCTTTCTTCCCGCTGTC
>PMIH01000087.1 GCA_003158255.1 Rhodocyclaceae bacterium
TTACGTCGAAGGCAAGCGGATCGACACGGGCGATTGCAGCGGGCCGAAGAGCGCCCGCAACGTGCTGCTGCACCCCGATGTCGATGCCGCCGTATTCGAAACCGCGCGCGGTGGCGTGTTGCGGGAGGGACTGGCGTTCGATCGCTGCGATGTCGCCGTGATCACCAACATCGGCATGGGCGACCATCTGGGCCTGAGCTACATCAGCACCGTGGAGGATCTGGCGGTCGTCAAACGGGTGATCGTCGAGAACGTCGCTCCGGAAGGCATGGCCGTGCTTAACGCCGCCGACCCGATCGTCGTCCGCATGGCAGCTTCCTGTCCGGGATCAATCACCTACTTTGCCAACAATCGCTATCAGCCGATCATGGCCACTCATCGTGCCCAGGGCAAACGCGTGGTCTTTCGGGATGGCGACGCCATCGTCGCCGCAGAGGGAATGCTGGAACATCGCGTCGCCCTCGCCAACATTCCCATCACTCGCGCCGGCGCCATCGGTTTTCAGGTCGAGAACGCGATGGCAGCCGTCGCCGCTGCCTGGGCACTGGAACTGAGTTGGCAAACCATCCATTCCGGCTTGAGCAGCTTCGTCAATGACGCGCAGACAGCACCCGGTCGCTTCAATCTGTTCGACTACCGTGGCGCCACCCTGATCGCAGACTACGGGCACAATCCCGATGCCATTCAGGCATTGGTGCAGGCGGTGGAAAGCATGCCGACCCGGCGCCGCCTCGTGGTCATCAGTGGCGCCGGCGACCGGCGCGACGAAGACCTTCGCCAGCAGACGGAAATCCTGGGCGATGCGTTCGACGAAGTCATCCTTTACCAGGATGCCTGCCAGCGCGGCCGCGCCGACGGCGAGGTTCTGGGGCTTCTGCGCCAGGGGTTGGCCAACGCATCGCGGGCCAAGACGGTCGAGGAAATCCATGGCGAGTTTCTTGCCATCGATACTGCGCTGGAAAAACTGAACGAAGGCGACGTCTGCCTGATCCTCATCGATCAAGTCGAGGAAGCGCTCGACCACATCGCCAAGCGCGTCGCCGAAGGCTGAAACAACCGCTCGCGCAAAAAGTGGGCGACAAAAAAACAAAGGGCAGGTTTCCCTGCCCTTCGTCATTTCGTGCCGAGAACCGAAATTACTTGGCGGCGGCAGCGGCCTTCGCCTTGGCGTGCTTCTTGCCATGGTGCTTCTTCATGGCCTTTGCGGGAGCGGCAGGAGCCGGGGCGGCAGCCGGGGCAGCAGCCGGGGCGGTGGCCGGAGCGGGAGCAGCCGGTGCATCGGCGGCGATGGCGGCAGACACGGCGAACAGGCCGGCAACCAGGGTGGCGATAAGCTTGGTCATTCTATTTCCTTTCAGATCGATCTAGTCTGGATGGTTTTGGTTCTTGACACATTCGGCCAAAGCCGACCGTCAGACTATACAACGCCCGACCCAAGATTGCGTTGACAGACAATTTAGCGCTCAATCACCTGCCGCCACTGACCGGGCGACAAACCCGTCAGGTTCCAGGAGCCCACCGCCCAGCGAACCAGTCGCAGGGTAGGAAACCCGACCTTTGCGGTCATGCGCCGCACCTGCCGATTCTTGCCTTCGGTCAGTACCAGCTCCAGCCATGAGGTCGGAATCGCGACGCGGTGGCGGATCGGCGGATCGCGCGGCCAAAGCCCTGGCGGTTCGGCAATCAGGCGCACCTGGCACGGCCGGGTGACAAAATCGCCGAGATCGACACCCCGGCGCAGTTGGGCTAGCGCCGCTTCATCCGGAATGCCCTCGACCTGCGCCCAATAGGTCTTGGCCAGTTTGTGCCGCGGATGGCTGATGCGCGCCTGCAAGGCGCCATCGTCGGTGAGTACCACCAGACCCTCGCTGTCGGCATCCAGCCGCCCCGCGGCATAAACACCGGGCACCGGCATGAAGTCCTTCAGTGTCGCCCGGCCACCCTCGGACGTAAACTGGCAGAGCACGTTGTAGGGCTTGTTCACGAGGACGACGTGAGCGGGCTGCCTCGAAGTTTTGGAATCGTTGCGCATCGACGTTGACGGAAATACTAACGGCAAAGGATACTCGCAGTTTCAGCTCGACAAAGATATCCAGCCTAGGGGGAAAGCATGGTCGCAGGAAAGTCCAAGATCGTTTACACGCTCACCGATGAGGCGCCGCTGCTGGCAACTTGCGCCTTCCTGCCGATCATCCGGACCTTTACCGAGCCGGCCGGCATCGAGATCGAAAAGGCCGACATTTCCGTGTCCGCCCGCGTACTTGCGGAATTCCCCGAGTTTCTGAAGGAGGAACAGCGGGTGCCGAACACGCTCGGCGAGCTGGGCAAGATGACGCTGGAGCCGGACGCCAACATCATCAAGCTGCCCAACATCAGCGCTTCGGTGGCCCAACTGATCACCTGCGTCAAGGAACTGCAAGGCAAGGGCTACGCCGTTCCGGACTATCCCGAAAATCCGACGACCGACGAGGGAAATGCCATCAAGGCACGCTACGCGAAGTGCCTGGGTTCGGCCGTCAATCCGGTACTGCGCGAGGGCAATTCCGACCGCCGCGCCCCGGCCGCAGTCAAGAACTACGCCAGAAAGCATCCACATTCCATGGGCGAATGGAAGCAGTGGTCCCAGACCCATGTTTCCCACATGCAGCACGGCGACTTCTACCACGGCGAAAAGTCGATGACGCTGGACAAGGCGCGCGACGTGCGCATGGAACTGGTCGCCACGGGCGGCAAGACGACCGTGCTGAAGCCGAAGACGACCCTGCTCGCAGGCGAGATCATCGACTCCATGTTCATGAGCAAGAAGGCCCTGTTGGCTTTCTACGAAAAGGAGCTGGACGACTGTCGCGAGGCCGGCATCCTGTTCTCGTTGCACGTCAAGGCAACGATGATGAAGGTTTCGCACCCCATCGTCTTCGGCCACTGCGTCAGGATCTACTACAAGGAAGCCTTCGAGAAGCACGGCAAGCTGTTCGACGAACTGGGCATCAACGTCAACAACGGCATGTCGACCCTGTACGAGAAGATCAAGACCCTGCCGGAATCGAAGCGCGACGAGATCATCCGCGACCTGCATGCCTGCCAGGAACATCGTCCGCGTCTGGCCATGGTCGACTCGGCCAAGGGCATCACCAACTTCCATTCGCCGAACGACATTATCGTCGACGCCTCCATGCCGGCAATGATCCGCACCAGCGGCAAGATGTGGGGCGCCGACGGCAAGCAGTACGACAGCAAGTGCGTGATGCCGGAATCGACCTTTGCCCGCATCTACCAGGAGATGATCAACTTCTGCAAGTGGCACGGCAACTTCGATCCGAAAACCATGGGTACGGTGCCGAACGTCGGCCTGATGGCCCAGCAGGCCGAGGAATACGGCTCGCACGACAAGACCTTCGAGATCGGCGAGGACGGCGTCGCCAACATCGTCGACATCGCCACCGGCGAGGTGCTGCTGGCGCAGAACGTGGAAGCTGGCGACATCTGGCGCATGTGCCAGGTCAAGGACGCGCCGATCCGCGACTGGGTCAAACTGGCCGTGACCCGTTCCCGCAACTCCGGCATGCCGGTCATCTTCTGGCTCGATCCGTATCGTCCGCACGAAAACGAGTTGATCAAGAAGGTCGTGAAGTACCTCAAGGAGCACGACACCACGGGGCTCGACATCCAGATCATGTCCCAGGTCCGCGCCATGCGCTACACGCTGGAGCGCGTCGTCCGCGGCCTCGACACCATTTCCGCAACCGGCAACATCCTCCGCGACTACCTGACCGACCTGTTCCCGATCATGGAACTGGGCACCTCGGCCAAGATGTTGTCCATCGTCCCGTTGATGAAGGGCGGCGGCATGTACGAAACCGGTGCCGGCGGTTCCGCGCCGAAGCACGTCCAGCAACTGACGCAGGAAAACCACCTGCGCTGGGATTCGCTCGGCGAGTTCCTGGCGCTGGCCGTGTCGCTGGAGGACCTGGGCATCAAGGAGAACAATCCCCGTGCCAAGCTGCTCGCCAAGACGCTGGATGCCGCCACCGGCAAACTGCTCGACAACAGCAAGTCGCCTTCGCCCAAGACCGGCGAACTGGACAACCGCGGTTCGCAGTTCTACCTGGCCATGTACTGGGCGCAGGAACTGGCCGGCCAGACCGAGGACAAGGAATTGGCAGCGCAGTTCGCTCCGCTGGCCAACGCGCTGACCACGAACGAGGCGCAAATCGTTGCCGAGATGAAGGCGGTACAGGGCAAGCCGGCCGATATCGGCGGTTACTACAAGGTGGATACCGAAAAGTGCAAGGCCGTGATGCGTCCGAGCCCGACGCTGAATGCCGTCTTGAAGGCAGCGCGCCAGAGTTCCCGGTAGCGTCCGACGAGAAAAAAAAA
>PMIH01000221.1:0-39707 GCA_003158255.1 Rhodocyclaceae bacterium
GTTCGATAGCACACATTGCGGCGCATGCATAAAGGTGTAAGCGAATGGTGCGTACGCCAGATGCCGTTGGTGATCACTGCCGCACAGTGCGAGCGCAGACTCGCGAATACACCAATGGGGCGGTGATCGTCATACATCATTGAAGTCAATGTTTCCGATTCCGAAAGGACAATCAATTCGGAGGCGCACACGCACGGTCAATTGCGGCTGTCCATGTGCGCCAGCGCACGGAATGAAATGCGCAAATGCTGGATAACGGCGGGACGGAAAATTGCCTTGGTTTGGATCGGACCGATCTCGAATTCGAACGGACCAAGGGATGGCGAAACAGTCATTCCGGCGAATTTCCGATTTACGACCCGAAAGTCCTGTGTTGATCGCTATTGAAGCAGCACACCGTGCTTGGCAAATACCGGAAGCCAGTGATTTCGACCTGCTGGCTATCAATGAGTCGTACCAAATCATATTGGGAGCAAGAAAATGAAACTGGCAAATGCAACAAGGAAGCTCGGTCTGGCGGTGCTCGCCGTAGTCACCGCCCCTCTGGCAATGGCGGATGATTCGGCAGGCTGGTATGGCGGGATCGACGCTGGCCGGTCGAGGTCGAAAATCGATGATTCCAGAGTCGCCGCTGGTCTGCTCAATGGTGGTCTTACCCAGACTTCGATTGCCGATGACAATCGCGATACCGGCTACAAGTTGTTTGGCGGGTACCAGTTCAATAAGTACTTCGCCCTCGAAGGAGGCTATTTCGATCTTGGACGCTTCCATTTCGCGGCGGATACGACACCGACGGGGACACTGAATGGCACTTTCAAAGTCAGAGGCGTGAATTTCGACGCGGTCGGCATTGCGCCGATCACCGACAGGTTCTCTGCGTTTGGCCGCGTGGGAGCGAACTATGCAGAGACCAGGGATTCCTTCAACGGAACCGGCGCGGTCGTGGTGCTCGATCCCAATCCCAGCAAACGCGGCACCAACTACAAGGCCGGTCTCGGGCTTCAGTACGATTTCACGCGAGCGCTCGCGATGCGCGTCGAGGGAGAGCGCTATCGGGTCAATGATGCTGTGGGCAGCAAAGCCAACGTCGATCTCTTCTCGGTTGGTCTGGTCTATCGCTTCGGCGCCAAGGAGCCGGCGCCCGCTCAACGTGCGATGGCGCCGGAACCGGTTGCGGCCGCTCCTGTACCCAAGCCGATGCCGGTAACAGCACCACCGCCGCCACCCGCACCAACGAAGGTTACCTTCTCCGCTGATTCTCTTTTCGACTTCAACAAGTCGGTCATAAAGCCTGCGGGCCAACAGGCGCTCGACAAATTGGCCGCCGACCTGAAGGGCGACAGCTTCAGCGTCATCAACGTAACTGGTCATACCGATCGCATCGGGGGGCATGAATACAACCTGAAGCTTTCGGCGCGGCGTGCCGAAGCAGTCAAGGCCTACCTAGTGCAAACTTCAGGGATCCCAGCCGACAAGATCACAGCAACGGGAACGGACGGATCAGATCCTGTGACGAAGCCTAGCGATTGTAAAGGCAACAAGAAGACCAAGAAACTGATCGACTGTTTGCAGCCCGATCGCCGCGTGGAAGTCGAAGTCGCCGCTACGCAACCAGCCCGGTAGTCCTCGCGGACCCGAAAGGCCACAAAGGCAAGTTCCCTCACAGCCAAAGGCAACAAGGCGGGCAATTCTGCGGTGAGGTACGATCACCAGATCCAGTCCTGTTCAAGATTGGATCTGGCGATCTATCTGGCCCTTGGCCCGCTACGCCTTGCCGTTGCGCGGGCCCAGGAAATACCAGAGAATCAAGCCCACCAGCGGCAGCAGTAACACCGCAACTATCCAGATCAACTTCTTCTCATTGGAAGTACCGCTTTGAAAGATGTTGATGATCGCCCAAATATCACCGGCAAGTATCAGCACGCCCCAAAGGCCGTTGAATCCCAGGTTCATCATTTCTGCTGCCTTCCTTTCCTTGTCACGAAGTGACTGCTGGCGAGTCTGCCGCAAGATGAATGACGATGTGAGCTTCGGCGGTCTGCGGCGAGTGGTGGGGGCAAGCGGCGGGCCCCTGGCCCACAGCTAATCCTGCGCCACGTCTTGCAGGTTCTTGACGATTCGGTAACACGTGCAGGCAGCCCCTTCAAGATCCTTTCGGTTCAGAATTTTGATCTTGCCCCGGCTGTAATCGATTAGCTTCTTCCGTTGCAAAGCGCTGGCTGCCTTGGTAACGCCTTCGCGGCGGACGCCCAGCATGTGCGCCAAGAATTCGTGGGTCAGGGTGAATTCGTTTGTTTGCAGCCGGTCGCTGGTCATCAGTAGCCAGCGCGCCAAGCGCGCCTGCGCCTCATGAAAGCGGTTGCACGCGGCCGTTTGGGAAATCTGGGCCATCAAGAGGTGGTTGTAGCGGAATAGCGCCCGCTGCAGCGGCTGGTTCTTCTTGAGTTCGGCGCGAAAATGCGCTGCCGTCATGCGTAACGCCGTTCCGGCTCCCTGGACAAGCGCTCGCACGGTCGAGACGCCGATCCCTAGCGCCATGGGCATGCCGACCATGCCTTCGCTGCCGACCATGCCGACCTCCAGCGTTCGCCGCTCGTCGACCGCCGTCAGCAGGGATACAAGGCAGTCGAGGGGGAAGTAGACATGCCGAATCGGACCAAGGGGTTCATAGAGCACTTGCCCATAGATCAGTTCAACCGGTTCGAGGCTGGGCAGCATGCGCCGATAAGCCTGTCGCGGCACCGTGGCTAGCACGTGGTTGGCAGCGCCGATATTGCCGAAAGTACTTGCCGCATCCATTTCAAGTATCCTCATTCCCGTTCCATCAATGATGTCAGGGCGTAACGCTGAGCGCTGTACGACAGCGCACATAGGATTGCGGGCGCCTTGCTTGCGTTGGCAACTGAACTATGACGGGACGGAGGCGGAAGCAGGAATTGACTCGACGCTGCCCGTTGGTATCGGAAGGTCATGGCGACAATCCTTCGACACGGTTCGGTGCAGACGTATGGGCAGGACTATCCCCTTGTGACGACGGTTGCCGGGATTGGCATAGACGTCCCCATGACTTCAGCTCTTGGCCGGACGTGAAGCGTAGTGGGGTAAGCCGTTGCCTTGGCAAGTGATTTGCTTTCAGCCTCGGCTAATGTCTGCGCGCTGCTGGCAAGCACCTTCTTCCTTTTCCGGATGTCGATCTTCACATCGCTACCGGTTGCATCGACCGACCGGAGAAAACGCGATTCAAATTCGTCGTCTTTCATTTTCCATTGTTCTGGATTCACCTTGCCCCCACTGTCTGAGTCACCGGCACCACACCGGGTTTGGATCGAAGCACCTTTCAAGTTCGAGCGTGTGCTCTTCCGTGGCTCTCTTCATCACAATACGTCGTCAGGATCGACCATTCTGTTCGTCAGCCAACATACTCATGGGCATTGGAGGAAAGTTGGTTGCCATGCGAATGGAGTCCGATTGGAAGCAACTCCGTCATGTGGGTCGTTGGCGTCCGAGCACGTTTCCGACTAATCAGTCGGTCGGATTCCTTCTTTACCACGGCATAGCACTCGCAGGCCCGCTCTTCCATTCCGGCGCGGTCCAGTACCGTGATGTGGCCGCGGCGATATTCAATCAAGCCCGCCATTTTCAGCCTGCCCGCGGCTTCCGTGATGCCCTCACGGCGGACGCCAAGCACGCCGCTGATCAATTCTTGGGTTAGGACGAGCTCGCTGGATGTTGAGCGATCAAGCCGCATCAATAGGCAGCGGCAAAGCTGTTGGTCAATTGAATGATAGCGGTTGCACACAGCCGTCTGCGCGATTTGCGTCAGCAGTGACTGCGTATGGCGTAGCAACAGACTTTGCATTGGGCCAGCGCGATTGAACTCGTCCAGGATGACCTTCCTCTTGATTCGGTACGCATAGCCGGCCCCATGCACAACATAGCGACTGGGCGTGGCTTCGCCACCCATAAATAGAGAAACGCCCACGACTCCCTCGTTGCCGATCACGGAAAACTCGGCCGACGCGCCGTCTTCCAGAACGTAGAAGCTCGATACGATGGTGGTCGTGGGGAAATAGACGTGGTGCATCTGGCCGCCGGACTCGCCGAGTACTTGACCGAAAATCATCGGAACGAGCTCCAGATGCTCGAACAGCCGACCGTAATCCACTGCGGGCAGAGCGGCGACGATGTGGTTCTGGCGCGGGTCATAAAGTGTGTGCATGAGCGATCTTCCGGTCGTTGCATCAGCCCATGGCAGCCAATGCCGACTGACTATGGCCTGAAGTAGGCGAGAACTATGTGTGCCAACGCACATATGGGACGGAAAGATCGGGCACAATTGTCATCCATCTGAAACAGGAAGTGGGTAATACGACGCTTTTGGCCCGCAGACACTTACTGAAGTTGGACGCCCAGACAAGCGCGGCCAGAAGGGAAATGCATATGACTGGCAGTATTTCATGCGTTGCTCGCGGACCGAGAACTGAGCGTCGCTCAGGTGCGCTCTCGCCAGCTTCGCTAACTGCTTGCAATGACGAGTTCGTCGTGCCCTCAAGAAGGCATGACGACCCAGCGCGGTTTGTAGGTTATCGCAACCATCTCGCGGAGCCCGTTATCGCGCTGCTGGCCGACAATACCAAGAATCAGTACAGTCAGCGAAAGGCAATATGGAACTGGCTGTATCAGCACAATCCCTTCATCGGCGACAAGGAATTGGGTTTTGCATTGGTTGGGCAGAACCGGGTTGTCGGGTATAACGGATTCATACCGATTCATTTGTTGCGCGACGGCGAGCTGATCTGCTCAGCATGGAGTTTCGACACCATTCTGTTGCCTGAAGCACGCGGCAGAGGGTACGGCGGCAAGTTCGTTGACTTGGTAAAGTCCTCGTACCCGATTGTCCTCGGATATGGCATAGGGGACCTCCAAGCCAAGATTATGCTGAATCGTGGATATCGCGCCAGTGCGGAGATTGAACGATTCTTCTATTCGAACTCCCCCCGCACAGTCAGAGAGTGGGGCAAGTGTGGGTTGCAATTATCTAAACGACTAACACGATCGCATCAAAGAGTTGAGGTTTCGAATTTATCTATTGACATCGGTAGTGCGCGCCACCTACCGAGTGAGATTGATCGACTCTGGGACTCCGTAAAGTCGAGCCACAAGAACATCGTGGTCCGCGATAGCGCCTATATGCAATGGCGCTACGCCATGCATCCCGTGAAGGACTATTCGACATTGGTTGTGCGTGAGAACAATGTACTTCGCGCTCTGGCAATCTTCGAGCAAACGAAGAAATGCGCCAATCTTGTCGATTACCTAGGCGGGGCCAATGATCGGGAAGCCATGCAATTGATTGTCGAGACTTTCATCATGACTTCGTCAAGTTCCCATTTGTTGGCATGTACGTGCACGAACGCGTGTTTGAAGTCGGCCTTGGGGATTAACGGCTTTCGACGCTATCGTGACAGACCAAAATTCTATGTCTATTCCAATCTCGATAATGATCAAGATTGGACAAGTAGCTGGTTCGTCATGGATGGCGATTCTGACGTTAACTACTATTAGAAATGGCGATTGATGACTATGCCGAGCGACGGCATGAAGTGGCGGCACCTGCCGTTGCCACAGATGCCCTAAACTTCATGCTTGTTGCCGCCGCCCGGCGCGACAACCGATCGATTACGCGTCAGGAAAGACACCGCGCCATGCATCACCCAGATCTCGTCGACGCCCAGGTCGCGCCCGAAGGCCGTCTGGAAATCCTTTCCCGTTCGGAGGTCGCACGACTGCTGGACAAGAGCCAGAGCGGCCTGTTCGAGGTCTTCCGCAGTTGTTCGCTGGCGGTGCTCAATTGCGGCAACCCGTTCGACGACGGCAAGGAGCTGCTCGAACGCTACAAAGACTTCGATATCCGTGTCATCCAGCGCGAACGCGGGATCAAGCTCGACATCCGCGGCGCTCCGGCCAGTGCCTTCGTCGACGGCCGGATGATCAACGGCATCCACGAGCATCTGTTCGCCGTATTGCGCGACGTGATCTATGTCGGCGACGAGATCAGCGGCAACCCGCGGTTCGACATGGCGACGCCGCTGGGGGTTACCGATTCGGTGTTCCACATCCTGCGCAATGCTGGCGTCCTGCATTCACTGGACAATCCGAATATGGTGGTCTGCTGGGGCGGCCATTCCATACAACGTGAGGAGTACGACTACACGAAAGAAGTTGGCTACCAGCTGGGTCTGCGCGGCCTCGACATCTGTACCGGCTGCGGCCCCGGAGCGATGAAGGGACCGATGAAGGGCGCCGCTATCGCCCATGCCAAACAGCGCAACGGCAGCGGCCGCTATCTCGGCTTCACCGAGCCCGGCATCGTGGCCGCCGAAGCGCCCAATCCGATCGTGAACAATCTAGTCATCCTGCCCGATGTCGAGAAGCGCCTCGAGGCATTCATTCGCGCCGGTCACGGTATTGTCGTCTTCCCCGGCGGGGCGGGCACGGCAGAAGAAATACTCTACCTGCTGGGTATCCTGATCCATCCGGACAACACCGAGATGCCCTTCCCGTTGATATTCAGCGGGCCGAAGAGCGCCGCCGAGTATTTCCATCGCATCGACCGTTTTATCGGCGACACGCTGGGACTGGCAGCGCAGCGGCGCTACAAGATCGTCATCGACGATCCCGAGCAGGTGGCGCGGGAGATGCACACGGGCATCAAGCACGTTCGGGAATTCCGCAAGGAGAAGAGTGATGCCTACTACTTCAACTGGCTGATCAAGATCGACCACGAGTTCCAGCAGCCGTTCGCGCCGACCCACGAAGGCATGCGCAACCTCGATCTTCGTCGCGAGCAGCCAAGCCACGTGCTGGCTGCCAACCTGCGCCGGGTCTTTTCCGGCATCGTGGCGGGCAATGTCAAGGACTACGGCATCCGCGCCGTCGAGCAGCACGGCCGCTTCGAAATCAGTGGTGACGCCGCCGTCATGGGTCCGGTGGACGAACTTTTGTCTTCGTTCGTCGCCCAGAACCGGATGAAGCTCGCGGGCCGGAAATACAACCCCTGCTATCGGATAATGTCCAGCTAAGGCGCACGCGCCGGGTCTGATGCCGTCAGTTGCTCCCGACCGCAGATTGACCCGGCCCAAGCGGTCTTGCCAAATTGCTGTGACCCGACTACCCACATGGCAAAAGCGCCCCTTGCTCGATTAGTGTGCCGATCTGAGGGGCAGTGGAACATATCGGCACATGAGTTATTCCGATAGCAAGTGCTTTGTTGCAATCGCTTTGCCCAGGTTCCCGTGCGTATTCCGGCGAAACCTGATGCAGAAATCCCTGACCTAGCCGGGCTACCGCATGCGGCAGTCAAATGACGGGATCCGGGTTGCAACCGGTCACCCGATATCGACAGGTCGTCAGGCAGAAATGGGGCACCGAGCACTCATTCGCCAGTGAAGGAAGAGGACTTCAGCAAGCCTGGCGCCGCAACGGCGGCAACCTGCGCGACACCTGCCACTCGCTGGGGCTAAGGCCAATGACGGCAATGGTTTAGACATCATGTATTGACCTGCCGCACCTCAAGCGACGCGGATTACGCTTGGGGCTTTTCAACCTGAGGCGCAGAGCCAAAATTGAGGGGAGAGGCCTGCGCGGGTTGCATGGATGCGGAGATCGGTGGATCATGCGGGGCCTCGAAAACAACCGGAGTCTTGCCGTGAAGAAAGTTATCGCCGTTCTGTTTGCCGCCTGTGTCGTTCCTGCCTGGGCGCAGCCCGATTTTGCGGCCACTGCTGCCAAGGAAGCTGGCGCGATTGTCAGCCCGAGCGGACTCGTGTATCTGTCATTGAAAGAAGGCACCGGCAATAGCCCTATCGCCACCGACACTGTGAAGGTGCATTACAAGGGCGTTTTCGCGGATGGCAAGGAATTTGACAGCTCCTACAAGCGCGGCGAGGCGACGGAGTTTCCGCTCAACCGCGTCATCAAGTGCTGGACCGAGGGCGTGCAGCGCATGAAGCTCGGCGGCAAGGCCAAACTGACCTGCCCGCCTGCCATCGCTTATGGCGAGCGTGGTGCCGGCAACGTGATTCCTCCGAATGCAACCTTGCAGTTCGAGATCGAACTGCTTGACGTCATCCGCCGCTAATACGGTGCTTTCGTTGGTCTGGTCAATTCCGCCGTTCGGCGACGGCAATGCCGGTCCGTCTTGCGTAGGGTGAGCGGAACGGCTACGATTGATCGTGGGTGTTGATCACGAATGAACATTGTGGTCATCGCTTCTGTGTCCAACTTGCAGGGTGCAAACTCATCGGCTGACGTGCCCCCGGGGGAGTGCAGGAGTCGTTTGCGGAGGAGGAGGTTGTCATGGCAGTGAATTCGGTAGGTTCAACCACCAGTGCAGCGCAGCAACTTGCAGCGGATCAGGTCAGGCAGGCCGCTCAGGTTCACCAAACGAACGAGGCCAAGGAATCCGAGGGAGCAAAGCAGGACAACGAGGCCGCCGAAGGTAAGCAGCCGTCGCCCGTCGTCAATGCCCAAGGTCAGATGACCGGGAAGCTCATCAACATTACCGCTTGAGTTTCTGCGGGGGCCGCGCGCTCTCGCGCTTGGCTTCCGTTGCCGTTAGCCGTCTTTCAGCGCGCGCCGCAGCACCTTGCCGACGTTGGTCTTCGGCAAGTCGTCGCGGAACTCCACATGGTGGGGCACCTTGTACGAGGTAAGCTGCGTCCGGCAGAAGGCGATGATCGCTTCCGCCGTGAGTTCGGGATCTTTGCGGACGACGAAGATTTTTACCGCCTCGCCGCAACGGGCGTCCGGTATTCCGATGGCCGCTACTTCGCGCACGCCGGGGTGTGATGCCACCACTTCCTCGACTTCGTTCGGATAGACGTTGAATCCCGAGACGAGAATCATGTCCTTCTTGCGGTCGACGATAAAAACGAAGCCTTGTTCGTCGACATAGCCGATGTCACCGGTGCGCAGAAAGCCATCAGCGTGGAAGGCCGTTGCGGTTTCATCCGGGCGTTGCCAGTAACCCTTCGTCACTTGCGGCCCGCGTACGCAGATCTCGCCGACTTGTCCGACGGCTGCTTCCAGACCGGCATCATTCCGGATCGATAGTTCCGTCGACGAGATCGGCAGGCCGATGGACCCGTTGAAGCCGGGCAGATCGAGCGGATTGATGGTGACCGCCGGCGACGTTTCGGTAAGGCCATAAGCCTGCGTCAATGGCCGCCTGGTCACTTGTTGCCAGCGGTCGGCGACCGGTTTTTGCACCGCCATGCCACCGCCCAGCGTGATCAGCAGCTTCGAGAAATCGAGCTTGGCAAACTCCGCATTGTTGAGCAGCGCGTTGAATAGAGTATTGACGCCCGTGATGACGGTGAATGGGTGCTTCCGCATTTCCTTGACCAGGCCGGGAATGTCGCGCGGGTTGGCGATCAGCAGGTTGGTGGCACCGATGCGGAGGAAGGTGAGGCAATTCGCGGTCAGGGCGAAGATGTGATAAAGCGGCAACGCGGTGATAATTATTTCCTGCCGGTCGCGCACCAGCGCACTGATCCACGCGTGCGCCTGCGTCACGTTGCCGACGATGTTGCGGTGGCTGAGCATCGCGCCTTTGGAAATGCCCGTCGTTCCGCCCGTGTATTGCAGGAAGGCGAGATCGTCGAGCGTCAACCCGGGTGCGGCGAAGCCATGCCGATGCCCGGCGGCGAGTGCGCTGCGCAGCTTGATGGCGCCGGGGATGTGCCACGCGGGCACGATCTTCTTGACGTGGCGGACGACGAAATTGACCAGCGTGCCCTTCAGGCCGCCCAGCAACTCGCCCATCGGCGTGACGACGATATGGCGTAGCGCCGGCAAGTGCGGCAGCACCTGCTCGACCGTGTGGGCGAAGTTCTCGACGACGACGATGGCTTCGGCTCCCGAGTCCTTCATCTGGTGTTCGAGTTCGCGCGGCGTGTAAAGCGGGTTGACGTTAACCGCGACGCAGCCCGCGCGCAGGACGCCGAACAGGCAGATCGGATACTGCAACAGGTTGGGCATCATCAGCGCGACACGGTCGCCCTTCTTGAGACCGATGCCTTGCAACCAGCCGGCGAAATCCGTTGCCAGACGATCAAGCTCGGTGAAGCTCAGCGTCTTGTCCATGCTGATGTAGGCCGTCTTGTCGCCGTAGCGCTTGCACGCGCTGGCCATCAACTCGTCCAGGGAATTCTCTTTCAGCGGCAGGATGTTGGCCGGGACGATCTTCGGATAGTTCTTGAGCCAGATCTTCTCCACGTTGCTTGCTCCCCCTTAGCCGCCAAGCAAGTCCTGCTTCAACCCGGCGTCTGCGGGTTTGTCGCCCAGCCAGACCTTGATCAGTGCCCGGGCGAATGCTTCGCCACCGACGTTGCCGCGCAGTTGGCCGTTGAAGCCGACGCCGACGCCATTGCCGAAATCGATGCTGATGACGTCGCCAGTCTTCGCGTTGCCAATGCCGCGCATCAGGTGTTCGAACTGGTCGATATCAGGTTTCAATTTCGCCAGTTCAGACTCGTTTTGATTGCCGCGCAATCCCTCCAGCAAGGCGCTGAACAGCGAATCGGCGTCGAGGTCGCGCAGCATGTGCATGACGATGCGGCGCGGCTCGCGCGAATCGATCAGCGTTGCCGCATTGGTTGTCTTCTTCGGAGCATAGAGCGCGGCGGCGTAGACCTTGAAGAACAGCTTGGTGCGTACGCCGGCACCGTTCAGTACCAGATCGGTGCCACCGGCCTTTGCCTGTTCCTCGATGCGCACACCGGCGACTTCAGCGGCATGCAGCATCGGCGCCGCGAGCACGGCCGTCAATAGAACGACGGCGGTAGATATTCCGGATCGGGGCATTTCTTGTCTCCTCCAATGGCCTTATTTTTTGATACCGCCACAATACAGAAATTGCCTCCGAATTCAACTCCGTTTCTGATCGCGGGCGTACTGGAGTGGCCCGCCAGTGAAGGGTGCGAAACCCGTGCCGAAAATTACACCAGCGTCAGCGAGGTCGGCATCGGCGACGATGCCCGCATCGACCAGTGCGCGGGTGCGATCGATCAGTGGCGTTACCAGCCGATTGGCGAGGCCCGGCTCCACCCGCTCTGCGGTGGCCTTGGCCGGTTTGCCGTTCGTCCAGACATAGAAGCCCTTGCCGGTCTTCTTGCCGAGGTCGTTGCGACCGACGCGTTCCGCCAGGCAGCGCGGCGGTTCGGCACCCTCTGCCAGTTGCTTGCCGGCGGCGAAGGCGATGTCGAGCCCGACGGTGTCTGCGAGTTCGATCGGTCCCATTGGCATGCCAAAAGCGAGCATGGCCTCGTCCACCGTTTCGGCAGTGATGCCCTCGTCGACGCAGCGCATCGCTTCCAGCATGTAGGGACCGAGTACGGCATTGACCAGGAAGCCGGGCGCGCTCTTCACCGGCAGCGGCAGCTTGTCGATCTGGCGCACGAAGGCGGCGGCGCGGGCGAGCATTTCCGGATCGGCGCCCTTGGCTTCAACGACTTCCACGAGTGGCATCATCGCCACTGGATTGAAGAAGTGGATACCGACCAGACGCGCCGGGTTCTTCATCGTCGTGGCGATGTCTTCCAGGCGCAGGCTGGAGGTGTTGCTGGCCAGCACGGCATCCGGTTTCATCTTCGCTTCCAGTGCCGCGAGCAGGTCGCGCTTGGCTTCCAGGTCCTCGAAGATGGCCTCGATCACCACATCGGCGCGGGCGGCGCCGTGACCTTCCGGATCGGGGATCAGCCGGTCGAGTGCCGAGCGGCGCAGCAGCTTGTCCTTGATGCGGCGCTCGTAGAGCTTGCTGGCGCGGCCGATGGCGGCAGCAACGCGCTCCAGCGACTGGTCCTGCAAGGTTA
Organism: Rhodocyclaceae bacterium; assembly: GCA_003158255.1. GTDB lineage: Bacteria > Pseudomonadota > Gammaproteobacteria > Burkholderiales > Rhodocyclaceae > Fen-999. Next base: position 11,874 of record PMIH01000221.1, read on the forward strand.
CCGTCAGTCCGCGCATGGCCGCCACGGCGGCGATGTCGCCACCCATGACGCCGGCGCCGACCACGTGCAGATGGCGTGCCGCGACGGCTGACTCTTTGCCGAAGGCCTTCAGGCGATCCTGCAGGAAGAAGACGCGCACCAGGTTCTTCGCCGTGGCCGAGCGGACGATGCTGTCCACGAACTCGGGCGATGCCAGCGCGTTGCCGTTGTGTTTCGCCCAACAATCGATGATCGCGTAGGGCGCCGGATAGTGCTCCGGCCGGGCGCGCTTGGCGACCTGCTTGCGCGCCTGCGAAGCGACGAAGAACTTTAGCGGACCATTCATCAGTCTGTGCAGCAGCGGTCGCGATTTGCGCGGACGGCCGGAGAGCAGCAGCCCGCGGGCGGTGGCGTCGGCGACGCGCGGCGGCGCGCATTCGTCGGCCAGGCCCATGCGCTTCGCCTTGCGGGCGTCGATGTTGCGGCCGCTGAGCATCATGTCCAGCGCCTCGGGTGGTGAAACGCGTTCCGGTAGTCTCTTCATGCCGCCCCAGCCGGGGAAGATGCCCAGCATCACTTCGGGCAGCGCCATCTTCGTGGACGGCTCGTCGACCGCCACGATGTAACGGCAGGCCAGCGAGAGTTCGGTGCCGCCGCCCATGCAGTGGCCGCGTACCAGCGCCAGTGTCGGGTAGCGGACGGCGGCCAGGCGGTTGTAGAGGTCCCAACCGCGTGCGACCAGGGCCCGTGCCGATTCGGCGCTGTCGAGGCGCGCGAACTCCTCGATGTCGGCGCCGGCGATGAAGCCGGCGGCCTTGCCGGAGCGGAAAATCAGTCCCTTCGGCGGCTCGCGGTCGCATTCGTCGAGCAATTGCGCAAGCTCCACCAGCACGTCGGCCGAGAGGATGTTGGTACTGGCGCCGGCCTTGTCCAGCGTCGCCCAGGCGATGCCGTCGGCGTCGCGTTCGAGTTTCCAGTGGTTCAGGTTCATGATTTTTCCACCAACATGGCGCCGCCGAGCCCGCCGCCGATGCAGATCGTGGCGATGCCCTTCTGGCCGGATTGCAAACGGTGCAACACGTGCAGGACGATGCGGGCGCCCGATGCGCCGACCGGGTGGCCGAGGGCGATGGCGCCGCCGTCGGCGTTTAGCTTGCTGCGGTCGAGCGTGCCCATGGCCTTGTCCAGGCCGAGTTGTTCCTTGCAGTAGGTTTCATCCTCCCAGGCGGCGAGGCAACCGAGCACCTGCGCCGCGAAGGCTTCGTTGATTTCCCAGGCGTCGACATCGTTGAGACCGAGGCCGTGGCGTTGCAGGATCGGTGTCGAGGCGTGTACCGGCCCGAGGCCCATCTGTGCCGGATCGAGGCCGGCCCATTCGCTGTCGGTGATTTGGCCGAGCGGCTTCAGGTTCCAGCGCTTCACCGCCTCTTCGGAAGCGAGCAGCAACAGTGCCGCGCCGTCGGTGATCTGCGAGCTGTTGCCGGCGGTGACGCTGCCGTAGGGCTTGTCGAACACCGGCCTCAGCTTGCCCAGTTTGTCGGGTGTCGAGTCGGTGCGCACGCCGTCGTCCTCGGCGTAGACGTTGCCCTTGCTGTCCACCAGCGGCACGATCTCGCCATAGTGGCCGGCTGCGCGACCCGCGGTGACGCGGAGGTGGCTTTCGGCGGAGAACTCGTCCATCGTTCGCCGCGAAATGCCGAACTTCCACGCCAGGTTCTCTGCCGTCTGGCCCATCATCAGTCCGACCACTGGGTCGGTGAGCCCCTTGACGATGCCGAGTACGGGTGCGAGAAAGCCTAGTCTGAAGCCGCGCAGCGCGGCGAGCTTCTGGCCGACGGTCTTCGTTGCGTACCAGCCGGACAGCCACTGCACCATCGCGTCCGAGAACAGCAGCGGCGCGCGCGACAGCGCGTCGGTGCCACCGGCCAGTACCAGTTGCGAACGGCCGCACTGGATGTTGGCGATGGCGGAGTCGAGCGCCTGCATGCCGCTGGCGCAGTTGCGCATCACCGTCCAGCCAGGCACCTTGTCGCCACAGCCGAGTCGCAAGGCGAGCACGCGGCCAATGTTCACCTCGTCGGGTGAGGGCGAGGCGCAACCGAGGATGACTTCGTCTAGATCGCTGGGCGCGAACGGCTGGCGCAGCAGCAGGGCGCGCCCCGCCTGCACGGCGAGATCGGAAGCGGCGAAGGGGCCGGGTGTGTTCTTCGACTTGAGGAAGGGCGTACGCGCCCCGTCGACGATGTAGACCGGTGCATTCATCAGGCGGCCCGCCTTTCCTGTTGTGGCTTGGCGGCACTGGCGACGCCGAAGTCGTAGGGGAAATCATCGACACGAATGACGATGTCGCGTAGCGCGTTGCGACGGCGCATGACTTCGTACTCCGGCGCCGTGATGACGCCCGTTTCGAAGGCAACGGTGGCGATGTCGCGCACGTTGGCCCTCGGGTTGCTGTCGAAGCGGCCTTCGCGATCGGCTTGGCGGATCTTCGCTTCGATCGGTTCGGCTTCCACGGTGGCCGCAAGCGCCTGTTCCAGCGCGCCGACCGGTTCGTCGGACGTTGCGGGCAAATAGCAGTCGGCAGTCAGCCGTTCCCGTGCGGGGCAAGGCGAGATCAGTATCTTCGCTACCTGATGGCCGACCTTGTCCGACGGCACGACGTAGGGATGGCCGAACGGGAAGATGACCTTGTGCAGCCAGAAGGCGAAGAAGCGGTTCGGGTAGTTGGCGATGACGCCCTCGAAGGCTTCCTGCGCCCGGTACATGCAGTCCCAGACCGCCCAGTGCATCAGCGGCGCATCGTCCTGCTGGCGACCATCGGCTTCGTAGCGCTTGAGCGTGGCGGACATCAGGTACATCTGGGCCAGCACGTCGCCGAGGCGGGCAGAGAGCTTCTCTTTGCGCTTGAGGTCGCCGCCCATGACCATCATGGAAATGTCGGCGATGTAGGCGAACGCCGCAGAGAAGCGCGTCAGTTGCTGGTAGTAGCGGCGCGTTTCCGGCGCCACGTCGGGCACCGACACGGTGTGCGAGCCGGTGAGGCCGTACCACAGCGTGCGCAGCGCATTCTTGATCGTATAGCCGATGTGGCCGAACAGCGCGGCGTCGAAATCGACCAGACCCTTCCGCGAATCCGGATCATTCACTGCATGCATTTCCGGCAGTACGTAGGGGTGGCAGCGCACGGCGCCCTGGCCGAAGATGATCAGGCTGCGCGTGAGGATGTTCGCGCCTTCGACAGTGATGGCGACCGGTAGTTGTTGGTAGGCGCGGCCAAGGAAGTTCGATGGCCCGAGGCAGATGCCCTTGCCGCCGATGATGTCCATGCCGTCGTTGACCACCTGGCGGGCACGCTCGGTGACGTGGTACTTGGCGATGGCGGAGACCACCGACGGCTTTTCGCCGAGGTCGACCGCGCCGGCGGTCATGACGCGAGCTGCGTCCATCAGGTAGGTGTTGGCGCCGATGCGCGTCAGCGGTTCCTCGATGCCCTCGAAGCGGCCGATGGCGAGGTTGAACTGGCTGCGCACGCGGGCATAGGCACCGACCGCGCGCGCGGTCATCTTGGCCATGCCGGTGTTGGAGGCGGGCAGCGAGATCGAACGGCCGGCGGCGAGACATTCCATCAGCATGCGCCAGCCCTGACCGGCCATGGCCGGGCCGCCGATGATGAAGTCGAGCGGCATGAACACGTCCTTGCCGCGCGTCGGGCCGGTGACGAAGACGGCATTGAGCGGCAGGTGGCGATTGCCGGTTTCCACGCCCGGATGGTCGTAGGGCACCAGCGCGCAGGTGATGCCGATATCCTTCTTGTTGCCCAGCAGGCCATCGGGATCGTACAAACGGATGGCGAGGCCGAGGATGGTGCACACCGGCGCCAACGTGATGTAGCGCTTGTCCCAAGTGACGCGCATGCCGAGTACTTCCTTGCCCTGATACATGCCATTGCAGACGATGCCGCTGTCGGGAATCGAGGCGGCGTCGGAACCGGCCCAGGGCGAGGTGAGTGCGAAGGCCGGCACTTCCAGGCCCTTGGCCAGGCGCGGCAGATAGTGGTTCTTCTGCTCGTCGGTGCCGTAATGGAGAAGCAGTTCGGCCGGGCCGAGCGAGTTCGGCACCATCACCGAAACGGCCAGCGCCGATGAACGCGTGGACAACTTCATCACCACCTGCGAATGAGCGTAGGCGGAAAACTCCAGGCCGCCATACTTCTTCGGGATGATCATGCCCAGGAAGCCCTTGTCCTTGATGTAGCGCCAGGTTTCCGGCGAGAGATCGTATTGCTCGTGGGAGACCTTCCAGTCGTCGACCAGCCGGCAGGCTTCGCTCGTCTCGTTGTCGAGGAAGGATTGCTCCTCGGTGGTCATCTTCGGCGTCGGCAAGTCGAGCAGCTTCTGCCAGTCCGGATTGCCGCGGAACAGCTCGCCGTCCCACCAGACGGTGCCGGCTTCCAGCGCTTCGCGCTCGGTATCGGACATCGACGGCAGGATGCGCTTGAACAGCGCGTAGATATGGCGCGAAATCAGTGCGCGACGTAGCGGCGGCAGGACGAGGACGATGACAAGCGCCAAAGTCAGTGCTGACGGCACGCCAATAATGATCATGGAAGCAGTCATGGTTTCTTCCTCCGGGTGCGGCAGTTGCCGCGGGGTTGGGGAACTGGGGATGCCGTCGCCGGCAGCGGTGCGCGTAAGCCGCCAAGCAGGAATGACATCAGGCGGGGCAGTAGGCATTCGAGATCGTCGTCGGCAGCGCCGGTCTGCCAGTCGGTGACCAGGCGCAATGTGTCGGTGCCGGCGATGGTGTAAGAGGTGGCGCCGAGCATGAAGTGGAAGCGCCAGATGATTTCTTCCTTCGGTACTTCCGGCAGGGCGCGGAAGAGGGCCGCCTTGTACCGCTCCAGCACATCGGCGAATTCTTCCGACAGCACCGTGCGAATGAATTCGGCGGGTTCGGTGAACGTGCGGCCGATCAGGCGCAGGAAGGTCTGGCCGCGGTCGCCGTGGGCGATCGCCATGCGCAACAGGGTGCCGAAGAAGGCATCGAGTATTTGCGAAGGCTTGAGCGCCGCGCCGTTGGCCTTGGCCTCCAGCCCGTCGAGCACGCGCAGGCGCTCCTGGTTGAGCACGTGCAGGCGGCGATTGAGCACGGCCTCGAACAGGGCTTCCTTGCTGCCGAAATGATAGTGCCCGGCGGCCAGGTTGACGCCGGCATCGCCCGTGATCTGGCGCATCGAGGCGCCCTCGTAGCCACAGGCCATGAAGACGGCCTCGGCAGCATCAAGGAGTCGTGCGCGGGTGTCGCGGATATCGGCGGATGCGGAGGTGGTCATGGCAACCAGAATTCAAACGAACGTTTTAATCATACGATTGGGACGTGGCAAATGCAAGCCCCCGCCGACGGCAGTTCGAACGATGCGACTCGGTCGGGGGCGGCATATTCGATATACTTGCAGCCCTGTTGTGCCATTCTTCCAGCTACCTTCACTAGCTACCGCCCATGCGCATTCTGCTGAGTAACGACGATGGCTATTTCGCGCCCGGTATCGAGGCGCTGGCCAAAGCGCTGGCGCCGATTGCCGAGATCACCGTGGTGGCCCCCGAACGCGACCGCAGCGGTGCCAGCAATTCGCTGACGCTCGACCGGCCACTGCGTCTGCGCCGTTCGGCCAACGGTTTCTACTTCGTCAATGGCACGCCGACGGACTGCGTGCACCTCGCCGTCACCGGCATGCTCGACCACGTGCCGGACATGGTCGTTTCAGGCGTCAATATGGGCGCCAACATGGGCGACGACACCATCTACTCCGGCACGGTCGCCGCGGCGATGGAGGGCTACCTGCTGGGTGTGCCTGCCATCGCGATCTCGCTGGCCAGCAAGCAGGGCGGTCATTTCGCCGTGGCGGCACGCATTGCCCGTGAACTGGTCGAGCGCTTTCAGCGCCAGGAATTCGGGCAGCCGGTTCTGCTCAACGTCAATGTGCCGGATGAACCGGAGGTGCGCGGTCTTCGAGTGACACGACTCGGCCGCCGCCACAAGGCCGAAAAGGCAGTACCGCAGGTGACACCACGCGACGAGACTGTTTATTGGGTCGGTGCCGCCGGCGAAGCCGCCGACGCCGGCGCAGGTACCGACTTCCACGCGGTCGCCAACGGCTTCGTTTCGATTACCCCGTTGCAGATTGATCTCACCCATGCCGGACAGATCGGTACGGTCGAGGATTGGCTCGCCAGATGACCGTCCTGCAAGGTATCGGCATGACCTCGCAACGCACGCGCGGACGCATGATCGAGCGTCTGCGCGAGCAGGGCATCCGCGACGAGCGGGTGTTGACCGCCATGGCCGCCGTGCCACGCCATGTCTTCGTCGGCGCCGCGCTGGCACACCGGGCGTACGAGGATACGGCATTGCCGTTGATCCTCGGTCAGACCATTTCGCAGCCCTATGTAGTGGCGCGCATGATCGAGTTGCTGCTCACGGGACGTCAGTCGCTGGGCAAGACGCTCGAAGTCGGCGCTGGCTGCGGCTACCAGGCCGCCGTACTGGGTACCCTGACGAAGCAGGTGTTTGCCGTCGAGCGGCTGGCGCCGTTGCTTGCCCAGGCGCGCGAAAACTTGCGTACAGCCAAGCTGTCCCATGTTCGCCTCAAACATGCTGACGGCATGGGTGGGCTGCCCGAGGCGGCGCCCTTTGATACCATCATCGTCGCGGCCGCGGCGCCGAGCGTGCCCCAGGCACTTCTCGATCAGGTGGCGCCCGGGGGGCGATTGATGCTGCCGGTGGGAACTCATGACCAGGCCTTGTGTCTTTTCGAGCGAACGGACAAGGGTTTTGTCGAGACGCGTTTTGATCCGGTGCGATTCGTACCGTTGTTGCCGGGAGTTGAATGAGATGGGGCGATACCTTTACCTGACGGGGCTGCTGGTTCTGGCCGCTTGCGGCAGCCGGCCACCGGTCCAGGTGGTGGACGGACATGCGCCGGTTGCCGTCGAAGCACGGCGCGGCGCGGCACCAGGGGCTGCGCGCGAAGGCTACTACGTCGTCAAGAAGGGCGACACGCTGTATCGCATCGCCCAGACGCATGGCGTCGAACAGCGTGACGTTGCCGCCTGGAACAACTTGACGGATCTGACGAAGCTCGAGGTCGGTCAGGAGCTGCGGATGACGCCGCCGGAAGGTGCGGTTGAAATCAAGCCGATTGCGGCGCCAGCGCCGATCGTGATGGTGGGTGACAGCGCGTCTTCCCCTGTCGCTACCCGGCAGCCGGTAGCCACTGCCGTCATCTCGCCGTCTCAAGGTGCCGGTGGTACCGTGCCTGCGACTGCAATCGGCGCTACCGGCGGCTTGATGCACGAGCCGAAAGGCGGCAAGGTGGCGTATTCGGAGACCGCACTCGCCCAAGTGCGGGAAATGGAGGGTGGTAGCCAGACTGTGAAGCCAGCGGAGCGACCGTTGGAAAAGCCGACGCTTGCGGTGGGTGCGCCCGCAGCGATTCCCAGCGATAGCAACGAATGGACCTGGCCGTTGGCAGGCAAGATGATCAGCGAATTTGTCGAAGGCGGTGCCGGCAAGGAAAGCAACAAGGGCATCGATCTCGCCGGACGGGTGGGAGAACCCATTCAGGCGGCAGCCGCCGGTAAAGTTTCTTTCGTCGGTAACTTGCGCGGTTACGGCGATTTCCTTGTGCTTCAGCACAACGGCGACTTCATCTCCGTGTACGCCCATACCAGCAAGATCCTGGTCAAGAAAGACCAGCCGATCGCCAAGGGACAGAAGATCGCCGAAGTCGGCCGGTCGGATTCCGATGTGCCCAAGCTGCATTTCGAGATTCGCAGTCAGGGCAAGCCCATCGATCCTTTGAAATTGCTGCCGCCACGCCAGTGAACGAGGACGGTTTCCCGGAGGAACTCGAAGACGATGGCGATGCCGAAGGCGGCGTCGCTATCGAGGGTGGCGGCGAGGTCGAGTTCATCGACGATGTCACCCAGCTTTACCTGAACGAACTCGGCGCCACTTCGCTGCTTTCGCCAAAGGAGGAACTGGCGTTGTCGCGTGCCGTGCGGACAGGCGATTTCGCCGCCCGCCAGCGCATGATCGAAGCCAACCTGCGCCTGGTGGTGAGCATTGCCAAGCACTATCAGCATCGTGGTATTCCGCTCGACGACCTGATCGAGGAAGGCAACCTCGGGTTGATTCACGCGCTGGAGAAGTTCGATCCCGAGCGCGGCTTCCGTTTTTCCACCTACGCTACGTGGTGGGTACGCCAGAACGTCGAGCGCGCGATCATGAACCAGTCGCGCACGATTCGCTTACCGGTGCATGTCGTCAAGGAGCTCAACCTCGTGTTGCGCGCCCTGCGCCGGCTAGAGTCGTCCGACGATCCGGACCATCACGCCGATGCCGTTGCCGTTGCGCGCATGATCGACCGGCCGGTCGATGAAGTACGCCACCTGCTTGCTTACAACGAAAGGACCGTCTCGCTCGATGCATCGCTTGATGTCGATCCCGATCTCTCGGTTGCCGACTCCGTCGCCGACGACGGCTCGGAGGCGCCCGACCACCATCTCGAGCAGTTGGAAATCGAACAGCGCATCACCGAATGGGTGGCGCGTTTGTCGGACAAGCAACGGCAGGTCATCGAGCGCCGCTATGGCCTCAATGGCGGCGACGTGGCAACGCTCGAAGCGGTGGCCAACGATCTCGGTGTCACCCGCGAACGAGTACGCCAGATTCAGCTCGAAGCCCTCGGCCAGTTGCGTCGCCAACTGCTGCATGCGGGCATCAACCGCGACGCGGTGTTGTAGTCCCGCTTCAGCCGCCACCCCGGTGCATGGCGAGGTCCATGCGCGCCAGCAGCGCCACCCGTTGTTCCGCCGAACCAGCCGTCATGCGAAGGCGGACTTTCATGCGTGGCATGTTCAGTAGCGCGATCACTCGCGGCGTTATTATCTCCAGCGCGACTTCCATCGCCGCCTGGCCATCATCGACATGCAGAATCCCGTTGCGCTCCGTCACCCTGCCCGGAAACGCCAGACCCAGCCCGTGCCGGAATTCCTCGGGCGTGGTCCAGACTTCGCGTTCCACGACTTCGGGCGATTGTGGGGCGGGCATGGTAGAAAGCTGCGATGCGTCGATGATCTGTGAAGCCCAATTATGAACCGGAGAATGTTTCCGCTACTGCGCTGGCTGAATGTGGTCCTTCGTGGCCTGCACCTGGCCGCAGTCATCACGCTGGGTGCGGCGCTGCTGGGTGCGCCGGTTGCAGGCGGCCCGTCAGCACTCGGCGTTGCCGCCACCGGTTTCGCCATGCTGGCCATCGACACCTGGAGCAAACCCAATCATTTGCTCGAAGTGTCGGGCATCGCCGTGCTGGTCAAACTCGTCCTCGTGGGCTGGATGGCCGCTGATGAATCGTCGCGGTTCGCGCTGTTCTGGATCATCGTCGCCGGCTCTGCCATCTTCGCCCACGCGCCCGCGCGCTTTCGGCACGCAGTTGTGTTCGGCCCGGAAAATAACCGCAATTAAGTTGTTGGTAAGCGTTGCATCTGCGGCATTGAACCCGCCCCTTCAATATGCTAGGTTGTGCATATCTGGTCGCTACAGATGAACAACAACCTCACGAGGAGTTCGATATGCAGAAATCACTGTACATCGATGCCAACAAATGTACGGGCTGCCTGCAGTGCGAGATGGCATGTTCTTACGAAAACTACGGCATCTTCAACACTGCCAAATCGCGCATCAAGATTTTCGACTTCGAGCATGAAGGCCGTAAGGTGCCATACACATGCACCCAGTGCGCCGAAGCGTGGTGCCTGAACGCCTGCCCGGTCGAAGCCATCAGCATCGACGCGGCCACCGGCGCCAAGGTGATCAACGAGTCCACTTGCGTCGGCTGCAAGGTCTGCACCATCGCCTGCCCGTTCGGCACGGTCAATTACGTTGCCGATACCGGCAAGGTCCAGAAGTGCGATCTCTGCGGTGGCGATCCTGCCTGCGCCACGGCCTGCCCGACGGGGGCGATCACTTTCGTCGATTCGGACTGGACGGGATTCGACAAGATGCGAGCCTGGGCCGGCAAGACCGACAACGCCGCGCGCGCCAGCGCCTAAGGAGACCGATATGGCATGGACAAAGAAGATCCTGCGCGTTGACCTGACCAAAGGCACGTGCAAATCCGAGCCCCTCAACATGGAGTGGGCGCAGCAGTATCTTGGCCAGCGCGGACTGGCAACCAAGTACTTCGTCGAGGAAGTCGACCCCAAGGTCGATCCACTATCCCCGGCCAACAAGATGATCATGGCCACCGGGCCGCTCACCGGCACACCAGCCTCGACTGGCGGGCGCTATTCGGTGATCACCAAGGGGCCGCTGACCGGCGCCATCGCCTGCTCGAACTCCGGTGGCTACTTCGGCGCCGAACTCAAGTTCGCCGGCTGGGACATGGTCGTATTCGAAGGCAAGTCGGCCAAGCCCGTTTACCTGTCGATCGAAGACGACAAGGTTGAACTGAGGGACGCCGCCCACCTGTGGGGCAAGACGACCTGGCAGACCGAAGAGATCATCAAGAAGTCGCATCAGGATCCGCAGACCCGTGTTTGCAGCATTGGTCGCGCTGGCGAGAATGGCGTTCTGTTCAGTTGCATCGTCAATGACCTGCACCGCGCCGCCGGCCGTTCCGGTGTCGGCGCCGTGATGGGGTCGAAGAACCTGAAAGCAGTGGCTGTGCGAGGCACCAGCGGAACGGCCACGATCAAGGATCCGAAGGCCTTTATGGCGGCCACCGTGGCGGCCAAGAAAGTGCTGGCTGATAACGCTGTCACCGGCCAGGGCCTGCCGAAGTACGGCACGCAGGTGCTGATGAACGTCATCAACGAAATGGGCGCGCTGCCGACCCGCAATGCCAAGGAAGTGCAGTTCGAAGGCGCGCGCAATATCTCCGGCGAGGCCATGCACGAGAAGCGGCCGACCGACGGCAAGGCCAACCTGGTTACCAATAACGCCTGCTTCGGCTGCACCATCGCCTGCGGTCGCATCTCGCAGGTGGACAAGAACCACTGGAGCGTGGTGAACAATCCGAAGTACTGGGGTGCGTCGGGCGGCCTCGAATATGAAGCGGCCTGGGCACTGGGCGCCGCGGCCGGCGTCGATGACCTCGATGCCCTGACGGTTGCCAACATGATGTGCAACGAAGATGGCATGGACCCGATCACTTTCGGTGCCACCATCGGCGCGGCCATGGAACTCTATACGCTGGGTGCGCTGACCAAGGAACAGATCGGCATCGAGGCGCCGTTCAATTCGGCGCAGGCGGTGGTCGAGATGACGCGCATGACCGCGGAAGGACGCGGCTTCGGCAAGGAACTCGGCCTCGGCTCGAAGCGCCTGACCGCCAAGTACGGTCATCCGGATCTATCGATGTCAGTCAAGGGCCAGGAATTCCCGGCCTACGATCCGCGCGGCATCCAGGGCATGGGCCTGACCTACGCGACCTCCAATCGCGGCGCCTGCCACCTCCGCAGCTACACCGTGGCTTCGGAAGTGCTCGGCATTCCGGTCAAGACCGACCCGCTGGTGACTGACGGCAAGGCCGGCCTGGTGATTGCATTCCAGGATGCCACTGCCGTGTTCGACTCCGCCGGCATCTGCATCTTCACGTCGTTCGCGTGGTCGCTGGCCGACGTGCAGCCGCAACTCGCCGCCGCCTGCGAGGGCGACTGGTCGATGGAGAAGCTGGCGCTGGTGGGCGAACGGATCTGGAACATGGAACGCCAGTTCAACAACGCGGCCGGTTTCACCGCCAAGGACGACGATCTGCCCAAGCGCATGAAGACGGAAGCCGCCAAGACCGGTCCGGCCAAGGGTCTGGTCAGCGGCATCGACAAGATGTTGCCGGAGTACTACAAGGCGCGTGGCTGGACCACTGGCGGCGTACCTGAGAAGGAAACGCTGGCGCGCCTGGGGCTCTAGATGAAACACGTCATCATCGGCGCCGGCGCTGCCGGCATGACCGCCGCGGAGGTGCTGCGCAAGTTCGATCCGAACGCCAGCATCACCGTGCTGGACGGCGAGGGCGAGGGGCCTTACGCGCGCATGGCGATCCCTTACCTGCTGTCGAACCAGATCGACGAAACGGGCACGCGCCTGCGCCGCGATCCGGACCACTACCGGAAGTTGCGCATCGACATCGAGAAGGCGCGTGCAACGGCGTTGGATGCCGCCGGTAGCGCGGTACGCCTCGCCGACGGGCGCGTGCTGCCCTACGATCGATTGCTGATCGCCACGGGCTCGGTGCCGAGCCGCGAGAAAATCGAGGGCATCGACCTGCCCGGCGTGCATACCTGCTGGACGCTGGCCGATGCGCGCGCCATCATCGCCTCGCTGAGTCCCGGTGCGCGCGTCGTGCAGATGGGTGCGGGCTTCGTCGGCTGCATCATCATCCAGGGACTGGTGTCGCGCGGCGCCCAACTCACCATCCTCGTGCGCAGCGGCCGCATGGTATCGCGCATGATGCCGCCGAAGGCGAGCGAGATGATCGCGGCCTGGTGCCAATCCAAGGGTGTGCGCATCATGGGCAAGACGCAGACGGCGAAGGTCGAACGCGACGGCAATGCCCTCAAGGTGACCCTGACCACGGGCGAAGTGCTGCCGGCGGACGTCTATCTGAGCGCTGTGGGCGTCAAGCCCGGTATCGATTTTCTGGCCGGCAGCGGCATCGCGATTCAGGCCGGCATCGTCGTCGACGAGCGCATGCGCAGCAACCTGCCCGGCGTCTATGCTGCTGGCGACGTGGCCGAAGCAAACGACTGTCTTTACGGCAAGCCGCTCGTGAATGCCATCCAGCCCAACGCCGTCGAACAGGCCCGCATCGCGGCGATCAACATGGCCGGCGGCGAGACCGATTTCGTCGGCAGCCTCGCCATCAACGTGCTCGATACGATGGGTCTGGTGTCCTGTTCCTTCGGTCAATGGGAAGGCGAGGAGGGCGGCGAGAGTGTCGAACTGCTCGACGAGGCCAGGAATCGCTACCTGTCGCTCAAGTTCAAGAATGACGTGCTGATCGGCGCCACCAGCATCGGCTGGACCGAACATATCGGCGCGTTGCGCGGCCTGATCCAGACACGCACACGGCTTGGTGCCTGGAAGGATCGCCTGCTGGCCGATCCGACGTCTTTCATGGCCGCTTATCTCGCCAGCGCCCAGAAAGCCGCATGAGGGTAACGTTCAAGCTCTTCGCCTCGCTGCAGGACTACCTGCCGGTCGAGGCGAAGCGCGACAACGCGCTGTCTCTCGATCTCGCCGAAGGCACCACGATCATGGCCGTGATCGAACGTTTCGGGCTGCCACTGAAATCCTGCAAACTCGCGCTCGTGGACGGTGTCTTCGTTCCGCCGGCGGAGCGCGCCACGCGCGTGCTTGCCGATGGCGAAACGCTCGCCATCTGGCCGCCAGTCGCGGGCGGGTGACTTTCGCGTAACACTCGGGTCCGCCAGGCGCTAATCGGGAAGCAACACGGACTTGTACTTGGCTTCCACGCCGGGCGTCAGGTTGTCGGCGTTGAGTTCCTTATTGAACCCAGGCGCAGCGAGTCGGAAATAGATCTTCGCCCAAGCGATTCTGGCCTCAACTTCGGCGGGTAGTTGCATATCGCGGACGGATGAGTCGTCGATGCCGACACATCCCTTGCCATCGCTCGTCGATTGCGTGCAGTCGAATCGCACCACACGCAGATACGAACCCCTGGAGTCGACGATGTACTGGGCGGATTCCAAATTGAACTCGCCGAGCTTGCCGTTCAGGCTGTCGAGGTTGCTCTGCGTGTCTCGCCAAAGCAGGGCATGCCCGGTCTTCCGCACCTGCGCGTTCGAAACGGGCCTCACCAAAACACAACGCCGAAATGCGGACGGGCCGTCCTTTTCGAGATACAGTTTTCGCTGATTCTCGACTTCACATCGTTCGGCATCCTTCCAGATGCCGTTGTGCGAACCAGGGCGGCGATTGAAGGTGGCAATGATGAGCGATTTCACCGCATCGCCGTCGAACTGGCCCAGGGCCATCGAGGTCAATTGAGACGGAGTGGCCTGGCTACTGTTGTGATCCGTTGCCGCCACCACAACCCATTCGCCGTTGGGAATCAGCAGTTGCTTCTTTACGCCCAGCCAGCCAACCGTGATGGCTCCAGGACCGTACAGCTTGTCGCCAATGCTCAAGTCAGTAGCGCCGGAGTTTGCCGCCGCGGAAAAGGCATTGAGCCTGCTGCGCAGCGGCTGGGCGCTGGCAAGCATGGTCCCGAAAATCAGAAGCGACGCGAGAAGTGCGTTGCGCAGCTGCGGAGCCTTCATGATGTCGACCAATATTGTCAATGGCGCCAATGTAACATGGGCCGTTGCGCGGGCGCATGGCCTGCCATTCGTCGTTCGACCGTGGCCATCAAGTTCCGGTTGGTTTGAGCTTTCAGCGGGAACGGGGCTGCGCTTGCCCGAATACCGGCACCGTCTCGGTGCCCATCTGCAGCACCAGGCCCTTTGCCGCCAGCGACGCCTGGTAGGCACGGCTGGCGGCGCCGCGAAAACCGAGACTGCGCATGACCTGGGCAATATGCTGCCAAGCCTCGCTGAGGCCGGATGCCGGCGTGCGGGCTTCGCGGCGGAGCGTCGTCGTGGCCATTTCACCCGTGGTGGCGCGTTTGTTCCGCCGGTCCCTGGTCGATCTGGCGCAAATCCTGTTGAACACCTCGCGCGCCGATTCGATGCGTCCCATCTGATAAAGCGCCAGGCCGAGAAAATGCAAGGCCACGAGATCCTCGGGAATTGTTGCCAGGATGGTGCGGGCGATGACTTCCATCTGGCCCGGATTCCCCGCCTGGTAATAAGCGCCCATGAGATCGATCAATGCAGTAATCATGCGAATTCTCCCGCGGCTAGGAAGACAAAAAAAAGGCCATGGCAACGCCGTGGCCGGCGTGAGTGTGGGCAGTCTGGTTGAATGGAAATGGCGACGCAACTGTCGTCATGGGTGCGACAACCGATGGCCATCGAGGTTCCGCGATCGGTATGCTTATATGAATGGCGCGACAAGCGCTCAATCTGGCGTACCACCATGACTGACTTTCGCGGCACGATCGCTAGGCTTGCCATCCTTGCATACCCATGGTACGACGAAGGCCATCAATTTCTCGCTCAATACAATATTTCCGCCGGTGATTCGTCTTCACTGGTATGGATACGACTTTGGTCGCCGATGCCCTGATGGCTGAAAAGGATAATCGCATCACCGAAACCATCTCGCGTGAGCGGGGGCGCCTCGGCGATTTCATCCGGCGGCGCGTGGCCGATCCAGGCGAGGCCGAAGACATCCTGCAAGATGTGTTCTTCGAGTTCGTCGAAGCCTATCGGCTGCCGGAACCCATCGAGCAGATCGGGGCCTGGCTCTTCCGCGTCGCCCGCAATCGCATCATCGACCGCTTCCGCAAGAAGAAAGAGGAGCTTCTGCCGCAGACGACGGATGCGGATGACGACGAATGGCTGGGGTTGGCGCTGCCGTCCCCGGAGTCGGGACCGGAAGCGGCTTACGCACGATCCGTGTTGTTGGCGGAAATCACGAGTGCGCTGGACGAATTGCCGAAGGCGCAACGCGACGTATTCATCGCCCACGAGCTGGAAGGGCGCAGCTTCAAAGACCTGGCGGCAGAGAGCGGCGTTGCCGTGAACACGCTGCTGGCGCGCAAGCGGTATGCAGTCCTACACCTGCGGGCGCGCCTGCAAACCATCTACGACGAATTCAATTTATAGAGGATCTGACCATGAGTATGTCCTGCAAACCGCGTTGCGGAAAATTCATCATTCTGATCGTGTTGGGCGTCGCTGCTTTGAGCGGGCTCGTCATGGCGCTCTGGAACTGGCTGATGCCAGCCTTGTTCTTCGGCGCCCGGGAGATCGGCTACCTGCAAGCGGTCGGAATTCTGGTGCTGAGCAAAATCCTGTTTGGCGGCTTTCGTGGCCATGGGCACTGGCATCGCGAGCGCTGGCAACAGATGACGCCGGAAGAACGCGAGAAATTCCGGACCGGCATGCGCAACTGGTGTGGCCGCAACAAGAACGAAAGCGCCGCCGCCGACGATTGGCACGCTTGAATCTGCACTTGGCCGTCGCTTCGCATCCAGTGATACAGCTTTACCTGGGGCGACGGCTCAAGCGCCCATTGTCGGGTAGTCCGTATAACCCGCGGGCCCGGGCGTGTAGAACGTGGCGGGGTCGACCTTGTTCAGCGGCGCACCGGCCTTGATCCGCGCCGGCAGATCCGGGTTGGCGAGGAAGCCGGTGCCGAAGGCGACGGCATCGAGCTTGCCAGCCGCAATCGCGCTTTGCGCTTCGTCCGCGGTATAGCCCATGTTGCCGATCAGCACGCCTTTGTAATATTCGCGCACCGGCGTCACGACGTCGCCCTGCTGCTGCTGGAAGAAGTCGCCACGCATGAGGTGCAGGTAGGCCAGGTCGAAATCGTTCAGGCGACGGGCGAGCCAGGTGGCGAGGCCGACCGGGTCGCTGTCGATCATGCTGTTGTAGCTGTTGAGCGGCGACAGGCGCAGCCCGACGCGGTCGCTGCCCCAGACCTTGCAAACGGCCGCGAGCACTTCGAGCAGCAGCCGCGCGCGGCTCTCCACCGGGCCGCCATAAGGGCCGGTGCGCTTGTTCGAGCCGTCGCGCAGGAACTGGTCCAGCAGGTAACCATTGGCGCCATGAACCTCGACACCGTCGAAGCCCGCGGCCTTGGCGTTCTCGGCCGCCTTTGCGAAACCGGCGACGATGCCGGGCAACTCGTCGTCGCGCAATTCGCGCGGGATCACGTAAGGCTTCTTGCCCTCAGGCGTGTGCACCTCGTCGCCAATGATCGCGATGGGGCTCGGCGCCACGGGTTGCGCGCCGCCGTTGAGCAGCGGATGACACGCCCGCCCGCCATGCCAGATCTGGAGGAAGATGTGGCCGCCGGCCGCATGAACCGCGTCGGTGGTCAGCTTCCAGCCCGTCACCTGCGCGGCCGAGTGGATGCCGGGTTCCATCCAGAACGCGGAATTGCCCGCCATCGCCATCGTCGCCTCGGCGATCAGCAAGCCGGCACTGGCGCGCTGGCTGTAGTACTCGGCCATCAACGCCGTCGGCACGTGCTCGGCATCGGCCCGGCAGCGTGTCAGGGGTGCCATGAAAATGCGATTCGGGGCAGTCAATGCGCCGACCTTGATCGGGCTGAATAGGGTAGTCATTCTGCGTTCTCCTTGTTGTCTGGTGAGAATGCTAGCAGAGAGCGTCGCGGCGGCTTGTGACGACTGACGATTGAGCAGTGGGCGCAATGGCGAAAGTCAGTCGTGGTGGTACGCCAAGCCTGGGCGTCGCCCGCAAGCCGACCGCTACAATCTGTTAGGCTGGACAACCACGACAGATTCTTCGAGAGGCGCAAAGACTGATGGTCGAGAGTTCCGATGGAGTGACGGGGGCCGGCGGTTCCGCACCGCTGCTGGGTTTTGCGGTTCTTATGCGGATGGCGTTCTCGGGTGTTGATTTGACGCCGCTGGCCACCGATCTGCTGGCACGCGCCGGGGCGGATGAAACCGATGCCTGCGCGCTGATGGATGCGGCGATCATTCTCCAGTTCAAGGGCAATGTGGCCGTCGCGGTGGCGGTGCAGGGGCTGGCGCTTCAGGTGCAGCAGCATTTCGTCTTGCCGGCACGCTTGCAGCCGGCGCGGCTGCGCGTGCTGGCGCTGATGGCGCCGGGCGACTTGCAGGCCAATATGCCGCTGGAATGTCTGCTGGAAGACTCCGATGTCGATCTGCATCTGTACTATGTCCAGCCCGATCACGGCCTGGCGGGCGCGGTGCCTGCGCACGATGTCGTGCTCGTGGCGCTGAGTGAGACAGAGGCGAATCGGCCACTGCTCAAGCAACTTGAGCGCGAGTTGGCCCACTGGCCGCGGCCGGTGCTGAATCGGCCGGAGCACGTGCCGCGTGTCGCCCGCGATGCCGCCAGCCTGATCCTGAGCGGCTTTCCGCAAATTGCCATGCCGCCAACGGTGCGCGTCGGCCGTGCTGAACTGGCGAAAGTGGCGGCGGCGAGCGCGGGGTTGGGCGAATGGCTGGCCGGCGCCGAATTTCCGCTCATCGTGCGTCCGCTCGACTCCCACGCCGGCCACGATCTCGACAAAATAGACGATGTCGCTGCCCTGCGCACCTACCTTGATCGGGTTGCCAATGAGGCTTTCTTCGTTTCGCCGTTTGTCGATTACCGCAGCCCTGACGGCCTGTTCCGCAAATACCGGATTGCCTTGATCGACGGCCGGCCGTTCGCCTGCCACATGGCAATTTCGTCGCACTGGATGATCCATTACCTCAATGCCGACATGGCCGACAGCGCTGCCAAGCGCGCCGAGGAGGCGCACTTCATGGCGTCGTTCGACGAAGGCTTCGCGCAGCGCCACGCAGCGGCCTTGCGCACCATTGCCGACACGCTCGGACTTGAGTACGTCTGTATCGATTGTGCCGAAACCACCGACGGCCGGCTGCTGATCTTCGAAGTCGACCACGCCATGATCGTGCACGCGCTCGATCCGGTCGATGTCTTTCCTTACAAGCAGCCGCAGATGCGCAAGGTGTTCGCGGCTTTCCGCGCCATGCTCGGGCGAGCGGCAGCCCAGGGCAATTCCGGACTGGCGAGCGGGAGCAATGACCAATGAGCCGCTTGAATTTCTCCGGTGGCCCGGGCGTGCTGCCACAGTCGGTATTGCAGGAAACGCAGCGCGCGATCGCGCTGGTGCCCGAAGCCGGGCTGCCGCTGCTTGGCATCAGTCACCGTTCGGACTGGTTCGCTGCGGTGCTGGCGGAGGCCGAGGCGAATGTCCGCGCCTTGCTCGGTCTTGCCGACGACTACCACGTGCTGTTCTTGCAGGGCGGCGCCACCTTGCAGTTCTCGATGATTCCGATGCTGCTGCTGCGTGGAAGGACACAGGCAGCCGAGTACCTGCACACCGGCTACTGGAGCGGCAAGGCAATTCCCGAAGCGGCGCGCGAGGGCAAGGTGAAGGTGCTCTGGAGCGGCGCCGACACAGGCTTCAAGCGCTTGCCCGGCGACGACGAATTGCCTTTCGCGGCCGACGCCGCCTACCTGCATTACGTCTCCAACGAAACCGTGGAAGGTTTGCAGTTCCACCGCATTCTTGGCCGGGACGATGTGCCCCGCGTGTGCGACATGTCGTCCGATTTCCTGTCGGCACCTTGCGCGTCGGACAAGTTCAGCCTGATCTACGCCCACGCGCAAAAGAACCTCGGCCCCGCCGGCGTCACCATCGTCGTCCTGCGCAAGTCGCTGCTGGAATCGGTGCCGGAAAACCTGCACGCCAGCCTCGACTACCGCAACCATGTCGCCGCGCACTCGATCTACAACACGCCGCCGGTGTTCGCCATCTACGTCGTGCTGCTGGTGACGCGCTGGCTGCTGCGCGACATCGGCGGCCTGGCGCGCATGGCGGAGATCAATCGCACCAAGGCCGAGCGGCTGTATGGCGAAATCGATGCCAGCGAAGGCTTCTATGTCGGCCATGCCGATGTTGCCGACCGCTCGCACATGAACGTCGTCTTCAATCTCCGTACGCCGCAACTCGAAGCCGACTTCCTGCGCCGCGCCTTGGCCGCGGGTTTTCATGGCCTGCCGGGTCACCGTTCGCTCGGTGGTGTTCGGGCGTCGATCTACAACGCGCTATCCATCGATGCCGTCGATACCTTGTGCGAGTTCATGGATGAGTTCAGGCGAACCGTTCAGCGATGACGAGGCAGGGAGTCAAAGAACCGGCGCACCGGCTACCGTAGGGCTCGGTCACGGGCAGCCGACGACGCTACGCTGCCTGGAGAAGAAACTCGACCTTCACTGCCTCGAACGGGAAAACAATTCGGCCGTCGTCGGTACGATCGATGACCCCGGCGGAAAGTAGGGCAGTAACGTCGCCGTGAACTGCCTTCACATCGCGCCCGGCCCGTCGTGCCGCCTCACGTATGGACACGGGGCCTGCACCACAAAGAGCCTTGAGCAGTTCCCAGCGTTTCTGAGTGAGTACCCGCCAAAGTAGCTCGGGCGAAGCGAAGCTGATGCGAGCGGATTTCCGGGCCTTGCCGGACTTCCAGGCATTGGCGAAATCGGCCATGGAATCGGTGGGTGATCGTACATCAAGCGTTACTGTTTTCATGGTTCCACCTCGCAATATCACGCTGGAAATCGGCAAGCAATTTGTCTGGCGTCTTGAATGCGTAAGCGGTTTCCTTTCCGCCAAAGTGCCGATGATCACCCTTGCCAGTCTCGTTGTCGTAGCGAAGAACGCATTTTCCAGATACCACGTACGCAAGCCGATACTTGAACTGATGTGACGATCCTTTGACTGGTTCCGATAGTCGCCATAGCACCAAGTCGGCGAATGATGTCTCTGAGTAAATGATTCGCGTGGAGATAAGCTCAACGGCTTTCATGTTGGAGATCATGCCAACATAGGCCAGCGTTGTCAATTACTCCAACGCTAACAACCTCAGGGGCCGAACGTTTGAGTTAGGCCAACACTCGGTACCAGTAGTGATATGCACGACGAAACCCCATGCTTTCGTAGAGACGGATAGCCACGGTATTTGAACCCGCCACTTGCAGGAAGGCAGACTGAGCCCCAGAGCGCCGACCCCAGGCCAAGAGGCTTGAGCAGAGCTTCTTGGCCAAGCCGCGTCCTCGATACGGCTGGCTCGTAGCGATATCGAACAGGCCGAGTTGATCTCGGACCGAAACGCCAAGACCGCAGCACACGGGTCCTTCGGCAGAAAGATCAACGGCGAAGGCGCAAGGACTCTGAATTGAGCGGAGCAACTTGAGATGAATTGCTTGATCTGGACCAAGCTTGCCCGAAACATTTTGAAAGGCCTTGAGCCAGGTCTCCGCGTCGGGAGCAACGGAGAGCGATGGGGCTTCGCGTTCGACAGAAAGCGGCGCGACCATTACTAGCGAGAGATCCGTGAATCGATAGCCCTTTCCCGCAAGAACGCTATCCGTGTATTGGGGAGCAGAGAACGAGGTAAGCCGGAAGATTGGTGGAAGCCCTTGTTCCCGGTAACGATGCTCGATGTCGGCAATCTGGCTTGCGGAAAGATCGGCCGACTCAGTGGTGGGGTTCGCTGAGTTGGCGCGCTTCGTATAGCCATCCGCGAAGCGTAAGCGCCACCCGTGAAGGTCTTGTTCTTCAAGGGCTGGCCAAGCGGCGAATGCGGCGCATTCAAGGGTGTTCATGGGTGGCAATCATGCCAAATCAATCATGCGGGCGCAACGACAAAATCAGTCGTAGCGGTACGCCGCCACGAGGTCGGGCTACTTGGTTGCGGAGAGTAGTTCGAGCAGCGCCGTGCCGTAGCGGCTGACTTTGGCTTCGCCGATGCCGGTGATGGCGAGAAGTTCGTCGGGCGTTTGCGGGCGGCGGGCGGCGAGTTCTTGCAGGGTGCGGTCGTGGAGGATGACGTAGGCGGGCACGCCTTGTTCGCGGGCGGTTTGGCCGCGCCAGTGGCGCAGGGCGTCGAAGAGGCTGGCGTGGGCGGGCGGCAGGTTGAGGGGGGCAAAGTTGGTGTACTTCTGCTTGGACTTGGCCGGCGTCTTCTTGGCGATGACTTGCCGGCGCAGCATCAGCGTGGTTTCGTTTTTCAGCACGGGGCGCGCGGCGTCGGTGAGCTTGAGGGCGCCGTAGTGCTGGGCGTCGGCATAGAGGAGGCCGCCGGCGAGGAGTTGGCGGGCGACACTGCGCCAGGTGGCTTCGTCGTGATCGGCGCCGACGCCGAAGGTCGGTAGCTGGTCGTGGCCGAACTGGCCTACTTTTTCGGTGGCCTTGCCGCGCAGGACGTCGATGAGGTGGGCGGCGCCGAAGCGCTGGCCGGTGCGCAGTGCAGCGGACATGAATTTCTGCGCGGCCACCGTGCCGTCCCATAGCTCGGGCGGCGTCTGGCAGGTGTCGCAGTTGCCGCAGGCCGCATGGGTGTCGAGCGCTTCGCCGAAGTAGTTGAGCAAAACCGTGCGTCGACAGCCGGCGGCTTCGCAGTAGGCGAGCATGGCGTCGAGCTTCTGGCGTTCGATGCGCTTCTGCTCTTCGGGCGCGACGGATTCGTCGATGCGCTGGCGATGGATGACGACGTCGTTGAGGCCGTAGGTCATCCAGGCTTCGGCGGGTTCGCCGTCGCGGCCGGCCCGGCCCGTTTCCTGATAGTAGGCTTCGAGGCTCTTGGGCAGGTCGAGGTGGGCGACGAAGCGCACGTCGGGTTTGTCGATGCCCATGCCGAAGGCGATGGTGGCGACCATGACGACGGCGTCGTCGCGCACGAAGCGTCGCTGGTGTTCGCGCCGCGTGTTGGCGTCGAGGCCGGCGTGATACGGCAACGCATCGGCGCCTTGGGTTTGCAGCCAGATGGCGGTTTCGTCGACTTTCTTGCGCGAGAGGCAATAGACGATGCCGGCCTCGCCACGATGGTCGGCGAGGAAACCGAGCAGCTGCTTTCTCGGGTTGTCGCGTTCGACGATGGTGTAGCGGATGTTGGGGCGGTCGAAGCTGGCGACGAAGATGCGCGCTTCGTCGAGGCCGAGGCGGTGGACGATCTCGCCGCGCGTGAGCGCGTCCGCGGTGGCGGTGAGCGCGATGCGCGGCACGGCGGGAAAGCGCTGGTGCAGGATCGAAAGCTGGATGTACTCGGGCCGGAAGTCGTGGCCCCATTGCGAGACGCAATGCGCTTCGTCGATGGCGAACAGCGCGATCTGCGCCTTGCCATGCAGATGTTCGAGGAGGGCGAGGAAGCGCTCGGTGAGCAGGCGTTCGGGGGCGACGTAAAGGAGATCGAGGTCGCCGCGCAGTAGACGTTTTTCGGTTTCGGCGGCAGTGGCGAAGTCCTGCGAGGAATTGACGAAGGCGGCCTTGACGCCGGCTTGCAGCAGCGCGTCGACCTGGTCCTGCATCAGCGCGATCAGCGGCGAGACGACGATGCCGCAGCCTTGGCGCAGCAGCGAGGGCAACTGGTAGCACAGCGACTTGCCGCCGCCGGTGGGCATGAGCACGAGGGCGTCGCCGCCGTCGAGCAGGTGGCCGACGATTTCTTCCTGCGCGCCGCGGAAACTGTCGTAACCGAAGACCGCGCGCAGCCGCTGGACGGCAGCGCTCATTCGTCGATGGTCAGCAAGTGGCAGCCGTTCGCGTCGACCGCCAGCGCGTTGCCGGTGGCGTGCCAGTCGCCGAGTACCCAGCGTTCGCAGGCGCGGCCGTCGACGACATGGTCGTGGCGTGCCTGCCGATGCGTGTGGCCGTGAATCATGCGGGTGACGCCATGGCGGCGGAAGGCGTCGGCGACGGCGTCGGCGTTGGTGTCCATCAGCGCATACGGCTTGCCGCTCTTTGCCGTCTCGCTACGTTCGCGGAACTCCTCGATCTTCACCTTGCGCTCGGCGAGCGGCAGGGCGAGGAATTCCCGCTGCCATGCCGGGTCGCGCACGAGCGCGCGGACGGCCTGATAGTCGGCGTCGTCGGTGCACAGCGTGTCGCCATGCATGAGCAACGTCGGCGTGCCGGCGATGTCGACGACGGTCGGGTCGGCGATCAAAGTCAGTCGCGACGGTACGCCAAATAGATTGCCGATCAGGAAGTCGCGATTGCCGGCCATGAAGAAGATCTGCGTGCCGGCGTCGGCCAGGTCGGCCAGTGCGGCGCCGATGCCGGCATTGAACGGATCGGCGCGGTCGTCGTCGCCGGCCCAGGCATCGAAGAGGTCGCCGAGGATGTAGAGCGCCTGCGCGGTGCGCGCGGGACCGGCGAGAAAGCGAAGAAAGAGATTCGCCGTTTCCGGCCTGCGCGCCGAGAGGTGCAGGTCGGAAACGAAGAGCGTCGGCAAACGACTCAGCAAACTTCGGCGCGCTCGATGATCACGTCTGCGACCGGCACGTCCTGNNGCCGAAGACGCAGTAGCCCCAGCCGTCCTGGCCCGGATAGTCGAGGAAGCTGTTGTCGGAAATGTTGATGAAGAACTGGGCGCTGGCCGAGTGCGGGTCGGAGGTGCGCGCCATGGCGACGCTGCCGACGGTGTTCTTGAGGCCGTTCGTGGCCTCGTTTTCGACCGGCGCGCGCGTGGGCTTCTGCTTCATGCCGGGCTCGAAGCCGCCGCCCTGGATCATGAAGCCTTCGATGACGCGGTGGAAGACGGTGTTGTCGTAGTGGCCGGCTTCGACGTAGGCAACGAAGTTCTCGACGGTCTTCGGCGCCTTCTCGGCATCGAGTTCGAGGGCGATGATGCCGTGGTTGGTGTGCAGCTTGATCACGTGGAAATTCCTTACTTGGTTTCGATGAGTTTGACGGATTCGATGAGGATGGGTTTGGTGGGCACGTCCTGCTGGCCCATGGCGCTGCCGGTACTGACCTTGGAGATCTTGTTCACGACGTCCATGCCTTGCGTCACCTTGCCGAAGACGCAATAGCCCCAGCCGTCGCGGCTCGGATAATCGAGCGGGTCGTTGTTGACCAGGTTGATGAAGAACTGGGCGGTGGCCGAATGCGGGTCAGGCTTGCGCGCCATGGCCAAAGTGCCGATCTGGTTCTTGAGGCCGTTCTTGGCTTCATTCTCGATGGGCGCGCGCGTGGCCTTTTCCTTCATGCCAAGATCGAAGCCGCCGCCCTGGATCATGAAGCCGTCGATGACGCGATGGAAGATGGTGCCGTTGTATTGGCCGTCCTTCACGTATTGGAGGAAGTTGGCGACGGTCTTGGGCGCCTTTTCCGGGTAGAGCTCGATGGTGATGGCGCCGTAGTTGGTCTTCATTTCGACCGTCGGGTTGGCCGCCCAGGCGGGCAACGAAATGGCCAGCGCGGCCAGAATGGCGAACAGCTTTTTCATGCGTGTTTCTCCGGGGTAGTGAAAGGGGCGATCAGCCGGCGCCTTCGTGAACGATCTTCCAGCGGCCGTCTTCCTTGATCCAGTACTGCCGCTTCTTCATCACGTTGGCGAGGTTGTTGCTCCGGTAGTCCTGTTCGAAGGTGACGACGACGTACTCTTCCTTGCCAGGATTGCGGAACATGCTGATGTTGCCGGCGCTGACCTTGATCCAGGTCTTGCCGGCATTGACCTTGCGCTTCTGTTCGATCCAGCCGTTGTAGTCGAAGCTGTCCGACTGGAACTTGCGCGAGTAGTGGAGGGCGTAACGGTCGGTGTCGCGGCTTTCCCAGTCTTGCCGCCAGGCTTCGATCATCGCCAGCAGCGATTTGCGTTCCGCCTGCCAGTCGTCGAGCGACAACCATTCGATGCTGTTGCTGATGATGACCGGCGTCAAACCAATTTGCAGCGTGCGGCCGATGGCGTCGAGGTCCTGGTTTGCCAGGACGACGCAGCCGTCCGATGCCCGCGGCGGCCGCGAGAAGGTGTCGGAAGGCGTGCCGTGCAGCCAGATGCCATGGCCGTTGCGGCCCATGCGGCGATCCCAGTCGTTCGGGTAGCTGATGGGAAACGCGCCGGAGCCGTAGAAGTCGCCCAGCTTCTGGCGCGGCAGGCTGGCGGTGACGTGATAGATGCCGATCGGCGTGCGCTGGTCGCCTTCGCGCGTTTTTTCAGCACCCAGTTTGCCCTGGGTGATGTAGTAGTCGGCGACGAACTGCGGCGTGCCATTGTCATTCTGGTACAGGTACAGGCGCGACTTCTGCGTATCGACGACGACGGCGAACTTCTGGTCGTTGCGCAATTGCAGCAAGTAGCGCGGCACATAGCCGTCGGTCGGTTTGTTCTTGTAGGCGCGCAGGCGGGCAATGGCTTCCGCCCGCAGGTCGGCCACCTTGTCGCCGGCGACGCCGACGCCGCCCTGGCCGAAAGCCATCAGTGGTTTCGAGTGGGCCAGCAGCAGATCACCGCGGATCAAGTATGCCAAACGGAAGTTCGGATAGGCGCGGATCAGCGCATCGGCTTGCTGGAGCGCGGGCTCCCAATGATTCTGCTCGATCTGGTCGAACAGGCGGGCGAGCAGCGGCTCGGGGCCGGAATCGGAATAGCGTGGTTGTGCCGCCACGTTGGCGGCCAGCGAACAGCCAAAGATAGCGAGGGCAACGGCGCATTTCCGCAGCAGACGCAGCAGCATGGTCCGGTGCCTGGTCAATTGCCGATCCGTTCTTGCTGGATCAGCCACTTGCCGTCCTGGCGAACCAGCACCAGCGCCTTGCGGCTGGATGTCTTGAGCTTGGCCGACCGGTACAGCTGGCGGAAGCGGGCGGTGGCCTTGTTGGCGCCTTCTGCCTCGACTTGCATGCCTTCGACGCTGACGCTGATTACGCCCGGCTTGTCGATGCGCTGGGCACGGTCGGCTTCCCACTTGGCGCGGGACTCGCCACTCGGTGTCTTGAAGTCGGCGGCGTAATGGGACAGGTAGCCCTTGACGTCCTTCTTCGACCAGGCGGTCGCCCAGGCTTCGACCGACTTGGTCACGTCGGCGGCGGTGGCGGCCTTTACCGGTGGAACTGTCGGCGCAACTACCGGCGCGGCTTCGACCGGTTTGGTTACCGGGATTCTTGCTTCGACCGGCTTGACCTCGGTCGGCTTGGTGGTCATCTTCGGCTCCAGCGCGGCGACGATGGTGGCCGGTTTCGTCACGGCGCTGCTCTGGCCGTGGCGGACGTTGCTGCCCATCAGATCGCGGATCATCGACAGCTTGGTCTGCGCGCTGGTATTCGAAGAATCAATCTGCAATGCCTTGTCGTAGGCCTGGCTCGCCATGCGGGCGTAGATGTCGCCGAGGTTCTCGTGGGCGGTGGCATAGGAAGGATGCGTGCGGATTGCCATCTCCAGCGCCTGTTTGGCTTTGTCGTACTGCTTCTGCTGGGCGTAGATGACCGCGAGATTGTTGTACGGTTCGGGTAGTTCCGGGTAATCCTCGGTCAGCTTCTGGAATACCGCGATCGCTTCGCTGCTCTTGTTCATCTCGGTCAGGATCAGTCCCTTGAGGAATCGCCCTTGGGCATCCTTCGGCTTGTCGGCCAGATACTTGTCGACCTGTTCGAGCGCCTGCGCCTGCTGGCCCTGCTTCAGCAGGTTGCCGATGTCTTGAATGGCATCGCCGCGCGCGCCGCCTACCAGCATGAACAACACGGCGAACGCACACAGCCGGGGCAAAAAGAAGCGAGACAACGTCATGTTATAATTGGCGAAAATAGTCAGATAAGCTCTTGATTCTAGCAAGAAGCAGCCTGTCTGGACAATGACGCCCAGCGGAGACAGCGGGCGCGAAACTTTGCATTTTGTCCTTCTCCTTCGCAATTCATGCTCAAACTTCACAATTCCCTGACGCGCACGTTGCAGGATTTCGTGCCCATCGAGCCGGGTCGTGTCCGCATGTATGTCTGCGGCATGACGATTTACGACCTTTGCCACATCGGCCACGCCCGCATGATGCTGGCGTTCGACATGATTGTGCGCTGGTTGCGCGCATCCGGATATAGCGTCACCTACGTGCGCAATATCACCGACATCGACGACAAGATCATCAAGCGCGCGGCGGAGAACGGCGAAACCATCCGGCAACTGACCGATCGCCAGATTTCTTTCATGCACGAGGACATCGCTGCCCTGGGTGGCCTGATGCCCGATTTCGAACCGCGTGCCACCGAATACGTGGGGCAGATGATCGCCCTCATCGAAACATTGACGGAACGCGGCCTGGCCTATGTCGCCGGCAATGGTGATGTTTGCTATTCGGTACGCAAGTTTCCTGGCTACGGCAAGCTCTCCGGCAAGTCGCTCGAAGACCTGCGCGCCGGCGAACGCGTCAATGTGCAGGAAGGCAA